>DIFE01000146.1 GCA_002418985.1 Deltaproteobacteria bacterium UBA5756
CCGAGAACCCTACTATCCTGGAGCGTCTGATCGATGTGACGGGCGCAGAGAATGTCGAATGGTCGGGAAAGGTGGATTGCTGCGGCGGCATGCAAAACCTTACGCGGACGCAGATTACCGTCCGCCGGTCGGCCGCTGTCATTGAGATGGCACAGGCGGCCGGCGCCGAGTGTATTGTCGTCGCCTGTCCCATGTGCCAGATCAGCCTTGATGTGAGACAGGCCGATATGGAGAAGCTCCTCGGCAGGAAATACAATATGCCGGTTATCTATCTTACGCAGTTACTCGGTCTCGCCCTTGGTATTCCACCTGAAAAACTCGGATTTGACAAGCTCATGGTAAGCCCGGCAGCCGTATTGAAGGCGGCAAAGAAAGCGGTCTCGTCAAAACGTTAAGGGATAATTGGAGACAATTTAAGGTTACGATATGGATAAAAGCCAAAAGAAACTAACAGGCGCCGTTCTGGTTCAGGGCGCTGGTATCGCCGGCATTCAGGCGGCCCTCGACCTTGCCGATTCGGGATTCAAAGTTTACCTTGTGGAACGCGATGCGGCCATCGGCGGCATGATGGCCCACCTTGACAAGACATTCCCGACCGGTGATTGTGCCACCTGTATTGTATCGCCCAAACTGGTCGAATGTGCCCGTAATATCAATATTGAGATACTCACCCTTTCCGAGTTCGTCGGTCTGGAAGGAGAGCCCGGTAATTTCAAGGCCACAGTCAAGGTCTCTCCCCGGTATGTCGATGAAGCCAAATGTACCGCCTGCGGCCAGTGTACGGATGTCTGCCCGGTAAACGTGCCTAATGAATTCGACCGTGACATGGGCACGAGAAAGGCGATAGCCAAGCTCTACGCCCAGGCGACGCCCAACAAGTTCGGTATACTCAAGAGCGGTCACTCACCCTGCAAAGTGGCGTGCCCGGCCAACGTCAACGTTCAGGGCTATGTTCAGTTGATCAGGAAGAAGGAATACCTGAAAGCCGTCAACCTCATTCGGGAGCGAAACCCTCTGTCCGCCATCTGCGGGCGGGTCTGCACCCATCCCTGCGAGACTGAGTGTACGCGCAACGAAATCGATTCAGCCGTTTCCATCAGGTTGTTGAAGCGTTTCGCTTCCGATCAGGAAATGAACATGGTCAGGTCCGGTGAGCTGGCCCTTCCCGACGAGGTTAATCCGCCAGCGGGTGCCAGGAAGATTGCCGTCGTCGGCGGCGGACCTGCAGGACTTACCGCTGCCGCCGACCTGGCGGACCGGGGGTATGCGGTGACGGTGTATGAGGCTTCATCAGCGGCCGGCGGCATGCTGCGATGGGGCATCCCCGCCTACCGTTTGCCGAAGGATGTTCTTGACTATGAGGTGGAACTTATCCGCCGCAAGGGCGTTACATTCGCCTATAACACCCGGATCGGCATCGACATTTCCATGGACCAACTGCGCCGGGAAAATGAGGCCGTTTTTCTCAGTGTCGGTACCCAGAGCAGCCGGTCGCTGGGCGTTGAGGGCGAGAGTAAAACCGGTATCGGTTACGGACTGGACTTTTTGCGCCAGGCGGGAAACAAGGAGAACCCTCCCAGACTGGAAGGCAAGGTGGTCGTAATCGGCGGAGGCAACGTTGCCGTCGATGTGGCGCGCAGCGCCATGCGGCTCGGAGCGGATGCCGTGGAGATGGTGAGTCTGGAGGCGCATTACGAGATGCCGGCCCTGCCCGAGGAGGTTGCCGCCGCACAGGAAGAGAATATCAGGATCCTGAACGGCTGGGGCCCGAAGCGTATTCTCGGAAACGGGACGGTTGACGCCGTCGAGCTGAAACGCTGCACAAGAGTGTTCGATGAAAACGGGCGATTCAGCCCCGTCTATAACGAGAATGAAACAACGACACTAAAGGCCGACCGGGTCATCGTCGCTATCGGTCAGGCCATCGACAGGGATTCCCTCGGGAAAATGGGCGCGGCAACCGAGGGCAGCTTTTACAAGGTAGACAAAATCACCCTGGAAACATCCGTAAAAGGTGTATTTGCCGGTGGTGACGATATTCCGGGCAGCGCTACCGTTATCGGCGCTGTCGGCGCAGGCAAGCGGGCCGGGGAATCGATCGACCGGTATCTGAGGGGCGAGGACATGGTGTCCGGACGCTTCGAGTCTACCGTAAGGCCGATCGCTCCCGAGATGCTTCCTGAAACCAGGGGCAGGGGAAAGAACCCCCGGGCCGAGCAGGCCATACTGCCCGTTTCCCGGCGTGCCGGGAATTTTGCCGAGGTTGAAGGGGGCCTGACCGAAGAAGCTGCCCTGGCGGAAGCCGAGCGTTGTCTCAACTGCGCCCTGTGTTCCGAGTGCCAGTTGTGCGTTGCCGCCTGCGAGCAGTACGCCGTCGACCATTCGATGACGGAAAAGATAATCGAGCTTGATGTCGGTTCCGTTATTCTCGCCCCCGGTTTTGAAGAGTTCGATGCCGTCAAGAAGGGCGAATACGGCTATGGCCGGTACCCCAATGTCATCACCAGCGTCCAGTTCGAGCGCATGCTCTCCGCTTCGGGGCCCTTCGACGGCCATGTTATCAGGCGGTCCGACGGCAATCCGGCCAAACGTGTGGCCTGGATCCAGTGCGTTGGCTCTAGGGACACTCGATGCGGCAATGAATATTGTTCTTCCGTATGCTGCATGGTTTCGACGAAGCAATCGATGATCGCCGCCGATCACCTGCCAGGGCTGGAAGCGACCATTTTTTACATGGATATCCGGGCCTATGGCAAGGACTTCGACCAGTATTACGAGCGGGCAAAACAGCAGGGTGTCGATTACATCAAGGGCATACCCTCCCGCATCATCCAGATGCCCGGTACAAAAGACTTAAGGACGACATTCTATAACGAAGCCGGTCAATTGCAGGAAAGAGACTTCGACCTGGTTATCCTGTCCGTCGGCATGGAACCGGGTTTGGCAGCCGTGGATGCCGCCAGGCGTCTGGGTATAGAGCTGAATGAATACGGTTTCTGTGCTACCGACAGATTCACTCCTTTGAACACCTCCCGTCCGGGAGTTTTTGTCTGCGGTGCTTTTCAGGAGCCCAAGGACATACCGGAGACGGTGACGCAGGCCAGTGCCGCGGCTTCGATGGCCATGGAACTCCTGGCCTCCGCACGCAACACGCTGATCACCACGGCGGTCTATCCCGATGAACACGATGTCACCGACGAAGAACCCCGGATCGGTGTTTTCATTTGCCACTGCGGCCGTAACATCGCTTCCGTGGTGGACGTGGAAAAGGTGGTCGACGCCGCAGCCCGGGAACCGAACGTTATCTTTGCCACCCACACACTGTTCACCTGTTCCGATACCAGCCTCGACACTATCCGCGACACCATTCGCGAAAACCGGCTTAACCGTGTTGTCGTGGCCTCCTGCACGCCGCGCACCCACGAGCCTATTTTCCGGGATACCCTGCGTAAAGCGGGCCTGAATCAGTACCTGTTCGAGATGGCCAACATTCGCGATCAATGCTCCTGGGTGCACTCGACGATGCCGGAAAAAGCCACCGAGAAAGCCATCGATCTCGTCAGGATGTCTGTGGCCCGGGCCCAGAGACTGGCTCCATTACAAGGCTCTTACTCCGATGTCGTGCAGAATGGCCTCGTCATCGGCGGCGGTTTGAGCGGTATGACGGCAGCCCTCGCCCTTGCCGAACAGGGATTCGAGACCCACCTCATCGAAAAGTCGAATAGACTGGGCGGCAATTTCCTCGATCTGAATTACACGCTGGAACATGAAGACGTCGGCGGACTTCTCACGGCCCTGGTCGACCGTGTCCGGAATAACGACAATATCGTCCTGCACATGAATTGTGAAGTAAAGAACGTCGCCGGTTTCGTCGGTGATTTCCAGGTGACCCTCAACGAGTCGGGCGGGGAGACCACCGTGCCATGCGGTGCGATCGTCGTCGCCACGGGCGCCGGCGCGGCGGCCACCACTGATTTCCAGTACGGCCAGTCGGCCAATATCATTACTCAATCGGATTTGGAGACAGCGCTTGCAGCAGGCACATTCTCTTCCGCCAACCGCAACATCGTAATGATACAGTGTGCCGGTTCACGCAACGACGAAAGGCCCTATTGCAGCCGCATTTGCTGCTCCATGGCGGTAAAGAATGCCCTGAAACTGAAAAAGCAGAATCCCGACGCCACTGTCATCGTTTTGTACCGCGATATTCGCACCTACGGGTTCAGGGAAAAATACTACAAACAGGCCCGTGAAGCCGGCGTTATCTTCATGAGATACGAAAAAGGAGAACCGCCGGCGATTTCCGGTAATCATGATCTGGTTACGGTGAGAAGCCCCGACTTCCCGGAACCGGTGGAGATCGAGACCGATACCATCGTGCTCAGCACAGGTATCGATGCCCCGAAGGACAACCGCAAGCTGGCGGATATGCTCAAGGTGCCCTTGAACGCCGACGGCTTTTATGTGGAAGCCCACGTTAAACTGCGGCCCGTCGATTTCGCCACCGAAGGCATCTTCCTGTGCGGACTCGCCCATTCACCGAAGATGGCCGACGAGAATATCTCGCAGGCACGGGCGGTTGCCTCCCGGGCGGCGACGATCCTTTCCAAGACCCAGCTCGAGGTCGGCGGGCAGGTATCCAGCGTCGATCAGGAGAAATGCGTTTCCTGTATGACCTGCGTAAGGGCCTGTCCTTACCATGCTCCCTTCGTCAATGTTAACAGCAAGGCGGAGATTGCCGCTGCAGCCTGCATGGGGTGCGGCATATGCGTCTCGGAATGCCCGGCGGAGGCCATCCAGCTCAGAAATTTCGAGTCCGATCAGTTCGAGGGTATGCTGCAGGCTTTATTAACGGAATTCAGTGAGGGCGGTAATGCCGAATCCGCACCGAAATAAGGAAAATGGTTATGAACGCAAATAATTCCGAACCGGTAATCGTGGCTTTTTGCTGCCATTATTGCGCGTATGCCGCCGCGGATCTGGCCGGCTCAGGGCGTTTGCAATATCCGCCCAACATCCGCATAGTCAGGTCGCCATGTACCGGCAGACTGGAGATCAATTTCTTCATGAAGGCCTTTGAGGCCGGTGCCGACGGCGTGCTGGTCGCCGGCTGCGAAGAAGGCAGCTGCCACTTTAAGGAAGGCAATTACCTGGCGAAGAGCCGGGTAAATACCGCCAGACGTTTGCTGGAGGAAGCGGGCCTGGAGCCCGAGCGGCTGCGAATGGTCAATGTGAGCGCCGCCGGTTCCCAGCAATTTGCCGAGTATGTCCGCGAAATGGTGGAAACCGTCACCAAACTGGGTCCTTCCCCCGTGAAGAAGATAATCAGAAAAGATGCAAACAAAGAACAGACAGGAGCAATACAATGATAGTTGCCGAAAGAAAAACCATTCCTGAACTTGTCGATATCTTGAGACCACACAAGAATATACTGGTGCTGGGCTGCGGTACCTGCGTGACGGTGTGCCTGTCCGGAGGCGAGCGGGAGGTCAGTATCATATCATCGGCGCTGCGTATTGCGTCCCGTGTCCACAGCCTCGACTTCAAAATCGATGAACTCACCATCGAGCGCCAGTGTGACAACATCTTCATCGAGCAGGCCGTGGAAGCCATTGAGAAAGCCGACGCCGTGTTGTCGACGGCATGCGGTGCCGGGGTCCAGGCGATTGCCGAGCGTTTTCCCGAGAAACCGGTTTACGCCGGACTCAACACGACTTTCCTGGGCATCCTGGAAGAGCGCGGCGTGTGGACGGAAAAGTGCGCCGCCTGCGGCACCTGCGTCCTGCACAAATACGGCGGCATTTGTCCCATTACCCGTTGCGCCAAGCGTATGATGAATGGACCATGCGGGGGTTCCCGCGAAGACAGGTGTGAGGTGCGGCCGGACAGACCCTGCGCATGGCAGCTCATCTACAAGAGGCTCAAAGACATAAGCCAGCTCGATAGACTCAACGAAATAGAACCGCCCAAGAACTGGAATTCCAGCCTGTCCGGCGGCCCTAGGGCGCTGATACGGGAAGACCATAAGATATAGGATAGATGTGCTCCTGATCGATATAGCGATCCTTGATGCTCAAGCCCTTTGAGTATGGAGGATTGCGAGTGTCCGGAAGATCGGCGGCAAGAGGGGCGATATTATCGGCAACGCTGAAATACCGGCCTGAATACCCGATCGACTCGATGTTTTTGTCCGGCAGGCCGACATGAATCCGCCGGCATCGATGAAATCCCTCTCCTCAGAATATGTCCGGCGATAAAGACCTTCAAACTTACTCATCATTTGGTAATTTATTGCGGAGTGACTTGTATTGAATCACGCAAAAAAGGGCAGCATAATTTCCGTATGGCGAAAGATTGCGATCTATGGGGTGC
This sequence comes from Deltaproteobacteria bacterium UBA5756, assembly GCA_002418985.1. Lineage (GTDB taxonomy): Bacteria > Desulfobacterota > Syntrophorhabdia > Syntrophorhabdales > Syntrophorhabdaceae > Delta-02. The sequence continues at coordinate 6,373 of DIFE01000146.1, forward strand.
TGCGTCTTCTCATCCTGGCGGCGCACGCGGTGGTCTCGGCAGTATTGTGGAGTCCCGCGAGGATGTTGCAGGTGCCTCCTGGGGCATAAAGGATTTCCCGAGATCTCTCAATCACGGGAATATCGGTCATGGTCAGAGCTACAGTGTTTTCGAGAATTTTCAGCGCGGTAATTTGTCATCAAAACAATGACTACGGTTATGTGGCGATGACCCCGGCGGGTCTCGACACCACAGGTTCCGTGGTCTTTGAAGACAGGTGGAAAAAAGTGACCCCGGCGAACCTGTCTCACTCATTGACCTCGCGGTTTGCCGGTGATACTATTGGTCCATGCCGGACAAGGAGGGTGGCGTGAAAAGGGGATTGTGTATTGCTTCGGTGGCGTTCTGCATCCTGACGTGTTGGGCCGCGGCTTCCTTCGCGGGTTTTTCCCTGCCTCCCGAAGTGTACAGGATAGGTTCATTGAAGGAAGCGCAGGACAAGGCAAGATCAACCAATGTCCCGATGGTCTTCATCTATTCCGACGAGACCAGTTCCTGTGGTCTGGCCAGGGCGGCGACGCTGGACGTGATAGGGGAGCTCAAGGGCGATGCCCTCATCATCTATGTTTCAAGGAACGATTCGGCAAGAATCCCCCGGGATGTCATAAAAGCGATGAATTCCCCGGCTGCAGGAAAGTTCATACCGAAGTCAGTTGTCGTCAACCCCAGAACCAACAAAGTCGAAATGATCATCCCCTACATCAGCGACAGGAACCGGAGGATAGAAGAGATCAGGAAGGTAAAGGGTGTCATAGGCAAATAAGAAGAACCGTTTCACAGTTCCAAAGTTCCAAAGTTTCAGAGTTTCAAAGAAAAAGAAGAACTGCGGCGCATGAGCTCCTCAAACGCGCGCCTTATCTTTACGAGCGTTCATACGGACCACAGGCGGGCGCCCGGTCAATTTCTCAAAGCGGAGCTTCACGAACGGCTCCTTTCGCCGCTCCTCTACACGT
>DIFE01000120.1:0-11243 GCA_002418985.1 Deltaproteobacteria bacterium UBA5756
CAACGATTGTCTTCCTCTTCGCATATAGAAGTATGGGACGTTCTTAAGAAAGTAAGAAACTCTTGACCCTCGTTCCTCTCGGTGATACCATTATGCCATGCCGCGACACGCCCGCCTTGATGCAGCCGGTGTTCTCCACCACGTCATTATAAGAGGCATCGAAAAGAAGCCGATCTTCAGCAACAACTCCGACAGAAAAGACTTTCTCGAACGCTTATCCATCCTGATTCCTGAGACGAAGACTTCCTGCTATGCCTGGTCGCTCATGTCCAACCACGTCCACATGCTGCTTCGTACCGGCGACGTTCCCCTTTCAACGTTTATGGCACGGCTCCTGACCGGTTATGCCACCGCATTCAACCGCAGGCACAAACGCTCGGGGCATCTTTTCCAGAACCGTTACCGCTCGATCATCTGCCAGGAGGACCCGTACCTGAAGGAATTAGTCCGCTACATTCACCTCAATCCGCTCCGAGCCGGTATTGTGCTGGACTTTGAGTCTCTTTGCCTCTACCCCTGGTCAGGCCATGCGGTTCTTCTCGACAACAGAAAATGTGAATGGCAGAACGCGGGTGCCATCCTTTCCCTGTTCGGTGCGAATTCATCTAAGGCCAGGGCATTTTATCTAGAATTTGTAAGATCGGGAAGTACCCGGGGCCGGAGGCCCGAACTTGTGGGTGGAGGCCTGGTACGGAGTCTCGGAGGATGGGAAGAAGCGAAGAACTTGATACGCGATGGCCCGATGAAAGGTGACGAGCGTATCCTTGGCGACACGTCATTTGTCATGGGCATACTTGCTCGGGCAGAGCAAAAGATGACCCGGCGCTACGAAATGAAACAATCGGGTCTGGATATCGTGGCCGTAGAGAAAAAGATCTGCGACCTTTATGATATGTCCCGTGAAGACCTCTATACCCGGGGAAGACATAAAAAACTTGTTGAGGCCAGAAGCGTTTTTTGCTTCTGGGCAGTGCAGGAGTTGGAAACTTCGCTAATAGAACTGGCGATACGTTTTGCGATATCCGAACCGGCGATAGGCTATGCGGTGAGAAGGGGGAGGGATATCGTCCGAAAGAAAGGGCTTAAGCTCTATTGAAAGTTAATTACTTTCTTAAGAACGTCCCCTTGGATTGGAAGAACGGTGATGGGTAAAAGGGTAACGCGTCAAAAAAGGCCTTTTGGGAAGACGTGGTGGGGCAACGCCTGGGTGGAGGCTATGGAGCGGATCGACTACAACACGAACCGTCTCCCCAGAGGGCGGAGATATGCAAATAATGGGAGTGTCCTTGATATAAATATGGATGATACGGACGTGACGGCCACCGTTCGGGGTTCACGCCCACGACCTTATCGCGTCAATATCAGGCTCAGGGAATTCAGCGCTACAGCCAAAACACGAATCAGGAAGCTGATTGCCGACAACGTTGCCATCGCCACCGATCTCAGCCTCGGTACACTGCCCCACGCGCTTCTACCTCTCCTGGCGGAGCAAAAGATATCTCTTCTTCCTGAGGACTGGCGTGACATAACCGCCCACTGTTCCTGCCCTGACTGGGCAAACCCGTGCAAACACCTGGCGGCGGTATATTACATCATCGCCAACGAAATCGATAAGAATCCCTTTCTGCTTTTCAACCTCAGGGGCATGGCAACGGAGGATCTTTGCCGGGCCAGTGGGATTGTGCTGGCGGAAAGCACTGAGGGGATTGTCCTGAGGAGAGACTACTTCGTCCCCTTTGACAGGGTGGAGGCCGGATATCAAAACAGCTCTGCCGTGTCGGACGACGGAAGAGATAAAAATGATCTGGATCTTGCCTTTCCTCCTCTCAACGTGGACGCTCTTTTTTCCCTTCTGCCCGACTCACCGCTTTTTTATTCTGCGGGGGATTTCAAAAGTATACTGCTTGCGGCCTATGAACAGGCGGGCAATGCCGTTGATTCCCTGAACATTGTGGATGACAACGGCCTGAACTTCAGACATACAAATATCTACCTGATCTGCGGGGTTCACGGCTATTCGGTTTTTGTGACGCCTCCATCCGGTTCTTTCGATGGAATGGAAGGTAAGACAACCACGGTTAAAATCCCTGTGCCGGAAGGTAAGAAGCTTGGCCTGAAAAAAAAGCGGGGTTGTCTCGTCCCCTTTGACAGGGCTTTTGACCTCTTCGTGCGACTTCCCTTCGCCACAGATTCAGAGAACAACACCTCTTCCACGCGATTTTTCAACATATCCACCTCTGTTGCCCTCTCTTTTATCCGGTCCGGATCGTATCTCCCGGAGGTTATCCAGAAAGAGGGGGGTAATTTTACTATCCGATATATCCCCCTCATCCACAGTGAAAAAATCGAGACGGCCCTGAAGCAACTCAAAGACCTCATGCCTCCTGTCTTCTGCATAAGAACCGTTGACAACAGCGTTCTGGAAAGGGAAGGTTTGATTGATATCCTTTCCCTTATGATTACGGCCTTTATCAATGGTTTGCACAAGAAGGTACAACCTGCATACGACAAGCTTCTTGACGCTTTTTTTTGGGGTGCCGCCTACCATGCCCGGGTATTTGAGGAGCAGCAGACCGGGAAGAGTGTTTCCGACTGGCTCGCGCGGCTTTCCATACGAAAGCACGACATATCACCGGTGATACGTATTGAGTTTGCCGATTCGGATCAATTCAATCTCCATATTGATGTAGAAAACAAGAAAGATGTCCTTTCCTCTACCGTATCTTTATCGGCCCTCTTCGACGGAAAGGAACCGCTATTTTCCCATCCTGTAGCGCTCCTGCGGACCGATGTGTCAAGACAGATTGCCCTTGCCGGCCAGTACTTTGCTCCCCTCAAGGACATATTGAATAGCAGGGGTACCGGCAGCTGCGCCCTTGACGCAGACCAAATGGCAGCATTCCTGACGGCCACCTCGGAGATTTTCGATATGCTCGGCATCAAAATCGTTGTCCCCAGGGAACTGCAAAGGTTGGCAAAACCGAGGCCGACAATCAAAGCCGCCTTCAAGGGCAAAGAGCGGGGAAAAACATTTCTTTCTCTCGAGGGTCTCCTCAATTTCACCTGGGAGGTCGCCATCGGAGACATAAAAATGTCGGAGGCGGAGTTCCTCAAATTAGCGAAGTCTGCAGGGAGAATCGTCAAGTTCCGCGACCAATACGTCCTCCTGGATCCTGATGCGGTAAAAGGGATTATGGATCGACTCGCAAGACCCATTAAACAGCTTACTCCCATGGAGACGCTCCAGGCGGCCCTCACCGGCGAATCGGGGGGCGTTGTTTTCAGCCCCGATGAGGCGCTGAAAAGGATCATCGATGATATCGGGAGAATTGAGGATGTAGCCATCCCCTCCTCGCTTAATGGTAATCTGAGGCCGTATCAGGAGCGGGGCTATCGATGGCTCTATTCGAATATGACGAAAGGTTTCGGTTCCTGTCTTGCGGATGATATGGGATTGGGCAAGACGATCCAGGTTATCGCACTGCTTCTCGCCCTCAAAGAGAGAGAAGCCCTCACCACGCCTGCTCTTGTTGTATGTCCAACGACCCTTGTGGGCAACTGGCTGAAGGAGTGCGCACGGTTTGCCCCCACAATGGATTGTGTTGTATATCATGGCGCGGAGCGAAAAATGGACGAGATAGAGAGCGATCTTGTCATTACCACATACGGCACGTTGCGACGGGATTTGTCAAAGTTAAGTGCTTTCGAGTGGCCCGTTGTCATCATCGACGAGGCCCAGAACATCAAGAACCCCGATACGGACCAGACCAGGGCGGTGAAATTGCTGAAAGCCCGGGCTTTCATCGCCATGAGCGGCACACCCGTCGAAAACAGGCTCAGTGAACTCTGGAGCATCTTTGACTTTACCAATAAAGGGTATCTCGGCCATATGAGCGGGTTTCAACAGAAGTTCGCACTCCCCATCGAGAAATACCGTAACAGGGAACAGATCGAAAAACTGAAGGCGGCTACGGGCCCATTCATCATGAGGAGGCTTAAGAGCGACAGGACGATCATCGATGACCTCCCCGAGAAACTCGTCTTCGAGGAGTACTGCTATCTGACGAAAGAACAATCGGCCCTTTACCGGCAGGTCGTCAAGAATACGATGAAAGTCATAGAAGAGAGTGAAGGCATCGAGAGGAAGGGGCTTATATTCAGCCTTATAACCTCTCTCAAACAGATCTGCAACCACCCTGCCCATTTCTCAAAAAAGGGCAGGGCAGATAAGAATCTTTCCGGCAAAACGGAAAGGCTTATAGAGCTTACAGAAAAGATCCTGAACGTGAGGGAGAAGGCGCTTATTTTTACCCAGTACAGGGAGATGGGCGACATCCTCGCCGAGATCATAGGGAGCGAACACGGTGAAGAAGCCCTCTTTTTTCACGGAGGGCTGACGAGGAAAAAGAGGGATGCAATGGTAGACTCTTTTCAGGAGGATGGCATCCACAACATCATGATCATTTCCCTCAAGGCTGGCGGTACGGGGCTCAACCTTACGTCAGCGTCTAATGTGATCCACTATGACCTCTGGTGGAACCCCGCAGTGGAGGAGCAAGCAACGGATAGAACATATCGGATCGGACAGAAAAGAAATGTCATGGTCCACCGTCTGATCACTCTGGGTACCTTTGAGGAAAAGATTGACGAGATGATCAAGGCGAAAAGGGAACTTGCCGACCTGACTGTTGCCACAGGGGAACGGTGGCTGACAGAGATGTCGGATAGAGAACTGCGTAACCTTTTTGCTCTCACAAAAGCCTGATCGTAACGGACCAGGGGGGTGTTCCGGTTTAGTCCGGGAAGAACGATTCGAAATCCCTCGGGGTGATGATCTTTGTTGTGCCGTATTGTCCGATCACCAGGAGGTCTTCATCGCCGGTTACAAGGTAATCTGCACCGACCTTGTGTGCGCAGGCAAGGATTTTGTCATCATCGGCATCCCTGCATACAGGGGCAATGGGATCTATTTGCAGGACCAGTTCTTTCGAGGCTTCCGATATGACAGAATGCACTTCGGAAATTTCCGAGCCCGAAAGAGAGAATTTTTTTATCAGAACCGTCTCCAACTCGCTCATAATGTCCGAACTCAGAAACAGATCACATTCTCTCTTGCGCGCTCTGAGAAGGAGTTTGGAACAGATTCCTTCAGTGAGAAAGGCTGCGATGAGAATATTGGTATCGAATACTACCTTCAAGATACCACTTTGAAGATATCTTCATCGGTGATTACCTTTGCGGATTTTGCTTTTCCGGCAAGCCGTTTTTTGATAGCTTTGAATCGAGCTTCCCAGAGAAAAATCCCAAGCGATTCTTTGACGATATCACTTTTGTTTCTACCGGTTTCCCTGGCATAGGCGTCGAGTTCCTCGGCCATGTTGCCAGGTAAACTTACCGACAGGACAGATCTCATTTTGTCACCTCTGCACTACAATACACTACAATAGTATCTTTGTCAAGGACCGGCGTGGACCCTGACACATAACACATCCCATGTTAACGTGGCAGCGCCTCCAGATAATACAGCTCTCTCCTGAAATTGTATATTGCCTGACAAGGCCGGGAAACGTCTGTAAATGATAATGATTACGCCGAAGTCAGGCAGCTATTTTCCTGTTGACATATTTCTGTGAAAACCATATAAAAGTATTTATAATTATGGGGATTATCAGAAGATATGATCAAAGATTAATCATTCACCTCGGAATACATCAACAACTAGTTAATATTATTAGTGGTTATATAGCCAATACCAGTTTATTGCCATTTCTTACGGAGTGAATTTGGATATCCTCGGTGTAGACATTGGGACGGTCAGTGTCAAATACGTGAGATGCAAAGGCACGGTGGGCAATAGTATTATGGCGTCCCAGGGCGACTATCCCTACAAAGGGGACTTCGAAGATCTGAAATTGATCCTTGAAGATATTCGGATGAAAGAGGGATTGGATCTGGAAGTGGCTGTAGGTATTTCTTCACCTGATATCATCAAGAAAACCTTTACCATACCGATCCTTCCGAAGAAGGAACAGAGGGAGGCCCTTAACTGGACATCCGCAAAAGTCCTTTCCATGTCCCTCGATGATATGGTGTACGAACATGTTATGCTCGGGAGGGTTGAGGAGAAGGGGATCATGAAGGACGAGGTCCTTTTCGTCGGGACCTCGAAGGGTTTCATTCAGCGGATTCATTCAACATTTCAACAGGCTGGTTTCCGGGACGTTGTCCTTGTCACAGACATAGCCTTTGCCTACGTCTATACCCTCGGAGAAGTCGGGGAACGTTCGATTGCAGTGGTTGACGTGGGTGGAAGGCAGACCGGTCTGTACATTGCCAACGGCCGCCGCCTCATGTTCGCCAGGGAGATCCTGACGGCATCGGAAAGTTTCTCCGACGCCCTCATGAGCGGACCCGGGTTTTCCTTCGATGAGGCCGAGCAATTCAAGAGGGAAAGGGGTTTCGACGCGGAACTGACGGAGATCCTGAAAATACCTTTCGAGCGGCTGGCCGGAGAGGTCCAGCGGACCTTCAGTGTCTATAACCAGCATTATCCGGACAAGGCCGTCACCCAGGTGTATGTGACCGGACGGGGAGCGAAGATACCGAGGTTCATGGAGAAGCTGGAAGAGACCCTCGTGGAACAGGTGGACCGCCTCGAAACTCTGCACAATATCGAAGAGAAATATATCCTTGCCCGGGCGCTCTGCATGAACGTGGATGTTCTTCCCAATCTCCTTCCGGAAGGGGCCAAAAGGCGGGAAACGAGCAAAATTTTCAAGCGTTTCGCCATGATGGGTACGGTGGCGATAGCAACGATCCTGGTGCTTCTTTCGCTCGGTATGTGGCGCACGACAAAAAATGCCGATTTGAGATTGAGGGCCGAACAGGGCACCCTGGTGCAGATCAAGAAAGGCATGGAGAGCCTTGGGGTTAAGACCGTGACGGCGGCGATTGATCCGAAGGATATCGGGTTCATACGCAATGAGATCCAGAAAAAAGACGTCACTTTCGTAACGCTCATGAAATACCTTTCGTCAAAGACACCGAGTGGAATCTATCTAAAATCCATCGAATTCGGGGGCGAGTTTGCACCGGAGGCGGCTGTGCCTTCCGTGCAAGGCCAGCAGGCTTCTTCTGCCGGTACGCCGCCCGTCAAACCAAGCGAAGCGAAGCCGGAAGCAGGCCAGAAGGCCGGCGATGACGAGTATCCTCTGATACTCAGGGGATACGTTTTCGGTGAGGCGGATTCCCTTGAACTGAAGCTTTTTGACTTTGTTTTATCGCTCAATGGATCAGGTTTTATCCGCCAGGTGGAGGTATTGAGTAAAGAGAGCAAGACGGTACGCGGAAGGCCGGTGATGGAATTTGCCCTGACTGCGAGGTGCTTCAAGTATGAGCTATAAAAACCTTATATGGTTGGCAGGCCTCCCGGTTGCGATCATCCTTGTCTGGATACTTGCAGTGTACGTGCCCATGAGCGCGCAGGCAACCAGGGGACAGAATTCACTCAATGCAGTCTTGCAGGAGCGGAAGGCATTAGAGACCACTCTGCTGACCATGACACAACAGGTGCAAACCCAGGCCTCATTAAAAAAATCCTACGATGAGTTTCTTAGCCAGGCCCCGACCATCGACAGGATGGGCCAATTCATGGCGGGCGTCGTCCATTCAGCTAAATCAAGAGGAATGAGCCTCGAGCGGCTGAACGGGGAATATAGTTCAATGGAGGCATCCCGGCAAAACGTAATTCACCCCGTCTTTGAAATGGGTGTTAAGGGAAAATTCCTTGATATGGGGAGATTTTTGGAAGAACTTTCGGGAAAGACGGCGTTCGCGGGTATCAGAAAGGCCCGAATTGCTTACGATGAGAAGGAATATCCGGTCCTCTCCGGCAGGTTTGTCATAGAATTCAAGGCGCTCAAGGAGAGAACGTTTGAAGGTAAGTAAGCCGATACTTATCCTGTGCGTTGTCATGCTGCTTCTGGCGGGATATATCCATTTTTTCACTGGCAAGAAGAAGCCGAAGGGTCCCGCGCCCGTGTCCCCGCCTGCTCAGGCCCAGACACAGCCGGCAGAGCCGCAACCGGCCCAGCCGTCTTCGGGCGGGCAGCAGGCGGCGCTTCCGGAGATTCCGGGGAAATCGGAACCGGTCGCACCCAGGCCGAAACCGCAATTCGATAAACTGAGAATGGGCTGGGCATCCGATCCTTTCATACTTCCCGTTATTAAAGGAAAGAAGAGCAGGGATGATGGTTCGGCCGTACGACTTGTCGCGATTCTCGAACGGGGCAGCCAGAGGGTGGCCGTCATCGACCGCGACGTCGTCAAAAAGGGCGACATGATAGGAAATGAAAAAGTTGTCGAAATAGGCAGGGACATGGTGGTTCTTACCCGGGGCGGAACAAAGAGGACCCTCGTTCTTGCAGATGCAGATACCGTTGCTGCAGATGAGGCGCTTACCGCCAAGCCAAAAAGTACTGAGAGGCCCAAATGAGAAAAAGGTGGATCCCATTAGTCTTGCTCGGTTTCCTCCTTTCCTGTTCGCATTCACAAGAGGTGCGGGATGGAAAGACCCAGTCGAAACCTCCGGACATTCCCAGCCCGATTTCGTTCCAGGCTGACACGGCACAAAAAGTCACCGCAAGGCAGGCGGAAGACCTTTATTCCTTTTCGCTCCGCGAGGCGGACGTCAAGGACATCCTTCGGGCCATCGCCAAGCAGACCGATTACAACGTTGTTGTCGAGCCCGATGTGAAAGGCTTTACCACCGTAGACCTTAAACAGGTCACCCTCGCAAAGGCCCTCGAATATATCCTTGAGCCTCTCAACTATACCTTTAAGATAGAAGACAGGACGGTCTATGTCTCAAAACCCAAACTGGAAACGAAGCTCTTTACAATAAATTACCTTGCTTTAAAAAAGACTGCGATAAGCAAGGTTACATGGAGAGAAGGAGGTTCGACAAGCACTTCCTCCGGAAGCGGGTCGTCTGCAAGCACCACCAGTTCGGAAGACAAGACCCTGGAGGTAAAAAGTGAGACAGAATCTGACCTGTGGAAGAGCCTGGAAGATAACCTGAAATCAATACTTTCCGCAGAGGGAAAGTCCTCGGTCAATCGGCAGGCATTCACCATAATGGTGACGGATTACCCGAAGAACCTCAAACGGGTGTCCTTGTTTCTCGACAGTCTTGAAGGCCCGATGCACAGGCAGATAATGATCGAGGCGAAGATCGTCGAGGTTATCTTGAACGCCGGGTCGCGTGTGGGTGTCAACTGGCAGCTTGTCAACGCGAGAGTTGGAAGTTTTGCCAACATCAGTGCCACGCAGTTTTTTCCTGTACCTGCGGATTTTAGCATCACACAGCCCATGTTTCGTTTCTTTGTCGGATCTCCCTCATCGGGGGAACTTAATATTTCCAATACGTACGTTGATGCGCTCCAACAGCAGTACGAGACGCAGGTGCTTTCGAGCCCGAAGATATCGACCCTCAACAACCAAAGAGCTGTCATAAAGGCGACTCAGCAGGAGGTATATTTCGACGAATCCCTCGCATACACCAGCGGAGTTGCAACCCCCGTCGCCACTTACACGCCCAAGTTTTTGAATGTCGGTGTAGTCCTCGATGTAACTCCGCAGATTGATGAGAACAGTAACATAATTCTCAGCATACATCCCGTTTACTCAACAATTTCGGGATATGTCAACTCACCCAATCCTAACTCTCAGGGCAGGGTGCCGGTGGTTACGACGAGGGAGGCCGATACGGTCGTACGGATCAAGGACGGCCAAACGGTGATCATCGCCGGTTTGATACAGGAAAGGAAGTTTAAGGATCGCACCGGCATATTAGGCCTGAGCTCGGTTCCGCTGCTGGGTCCGCTTTTCAGAGTGGACACGGAAGAAAAGCGTAACACCGAACTTGTCGTATTTCTGACTCCGCGAATAGTTTACGCAAAGTAACGGGATATAAATGAGTATAATCCATGATGCCCTGAAAAAGGCGCAGGAACAAAGAAAAAAGGACCCGGCCGGCATCCCTTACAGCAATCAGCCGGAGGTTAAAAAAAAACCGAGAGTTGCGCTGGTAGCGGTTGTCGCATTGCTGGCGGCGGCCGTGGTTGTCTATCTTTACGTCCCTGCCTTTCATCGGCAGAAGGCCTCCCTGGCAAGTCAGGCAAAACCCTCCCCACCCGCGCAGACAGTTGCGGCTAACGTCAAGCCCGTTCAGGAACTCGACAGGAAAGAATACAAAACTGACGAGGGACCGACGGCCCCGACGAAGACCGATACAAAGGAAAATCGGTCCCCGGCCGGGAAAACGGCCGCACGAAAGGCTGAAAAGGCCGCTTTGCCTGTCCCCGGTGCCGTTCAGGCGGCCTCAAGGTCCTGGCAAACGGGGGATGTGCTGAGGGCGGCCGCGCCTGTATCCGCAAAGGGTTCGAAAGGCCGGGGCGAATATCGGCGTTCTGTTGAAGAGCCCGCGGAAGAACCGATTCGGCGAACCCCGGCAAGAAAGACTGAAGACGAACGGATAGACGCCCAATACAACGAAGCGCTTAACGCCGTCAAATCGGGCCGGAGCCGTGAGGCGCAGCGAATGTTTCTCGCCATTGTCGCACGGAGACCGGACCATGTCGAATCGCTTAACAACCTTGGAGTGATATCAGCTTCACTGGGTAATAAAAAGGAGGCTCTGGCCTATTTCAAAAAAATCCTCGAATCCCGGGCGGATTATCCGAAGGCTTATAACAATATCGGCCTCATTATGATGTCCGAGGGCGACAAAGTACTCGCGGAGGAGTATTTCCGTAAGGCTATATCACTCGATCCACAGGGTTTGGAGCCTTACATCAATTTGTCGGCGCTCCTGAGGACCCAGGGCAGGTTTCAGGACGCGGCAAATGTCCTTGAGGAACCAATCAAGAGAAACACCAGGGACCAACTTCTTCTTCTTTCTTATGCCATCATCAAGGACAACATGGGCCAAACGGCGGAGGCAACCACGTATTACCGGCAATATCTCGCGCTCGCAAGGCCGTCGGATGTGAGAAACGGGGTAATCGAAAGACTCAAGTATCTTGAAGACCGGGGAAAGAAATAATGGCTCGGATACGCAAAAGGCTTGGTGAACTGCTTCTCGACGCGAAGAAGCTGACGGAAAAGGATCTGCTGCGCGCCCTCACGGAACAGAAGAAGTACGGCGACAAACTGGGCAAGGTGATCGTCAAGCTCGGGATGCT
>DIFE01000120.1:11278-15359 GCA_002418985.1 Deltaproteobacteria bacterium UBA5756
CTGGAGATCCCCGAAGACGTCGTCTCACTTATTACCACCGACATTGCCAAGAATTCCATGCTTATTCCTGTCATGCGAAGATATAACGTTCTCAAGCTGGCCATGGTGGATCCTCTTGACATCGATGCCATGGACAACGTGGCGAGAATGGTCAAAATGGAGATCGAGCCGCTCATTGTTACAGAGGATGAGCTTAAGCAGGCGCTGGAAAAGCATTACGGGCTCAAGACCATCGTTGAAGAGACCCTGGACAGGATTCGTGAACAGGAATTGACCCTGGAAAGGGATGAAGAGGATAACGAAGAAGACGAACGGATTTCTGTCGACGTTATAGAGGAGGAGCCCGTAGTTCGATTTGTGAACAGCCTGTTGGCGCAGGCCCTTGCGGACAACGTCAGCGACATTCACGTGGAGCCTTCCAAGAACGTAATGCGAGTGAGGATGAGGGTGGATGGCAGGCTCCGGGAGGTGCCCAGCCCGGACAAGAAGATGTTCCTGCCCATCGTATCCAGGATCAAAATTCTGGCCGGTATCGATATTGCGAGAACGAGGACGCCCCAGGACGGGAGATTCAATATCCGCGAGTCCAACCGCGAGGTAGGCGTCAGGGTATCCACATTCCCCACGATACACGGCGAAAAAGTCGTGCTTCGTCTTCTCGATAAAAGCACTGCGCTGTACGGCATCGATAACCTGGGGTTCTTGAGGGACGATAAGGAAAAGATCAAGAGCGTGCTCAAGAGGCCCTATGGCTTTATTCTCTCGACAGGTCCCACCGGCAGCGGCAAATCTACAACTCTTTATTCCATCCTTAATTTCATCAACTCATCGGAAAAGAACATCATCACCATAGAGGACCCCGTCGAATACACCCTCGACGGCCTTGCCCAGGCGCAGGTAAACCCCCGTGCGGGAATGACCTTCGAAACCGGGCTTCGATCCATCCTGAGACAGGACCCCGATATCATCATGGTCGGTGAGATCCGGGACCGCGAAACGGCGAACATCGCGGTCCATTCGGCGCTCACAGGGCATCTTGTGCTTTCAACGCTCCATACGAACGATGCGGCGAGCGCCGTGACCAGACTCGTTGAAATGGGGATAGAACCCTTTCTGGTGACATCCTCCGTAAGTTGTGTTATCGGCCAGAGACTTCTCAGAAAGATCTGTCCGGAATGTAAGGAATCCTATTATCCCACGCCTTCGATACACAAGACCTTTCAGATCAGGGAAGACGTCCTCCTCTACAGGGGTAAAGGCTGCCCGGCCTGCAAATACAAGGGCTATCGAGGCAGGACCGGCGTCTATGAAGTCCTTGTCATGGATGATGAACTCAGGGAGCTCATCATCAGCAAGGCTCCAAGCGAAGTTTTAAAGAAGAGAGCCCATGAAAAGGGTATGAGGCTGATGCGTGACGACGCCGTCATGAAGGTGCTTTTCGGGACAACAACCCTCGAAGAGGCCCTCAATGTCGTGCAGGAGGAGTAACATAGATGTCATCACCCCTGACAATATCGCTCCACTCCTTTTCCGTCATCCCGCTCCACTCTCCTTTTATCATCCCAACTTCGATCTTCTTTCGTCATCCCGGCGCAGGCCGGGAGCCAGGAGACCCTGCAAGACCAAGAAAGTGTGGTGACATTATGAAGTACAGGGTGTAGCCATGGCCACCTTCGCATATAAAGCCCGGGATGAAAGAGGCCTGCTGGTTCAGGGGAATATCGAGGCAGCAAGTCAGCGGGAGGCCATGACGCAACTCGACGCCATGGGATACATTCCTGTTTCAGCTAAGGAAACCGGCTCGAAAGGTACCAATTCAATTGATGATTTCCTCATTCGCTTTCAGCGCATTAAGCATGACGATATGATTTTCTTTACCCGCCAGCTGCAGACAATTGTCCGTGCGGGTATTCCCATAGTCTCAGGATTGAAGGCCCTCGCTGAGCAAACCACCAATCAGAGGCTCCAACTGGCGATTAAGAGCGTTTCCCAGGATATCGACAAGGGTTCGAGTTTCTCGGATGCGCTGGCAAGGCCTAAAGGTGTGTTTTCTGAGATCTACGTAAGCATGGTTCGCTCCGGAGAGACCAGCGGGAATTTGGAAGAGGTGCTGGAACGATTATCGGCCCTTCTCGAATTCCAGATGAGGACAAAAGAGACAATTAAGTCGGCGATGAGATATCCGGTTTTCGTTGTCGTCACCCTCGCTAGTGCATTTATCGTGCTGATCAACCTGGTTGTCCCGAAATTTGCACCTATGTTCAGAAATGCCAAGATCGATCTGCCGCTGCCGACCCAGATATTGCTCCTTATCAACGACCTGACCACAAAGTATACCCTCTTTGTCATAATCGCACTCATCGCGCTGATTGTCGCCTTCATTTTATATAAACGTACCGAGGCCGGAAAATACATGATAGATGTGGTAAAACTAAAAATCCCCTTCATCGGCGACGTCATCTTAAAGACCTGTATGAGCAGGTTTGCCTTCACCCTGGAAAATCTTGTAAGCTCAGGCATACCCATAATAAGGACTTTGGATATAGTCTCCCGTACGGTGGGCAATGAGTTTATCGCGCGGAAGGTACTTGACATATCGGCCAATATCGAGAAAGGAAAGGGCATATCGCGACCCCTGAAGGATGCCAAAATCTTCCCGCCCCTCGTCATCCATCTTATTGCCACGGGTGAGGAGACGGGGTCCCTTGAAGATATGCTTCGGGAAATTTCCACGCACTACGATAGAGAGGTAACATATACGGTCAACAGGCTTTCGGCATACATCGAGCCCGTATTGACGGCGGGCCTGGCCGGGATGGTCCTTTTTCTGGCCCTTGCTATCTTTATGCCCTGGTGGGACATGATGCGGGCCATGCGGGGCGGTTGATGAAAGGTTTCTTCAAGGATCCAGGAAATTTGCGGTATAGTCTGAACACTATCATACCGCTCGTCGCATTTCTGACAAGCCTTTTTTCCATCACCATCGGCCTCAACGTGATCGCTTCGGCGAGAAGCAACGTGGTGTGGTTCTGGATATTCGGCGTCTGTCTGTTTTCCGCATTATGTGGTCTCATAGTCGTCAGGGCCATAATGCAGCCCATCAATGACCTCGTCAAGAAAGCGGAACAGTTTGTCAGACTCAAGGAATTCAGGAAAGAACGGGGACAGATGATGGAGGTTTACAAGCTTATTGAACGCCTGATGGACCATGTCCAGACAAGAGCGGACGAGGGCGAACGTACAACGCTCATCGAGAGTATGGAAAAGCTCGACTATATAATTCCACTTGGATATATGTCGTTAATGGTGGCGCACGAGGTCAGAAATCCTCTCAATACCATAACTGGCATGAGCGAACTTCTCCAGCAGCGTGTGGTTGATGATTCCCAAAGACGTTACATAGCCGCTACGCTCGAGGCTGCAAAGAAGATAGACGTTTTTACCCGCGAACTTCTTGATTTTACCGATAACGAACTGGCGAGGGAGCACTTCAACATATACGAAGTGATCCACGATGCCGCAAGCGCCACAACGGATATCTACGGGGACGTCCGCATAGAGTATCCGAAAAAGGGCAGCCTTGTCTGTTTCGCGGACAGGACGAAACTCTACCAGGTGGTGCACAACGTTCTGAAAAACGCGGCAGGGTATGAAAAAGGAGGAGGCACCGTCAAGATCGATGCAAAGTACGATGAAGAAAAGATATCGATAACCATCTTCAACAAGAATTCCTATATTGAAGAAAGCGACTACGAATCGATCTTCAAACCGTTCTATACGACAAAAAAGGGCGGCAAAGGTATCGGGCTCTTCATCGGCATGCGAAACATGAAGCTTCATGGCGGGGATATCAAGGTCGCCAGCGGCGAGCACGGTACGACTTTTGTCATCGAGTTGCCAACTCAGACGAAAGAGCGTAAGTTCAGACGAAAAGAGGTCAAGAAATACAGTGAAAGCCTGTCGGCATAATGTGCGTCCAGGCAGCTCGAGGTTTCACCGGTCTGTTGATAAAGTCCTTTCTGCCGTCACAGGTTTTTCTATCCCGATATCTTTCCTGGATACCGGCCTACGCCGGTATGAC
>DIFE01000120.1:15480-15719 GCA_002418985.1 Deltaproteobacteria bacterium UBA5756
GAGGACGCCGCCAGGTCCATCAGCAACAGCACCGATCTTTTGATCATGGATATCAGCCTGCCGGGCCTGGATGGTCTTTCGGCCACCACGGAGATCAAGAACAAGTACGACGTTCCCATCCTGATCATAACGGCATATGGAACGAAGAAGAATGCCCTGGAAGCGATAAAGAGAGGTGCTACGGACTTTTTTGTCAAACCCATCCTTCTCGACGAACTGAAGGTCATGTTGAAAAGGGT
>DIFE01000056.1 GCA_002418985.1 Deltaproteobacteria bacterium UBA5756
CTTGAATCTCTTTATTATCCTGGTTTCCACCTGTCTGACCCGTTCCCGGGAAATCTGGTAACTATCTCCTAGCTCCTGAAGAGACATCGGCTCCTCTGCTACAACGCGATGATCGAATATGTAGCGGTCTCTGCGGCCCAGAGTGGCTTTGAACTCATTCACCATTTTTGATAATACTTCAAATCTATGCTGCGCTGAAACTATCTCCTCCACATCCTGACCAGAGCTAATCCTATCCATAAGCGTTTCGTCGCTTCCATCATAGGCGGGGACATCAAGGGACATATCATTATATGAGAGTCTCTTCTCCATGTCCTCCACTTCCGATTCCTTTAAGCCAAAGCTGCTTGCAAGGAGCTTTGGCGTGGGATAAATCCCAATGGCTTCAAGTCTCTGTTTTTCACCATTTAATCTATAAAAAAGTTTTCTCTGGCTCTGTGTAGTCCCGACCTTCACAAGACTCCAGGAATCCATGATGTGTTTGAGAATGTAAGCACGTATCCAGAAAGAAGCATACGTTGAGAACTTTGTCCCCTTATGAGGGTTATACTTCTTCACCGCGTGAAGGAGACCGACATTGCCTTCCTGGATGAGATCGAGAATATTGAGATATGTATTGTAGTAATATCCCCAGGCAATCTTGACCACAATCCTGAGGTTTGACACGGTAAGTTTCTGAGCTGCAGCCATGTCATGATGGTCGAAGACTAGCCGGGAAATCTTACGTTCTTCTTCCCTCGTTAATAACGGATACCTCCGTATCTCTGCGAGGTATTTCTTTAATGGGTCAGAACGAAGGGGCAAATCTTTATCTTCCAATGATTCCGTCTCGACACCATTATATGAACTTGTTTCTTCAAACACGGTTATCGTCCTCCCATGATTGTGTTTCTTCAGTAAGTCTATGTCATTAACATTCTTACAGTGCCGATGAGCCTTTTCTCTGTACTTACGACACAGAATACAACAGTCAAGCTCTCGTGTCTGTAGCGGAACCGACAAGAAGTGTGTCGTCTTTTTTTACTACGAGGATGAGGAACACCGAATCCGGTAAAGTACAGAAGTGTTCGAGGTGGAGCTGGTTCTACAATCAAAGTGATCCGGCGCGACACACGTGACAATCCACGTAGCAAAAACGATGACACCCTTGTGCGTGAAGGCACTACAAAACATTATTGGTTCCTGCGACAGACACGAGAGAGTCTCTGCGGTATCATATATACAAAAGCAATAACGAGGAGGAATGCCATGAAATCGAGTATTAGGGATAAGGCGGAAGGAACGTTCCGCAAAACAAAGGGCAAGGTCAAGGAAGTGGCCGGGAAAATGACCGATAATCCCAAGCTGGAGACCAAAGGCAAAGCCGAAAAGATAGCCGGCAAGGTGCAGGAAAAGGTCGGTAAGACCAAGAAACTCCTGGGGAAGTGAAGGATCTTACACTGTCCCATATGTTCATGACCGGCATCTATTCTTTATCAAAACCGAATCTCCATGTCAGAGCCGCTATGACTCCGCCTAAAATAGGTGCGACGATAAAAAGCCATAACTGGGCGAGGGCTTTGCCGTCGGCGAGAAGAGCAGGGCCGAGGCTGCGGGCAGGATTGACGGACGTTCCGGTTACCGAGATGGTCACGAGGTGGATCAGCATCAGGGTAAAGCCACTGCCATTTATTGCCAGATGAAGTTTTTACGAAGTGACGCGGATCGGTTCATCGGGGAGCGGGTCGCTCATGATAATGAAGGCATTGCCCTCTTCCCTGGCTTACAGAGAGAAGATCTCCTCGTAGGTGTCCCTCTTTTTCATCACCGCCAGTCTGCCATCGGCCTCCACGAAAACCCGGGCCGGACGGGGAAAGGCGTTTGCATTGGAGGCGAAGAACTGGGGGCCGTAGGAGCCGGTGTCGCGAATGACTACGATGTCTCCCCGGACCGGCTTTCTCTGGAGGGAGATCTTGTATTTCGTAAGCATGTCACCCGAAAAGCACAGATTTCCTCCCACGAAGGTCTCAAAGGGTTCAGGGTCCTTCCGGTCATGATCGTTGATGATCTCCCATCGATTAACCGGCATGTAGACCAGGCCTTCTCCAAAACTGGTCACGCCCATCTCCAGGGTCATAAGATTATGCCATCTCCCGGTCTTTCTCACCTGGGACACCCTGGCCAGCGTGACCGCCGCGTCACCCACCACAGCGCGGCCCGGTTCGATCACCAGTGCGGGTTCCCCAACGGCCTTAAGGGCCTGCACAGTGCCAATGTCTTTTCCGTGAACCTTCACCGTGCCCTTGAGAATTGCTTCCACCATCTTTTCCTTGGGATAAGGGCTGTAGAACTTCTCGTCGTTCCAGCGTGACGTATCGATCCTGCCGTCCGGCCCGGTCTCGAAACCTCCCGTCCGGTTGTGCCATATGAAGATGCGGCTCGTGTCGCCTTTTTGTGACGCGAGATAACCTTCCCGAACCCTCATCATGAATCCGTCCCACTCCTCCTTACTCACGTATGAGAGAGGGAAACCGCCTCCGATGTTAATGATCTCGCAATTCCTGCCCGTCTCTTTCAGTAGATGCCCCAGTTCGATCAATTTGCCAAGGACGGCAAGGTAAGGGGCCAGGTCGGCGATCTGCGAGCCGATATGGGTGTGAAAACCTAAAAATCGCACATGGGGATGACTGCCAAGCGTCTTCAGGAAATGGGGGATATCCTCCAGGTCCACTCCAAACTTCGTCCACGTGCCCGCCGTAAAGACGGCCTCTGCGGTGACTTGACCGAGGTCGAACCCGCTTACCCTCATGATAACCCGGGGACTCTTTCCCATCTGTTTTGCAATACGGGAAATGGTCTGAAACTCTTCGATGCTGTCGACCACGATCAGCATATTCGTCTCAACTGCCTTTGAAATGAGAAAGTCCTCTTTGCAGTTTCCGTTAAGGTCGAGTTGTTCCGGTAGGGCACCGGACTCCAGGGCGCACCGGGTCTCATAGTAGGAAGCCACATCGATCCCGGCGCCTTCCTTGATGACAGTCCTGAACACCGCCGGATGGGCGCAGGCCTTGGCTGCAAAGCGTATGAGACCTTTGGGGTAAAGGTCCCGAAAGACCTGTTTGAAGGCCTTCACATTTTGCGCCACAACAGGGGCGAAATAGATGTGTAAAGGAAGCTGAAACTTGTTGACCCACCACGATAGAGCATGGTCGGCAATATAGGCCTCTTTTCCGGAGGGTTTCATGCGACCACCATATTCAAAATCATCCTTCCGCGCTAATTCACGGGCCGACAGGGTGGCAGTCGGGCTAAGGAGGGCGGCAGCGCTCACACCGAGAACGCCGTACTTGATGAAATCCCTTCTGTCGATGTCCATGGTCCTCCCCTTGCGGTGCTTGAGAACGGTCTTTGATAAGGATTTGCTCTTTATGAGAGTCAGTATAGGAATTTTGAGATTCTGTTTCAACAAAAATTGACTACGAAACGTGCGATGCGCCGCAGGCGCTTACAGGGCATGAGTACTCAAGTAACCACAGAGTTCGGGCGCTCTCAAAGGAGTCACCCATCTTCGCTGTCTCCTTAAAGGAGAAATATTGGGGAGAAGGGATTCAATTCTTTCTCCCCGGGACGCAGATCACTCTTTCGTGTATTCAATAACGTTTGGTGTAATTTTCAGGCCTTCGACGAAACGGTCGGCATCTTTGTCGCTGATCTCGAATTCCCAGAGATCACGGGAAAAACTATCGCCCTCTCTGATTTCTCTTTCGACATACCCGTAGGAGTCAATTACTACACCGTTGGCATTGAGTTTGTCGGCAGGAAGTTCAAAAGGCTCTCCCTCGCTATTCAGTGCGTTTCTGAAAGTGACTTTGAATATGGCCATTTTACTTTCTCCTCTCTTGGATCGGTTTTATACTTCTCCCGGGCCTTACGGCAATTCCCTGATGAAAGCGACGGCCTGAGCTATAAAAGTCACAGATTGTTCCATGTATCCTCCAACACCCGGCGGCGTGGCAAGATCGCTGGCTATTCTCTTGATATCCTCGCTCACCGCATGAAGCGCTGCGGCCTGTATTCTCAGCTTTTCGGCCGTCCCGGTGGGAAGACCCCCGTCCCGGGCCTGTGTCAATTGTGTGAGGATGGCATCAATGGGACCAAAGTCGATGCCGATCTGCTTTACCGCCTCAGGGTCGTAACCATGGGTCGCTTCGATCGCTGTGTTCAGATACTCTTTGGCCAACTGGATGGCGGCGGCGGCGTTTGATATAACCTCTTTTGGTGTGGAAGTGTGATCCCCGGCTTCAGCGCACATACGGCTCCTCCTTTTTATTATAATGTTATTGTATCATAATTCCTTTTCATTTCATTTCAAGAGACATGCGATCTGTCCCGCAGGTTGCTGCAAAGGTCAGCCCTTGTATTTGATTATTTTTTGGGACTTCAGAGGCCTGGTAAACATTATGGAAGGATTCATTTTGTGCGGGGCGTTTTATGCCCGCAGTTTGATGATAACGATCAACCCCCCATTGGCGTGGTTTTGCGCCGTTACCGAACCGTGGTGCAGAAACACGGCCCGCTCTGTTATGGCCAGACCCAGTCCGCTGCCTCCTGTTTGCCTCTCCCGTGCATTGGAGACGCGGTAGAAGGGACGGAAGAGATGGGGAAGGTCCTTCTCGGGTACTCCGCCCCCGTGGTCGCGGATGCTGATCCGCGCGTATTCGGTTCCGGCCTCAACGGTCTTGTCGAGGTTTACCTCAATTGTGGTGTTATCGCGGGTATACCGTATGGCGTTTCGTATCACATTTTCGATACCTCTGCGCAGCCATTCCTCATTGCCGGACACGGCGCACGTCTCTCCGCCACAAAATCGAACGGCCCGGCTGCGGGCACTGGCCTCAAAGTTCGCATCGTCCACGATCTCATTGAGTAATATCACCAGGTCCACAGGCGCCATTTCAATGGTCTCCATGTTACTTTCGACTCTCGTCAGCTCGAGGACCTGACCGATCATCTCGTTCAGTGCCCCTGTCTCCTTTTCGATGCGGTCAAGGGTTGAGGCGGCCACACTGCTGCCCTGACGCCGGACAAGCTCGGAAAGTTCGTCCTTCCACCTGGCCTTCTTTCCACCTATTCTCGCCGCAACGTCGCCGTTAGCGAACCTGCACGCTGCCTCACGAAGTCTGATGATCGGGGATGTCAGATAGCGGGCGAGCAAATAACACACAGCGCCCGAGATAAAGAGCGTGACAAACAGCCTGAGCAGCGAGAAGGGGCGCGGACCCGGCGGAAAGAGAAAGGCGGGGCCGAAGACCAAAGGCGGCGGCGCGGCCCTGCCGCCGTTCATATGCCGGGGTGCGGGGGGCGGGGGACCGAAGAGCATCCGGGGAATGTCTCCCACAACGTGGTAATCCTTTCCATCCTCCCCGCGCATCGGCAGCGCGATCACCTCCCTTGTTTTCGAGGAGGAGAACTCGGCCTTGCCTGTCTGTCTGGCTTTCCCGACAATATCTCCGACGTTCTGCGGCACTTCGCCGCCCCCGATGACCGCACCCGCCGAATCGATCAGATACGCGCTGATTCCCGACATGTCCTTCAGTCTCTTTGCGGACCGGGCAATCGCTTCACGATCTCCCGACTTGCTGCGGTCGATCACCGAATGGCCATAGAGTATCAGCACGGGGGACAAGGTCCGCCGCAGGTGCTCCCGGCCTGGCGGGCCACCGCCGAAAGGCCCGGTGCTGCTCAGCCAGTCGACACCTATCTGGGCGGCGATAACAAGCAATGTGGCAAGCCAGAAACAGAGATATATCTTAAGAAAGATTCCCCGTACAGGCATCTTACCTTTACCCCTGCATTCCGCAAAAACCCGCCGGGGCTCGGTTGGTCAGCACGTAAAGGTAACCGGTATTTCGTATCGTTTTTATACGTTCCGTCCCGTCGACCTTATGGCCGAGCTTCTTCCTGAGCCTGCTGATGTGAACGTCAATGCTGCGATCATAAGGATAGGGGGAACGGCCCAGCACGGACCGTATCAATTCCTCCCGCGAAACAAAACGCCCGGCTTTGCGCAGGAGGATTTCCAGCAGGCTGAATTCCATGGCGGTCAGGTTGACAGGTTCACCGGAAAGGAGTACCAGGCGAGTGGCGATGTGCATTTCGACATCCCCCACTCTCAGTATTTCGGGTATAGGCTGCGGTTGCCCCTCCTCCCGTTCCTGGCGTATGCGCCTCAGGATGGCGCGGATCCGTGCCACGAGTTCGCGCGGATTGAAGGGCTTTGCCAGATAATCGTCGGCGCCGATCTCGAGACCTACTATCCGGTCGACGGTCTCTCCACGCGCCGTAAGTACGATCACCGGCGTATTGGACCTGCTCCTCAAGTGGCGCAAGACCTCGAAGCCATTGATCTTCGGAAGCATCACATCAAGCACAATGAGGTCATATTCACCGCCACAAGCGGTCTCCAATCCCTCTTCACCGTCATGGGCGCTCTCCACATGGAACCCTTCCGAGGAGAGATACTCCGTAAGCAGTTCGCACAACGCAACATCATCGTCTATCGCAAGTATTCGCTCCATCTCCGACACCTTCTCACTTTGAAAAGCAGGATGTGTACACTGCAATAATCTACATCACTTCAGTCCCGGGAATAAATCATGTTACGCGCTTTTTTCCCGTGCTTCACAATTCTTTACACGAAAGAAATGTCTCGCAACCTTATCAGGCGACAAATAGAACATCGTTTGCAGTGGATGAATAAGGCGGCCAGCCATGGGGCCCAAGGGCGGCCCCGGCGCCGAAGAGCTTATCGTCGAGCTTGACACCGATGGCGATGGCTCCGTCAGCGAAGCTGAATTCAGCGAAAGCGCACGGCCAAACCAGCACGTTCAGGGGCCTCCCCCTCCCCCACCTCCCCCGGCGCAAGATGAAGACGGGACAGAGTCTATCTTCAGCCTCCTCGATACTGATGAAGACGGGACGATAAGTGAAACGGAATTCGACACGGCAATGAACCAGACCGACGATTTCATAGCTTCCTCGTCCTCCCGGGAGTCCGTGGATACCATGAACGGGGTAATGCAGATGCTCAGTTCGGCATTGAATGCATATCAGGCAAGCAGCAGTTCCGACGGTGGCAGCAGTTATATGCAGGCCTCGCAGTACCTGGGTTCCTCGCTCTACGCTTGAGGAGTGAACGTTTCTGCGCTGGCCGTTTTCGGAAGAAGGGTCCCACGAGGTATCAGGGACCCTTCTTTTTTACATTTTCGTCGCACTGCAAACTCTTTCTTTCCCTGCACACCCGGCAATAATTTCCGATTGCGGAATTTTTTTCCCGGCCTTGTACAGAAACGCCGAGGATCGGGGGTCACAAAGCTCAACGCTTCCTGGACAGCCAGCCCTTGTCCCGTAATTCCCGACTGCATTCTCGAGTCATTCCCGCACCTTCTCCGTCATTCCCGCGCAGGCGGGAAACCAGGAGAGATCGTGGATAAGGAACCACGATATGAAAGGGACATCCAACTATTCTCGTTAGACACCGTATGGTGCTCCGTACAGATATGTTTCCTGTTGCATGAGAGGTCTTCCCGGCTTCCGCCTGCGCCGGAACGACGAATAAAAGCTTTTTTACTCCTCGCGGCATCAAATTTGCTCTTATCATTCCATCCGAATTTCGAAGGGAGAGAGACATGATTGAATCAATTGCCCAGGGTTACGCCGCAAGGTTTATTTCCTCCGTCGCCGGCAGGATCCTCACGTCGGACAAGACGGGCGATGACGCGGCCGGCTGCAGCGTCGCATCGTCAGGCAAGGCCGGGCCGGACACTATCTCAATCTCCGCTAAAAGCCGTTTGCTCTCCACGAACGACCTCCTGCTTCCCACCGCCGCCACCGTGGAGGCACTGTCGGCGACGCTCTCGCAGGATCTCAAAACCCTCCTCGCCGGGGCGGGGATCGGTACTGAAGCGCCTGTCGAGATCGATGTGGATGACAGGACCATGGAGATAACCGTCAAAGGGGACAGGCCCGACAAGGACAAAATTGAAGCCCTGATAGACGGTGACGAGAAGATCAAGCACGAAATCAGGACCCTGGCGGCCATAAGCAGCCACGCCGTCGCCACGGCCCGATCCGCGGAGTTCCAGAAGGCTTATTTGGCAAGCACGAACGCCGAAAGTGTCGTAGCCAAATACGCCGATCTATTTCAACAGCAAAAAGGCCATGACATCTCCTTGAGCTTCGACAACACCGGCATTCACGTACTGGCAAACGGAAAAGAATGGGGCAAAACCTAAATAGACGGGCGCGAGGCAGGGGGCGAGAGACTACAAAAAAAGATATTTCGCCTCACACAAAATCTATCCCGCATGTGCCGGAACAACACCCAGGAAAAGAGGATTCTTGCCTCTAATTTTCCCCCATTACCTATCACCCATCACCCATAACCCCTCTTCTATACCTCAAAATACCTCAGCCGGCGCAGCTTGACGATGAGATGGACATTGCTGCCTGCAGTCAGTTTCATCTCATCGAATGTCTCCCGTGACAATTCGGCCAGGAGTTCGTTGCCGTCGACCAGCACCTTGACCCGCACGACGGTCCTCAACGGGATTATCTCCGTGATGGTCCCGGTGTAACGGTTGAGCGCCGGTCCGGGAGGCTTGCTGTCGGAGATGTAGATATCGTGGGGGGAGATGGCAAGTTTGCTCATGGCCGTACCTTCGTAAGGAAGAACGAGACGCATGCTCCCCGAACGCACCTCCACAAGTCCCGTGGAAAGAACGGTGCATTCGTCACAGTCGAGAATATTGGGCATACCGATAAATTCAGAGACAACACGGGTCCGCGGACGAAAGAGGATATCACCGGGTGCGGCAACCTGCTCGATGCTCCCCTGGTGCATGATGGCAATTCTGTCGGCCATCTCTTCGGCGCCGAGAAGGTCGTGGATGACAAAGACCGTAGTTATCTCCAGGCGCCTGAGAAACACTGAAAGCTCCGACCGAAAATATTTCGCAGTCTGGGCGTCGAGGTTCGCCGTCGGTTCATCGAGAAGCAGTATTTTCTGGAATGGCGCTATGGCTCGGGCGATGGCCACGCGCTGTTTCTCGCCGCCGCTCAAGTTGTAGGGGAAACGGTCCCTCAATTTCGCAATATGCAGCGCATCCATGAGTTCGTCCACCCTCTCGCCGATGACTGCCGGAGTATACTTTCGGATCTTCAACCCATATGCGATGTTGGCGGCGACATTCATGTGGGGAAAAAGAGCCAGGTCCTGGAAAAGATAGCCTACCCCCCGCCTGTGCGGCGGAACGCGGTCCATATTTGCGCCGTCAAAAAGAACCTCTCCGGAATAATCGGTCAGGCCGGCTATCACGTTGAGGAGCGTAGTTTTCCCGGCGCCGTTGGGCCCGACAAGGGCCAGGATCTCCTTATCCCCGACACTCAGGGACAGGTCTCTCAAAACCTTCCCGGTTATATTTTTCACTTCGATCTTTGGCACGATTAACGTCCTGGAACAACAATCTAAACCGGCACGGCCCGGCCCGTCAACAGTCTCACCCCGTAGAGGATCCCCAATCCTATCCCGATGAGCATGAGGACAAGCACCACCGTTCCCTCTATATCGGCACTGGCAAGACGCATAAAGATCGCGACAGGTATCGTTTCGGTCTTCATGGCCATCGAACCCGCAATGGTAATGGTGGCGCCGAATTCACCCAGGGCCTTCGCCCACGTCAGGATGGAAGACGCGATGATCCCCCTTTTGCACAACGGGAGGGTCACCGTCATGAAGGCCCTTGCGGGCGAAGCCCCGAGGGTCCTGGCCACCTCTTCGTACCTCACCGGGATCTCGTCCATGGCGGCCTTGATAAGACGGATGGCAATCCCGACGGTGACGATGAACTGAGCGAGAAAAATACCGTACACGGTGAATATGAACCTGATCCCATGGCCCTGGATGAAGGTGCCCGTGGGGGTATTGAAGAAGATAAGGACGACGGCACCGAGCGCCACCGGAGAGACTATCATGGGAAGCTCAAGCATTGTATCGATGAGCTGCCTCCCGAAAAACCGGAACCTGGACAGCGCATATGCCGATGGAATGGCTACGATAACGGCAATGATCGTGGAAACAGTTGCGGTGAAAAGGCTCAGGCGGATGGAAAAAAGGGTCCGCGACGACCTCAGGATTTCGAGAAAAACGGCCCCGTCATAGTAATAGAAAAGGGAGAGAATAAGCGCTCCGTACAGGGCAAATACGGCAAAGCTCACCGAGATGGAGAGTTTCTTGAAATTCATTTTTTCAGCCACCAATCTTTTTCAACGGCAAACTCGCCTCCGATCGGCTTCGTCCCCCCTACCCACGAGAAGGCCTCAGCGGTACCGGCAAAATAGTTATACTTCCGCAATACGGCCTGCGCGTCCGCGGAGGCGAGAAAATCGATAAACCTTCCCGCCTCGGTTTTTTTCGTGCTGAAAGTTATCACGGCGGCCTGTGCCGAGCCGATCCTTAAAACCTCGGCCGGTTTAAACTTGACTGTTGCAACCTTGTCCGGGTACCAGCCTTCCATGAAGTGCATGCCGACCACGGCGTCCACCTGTTTGAGAACGAGCATGGTGCTCAGCTTGTTAAAATCCTCGGCGTAGGTCACCACATTCTTCCTGAAGGCCGTTTTCTCATCGGGAGAAAGACTCTTCTCCGCTATTTCCACGGCGAGCGCGCCCACATACACAATCTGGGGGTTTCCGATCGCTATCCGCAGGCCCGGCCGTGTGAGGTCCTTAAGTCCCCGGATATTCATGGGGTTGCCTTTTTGCGTATTTATGCAGGGGGCAACGTAGGCGATGTTCCTGATGGAGGTGCCATCAACAGCATTCCTCCTCTTCGCACGGTCCATGATATCCGGCGAGGGCACAACGAAAACATCGCCCTGCCGTGACAGGGCGATCTGGGTCAAGAGAGTCCCCACCCCCGCGTAGACGACGTTTGTGGCGGTGCCCGTCTTCTGCTGATAGATGTTTATGATATCTTCAATGGGTTTTTTGAAGGCAGCCCCGCAAAAAACCATGAGAGGGTCCGCGGCATCCGCCTCGAAGCCGGCTGTAAACGTGAAGAGGATGGTGAGAGCCAACAAGATGACAACTGTCCTGCGCAACATGACCTCCCGAATTTAGTGAGGATATCGGCAATACCGCTCGAAACCGCAGACCTTCGTGATCCCGGCTGCTGAAACGCCGAAGAATACCACCGGTTTTTTACCGACGAACCGGACAATGGTCCCGTTCACGCAGGTGGAACCCGTGGCAAGGATAATCTCGCCCCAGTCGAGGACATCCTGCGTCGCATCAGGCCCTTCGATGACAACTCCGAACTTTCTCTTGCCGATATTGTCCTCGTCCAGATCAAGAACCCGAATCTGGAAAACTTCCGAGATCCGCTCGATCATGGCCGGTTGAAAACCGACAAAGGCGATGCGGGGATTGCCGAATTTCTCCCTCACATAGGCGACGAGTTCTCTGGCGCAGCGCGCCGGTTCGTCGTCCCTGCAATGCACGGTTCCCGTAATAAGACCGGCCTCGCGCATGACGGCGTTGATGGTCGCGATAAAGACGGCCCGTTCAAAGTTATTCTCCAGCGGCAGTTCGATGACATTGCGGATATTCCCGTCGAACCCGCCGGGCATGTCAGTAAAAGCGTGGCCTTTTACTCCTCTGAAGACCGCCTCGACCATGGCCTCTTTCCCCTTGAGAAGGGGATAATCGTCGCGGCCCGTCTC
>DIFE01000015.1 GCA_002418985.1 Deltaproteobacteria bacterium UBA5756
TTGAAGAATACGTGGCGGACTGCGTAATTCTCCTGGATCACAGGGTCACCGAACAGATATCCACACGGCGCCTGAGGGTCGCCAAGTATCGGGGATCCGCTCACGGAACCAATGAGTACCCTTTCCTCATCGATCAGGAAGGCGTCTCAATCCTTCCCGTCACCTCTCTCGGCCTTGACCATGGCGTGTCATCGAAGAGGATATCGACCGGCATAGACCGGCTCGACGCCATGTTCGGGGGCAAGGGCTACTTCCGGGGGTCGAGCGTCCTCGTCTCCGGGACTGCGGGCACGGGGAAATCGACCATGGCCGCCCACTTCGCGGAGGCTGTCTGCAAACGGGGCGAACGATGCCTGTATCTCGCCTTCGAAGAATCCCCCAACAGATTGTAAGAAACATGAGCTCCGTGGGGATCGGCCTCAAACCCTTTATCGACAAGAAGCTCCTCCTCATCCGCTCGGAGCGGCCCACTTTCACGGGTCTCGAAATGCACCTCGTTGACATAATGAAGCTCGTGAATACCTTTAAGCCGCAGGTGGTGGTAATGGACCCGGTCACGAACCTCATCGCCGCGGGTCTCGCCCCAGATGTGAAAGCTGTNNCTGACCCGCCTCATCGATTTTCTGAAAATCGGGCAGGTCACGACGCTCCTTGCAAGCCTCACCACAGGAGGTAACCCGACAGAGCGGACCGACATGGGTGTCTCCTCCCTCATGGATACCTGGGTCGTCCTTAAGGATATCGAGGGGGAAGGAGAGCACAACCGCGGGATCTCTATCGTCAAGTCCCGCGGCATGGCCCACTCCAACCAGTTCCGCGAATTCCGCCTTACCGGTAAGGGATTTGCCCTGGAAGATGTTTCCCTGGGGGAGTTCGGTGGCCTGACAGGAGCAGCCCGTGCCGAGCAGGAGGCAAAGGAAGTCGCTTTATCCCTTGCCCGCACCCAGGAGATGGCCCGTATGAAGAAGCTGATCGAAAGGAAACGCGCCCTCCTCGATGCCCGGATTGCCTCGCTCCAGGGCGACTTCGAGGCTAAGGAAGAGGAAATACGAAAAAGCATCGAAGAGACGGAGACCGTGGAACAGGAAAGGCGGACCCGGAAAATCCGGGTGGCCGGTTTACGGCAGGCAGACAAAAAAGGGGGGGGAATGAAGAAGGAACCGGCTGAGAGCGAGAAGGAATGGGAACTTCGGCTCTATGTCGCGGGCCAGACCCCGAAATCACTTGCTGCCTTTGCAAATTTGAAAAGGATCTGCGAAGAACACCTGGCGGGCAAGTACCGGATCGAAGTGATAGACCTTGTTCAAAACCCGGCACTGGCAGCGGGGGACCAGATCATCGCCATCCCAACCCTTGTCCGGAAACTCCCTGAACCCATCAGGAAGATCATCGGAGACCTCTCCAACACCGAGAGGGTGCTCGTCGGTCTTGACCTTCGGCCCGTTGAAGAAGGGAGGAGACAGGCATGACAGGGAAGGTGCGGGACCAGGTCGAGGTTTTTGAGCAGGCCCTCAAGGACTCGAAAGACGAAAGGTATGTGTTGCGCCTGTACGTGGCAGGCACCACGGCCAGGTCGTCGAATGCCATCCTCAATATCAAAAAGATCTGTGAAGAGCACCTCAAGGGCCGCTACGAACTTGAGGTAATCGACATCTACCAGCAGCCGACCCTCGCCAAAGGCGAGCAGATCATCGCGGCTCCCACGCTGGTCAAGAAGCTCCCCCTTCCTCTCCGTAAGTTTATCGGCAGCATGTACGACGTGGACCGGATTCTCGTGGGCCTCGATCTTAGACCCAGGAAAGAGGTCGAACCGAAACCTGACAAAAAGTAGGCCATGAATACGAAAAGAACTTATGAGGAGATAGAGAGTGAACTGAGGGCAGCGCAGGCACGCCTTGAGGAGGTCGAGGAGACCCTCCGGGCCATCACGAATAACGAGGTCGATGCGCTCGTCGTCGATGGATCTCAGGGGTTGCAGGTGTTCACCCTCCAGAATGCGGACCAGCCCTACCGCATCCTGATGGAAACAATGGCCGAGGGTGCTATCACCGTGGCAACTGACGGCACGATCCTTTACTGCAACAGGCGGTTCGCCGAAATGCTTCGGGCACCACTCAACAGGATTATCGGCCTGTCACTTCAGGAAATCATGCCATCCGAGGACTGGCAGGCATTGCATGCTCTCCTCCATGCATCCGAACCGGAAGGCTGTCGGGGAGAGTACCGCCTCGTCACTCTTGGAGGAGGTGAGATTACAACGTATGTCTCCGCACGCCCCCTCCGGCTGGAGGATGTGGAAAGCTTCTGCATTGTTGTCACCGACCTCACGGAGCAGCGCAGACTCGAGCAGGAGGTGCGCCAGTCTCAGAAATTGGAGGCCCTGGGCACGCTCGTCGGCGGTATCGCCCACGACTTCAACAACGTCCTTGCCAGCATTATGGGTTTTACCGAGATGGTGCTGGAAGACCTTGCCCCCGACAGCCGTGAGTATGGAAGATTGGGACTGGCCCTGAAAGGGGCCTACAGGGGGCGCGATCTCGTAAAACAGATCCTTGCTTTCAGCCGTCAGGGCGAACAGGACAAGAAACCGCTGAAGTTGACCCAGCTAATCGATGAAGTGCTCAAGCTGCTGAGGCCTGCATTCCCGTCCACGATCGAGATCGTATTAAAAAATCCTATGAATGACTGCCAGACATTTGCCGACCCCGTTCAGATGAACCAGGTCCTCACCAATCTTTGCACGAATGCGGCTCATGCCATGCGGGAGAAAGGGGGTATACTGGAGATAGGCATCTCCAGCGTCATTGTTAGAGAGGGGAACCCTCCGCCTATCCCCGAGATGACTTCGGGTGAATATGTTGTGCTGGAAGTGAGCGATACCGGCTGCGGAATGGAGCCCGAGACACTTGAACGGATATTCGATCCCTTTTTTACCACGAAGAAGGAAGGGACTGGTTTGGGGCTTTCCGTTTCGTATGGCATCGTGAAGGACCATAGCGGATACTTTGCCGTTGAGAGCAAACCGGGAAAAGGGTCGACCTTTCAAGTCTATTTACCGAGGGTCAGGAACACCGGGACCGTCAGGGACAAGGACGCGCCGCTGGCGACAGGAGGCAATGAGCGTATACTCATCGTAGATGATGAGGATATGCTGGTAGAGTTAAATCAACAGAGACTGGCGAGACTCGGTTACAACGTGGTTGCAACGACGAGCAGTATAGATGCACTGCACATATTCCGACAGGGGCCCGATAGCTTCGATCTTGTCATCACGGACCAGACAATGCCTAACCTGACGGGGATGGATCTTGCAACGGAACTATTGAACGTAAGAGCAAGTATCCCGATCCTGATCTGCACGGGCCACAGCGATAAAGTTTCGCTGGAACGTGCGAGAAAAGCAGGAATCAAAGCCGTCCTCATTAAACCCCTCGACAAACGCGAGATGGCGGAGGTTATCCGCCGGGTGCTGGACGCAGAGAAAACAGACTGAAACGGGGCGAGATAAGGCTGTCCCCGTCTCCTCTTGTCAAAGAGACGGTGCGGCTCCTTAAGAGCATCCATTCCTGCCAGGTGCATCGGGCCGAGGATTGCCAAAAATCGGATTGTCTTCCCAACCATAGGATCCTACATTCCGAGGTGTGTTTACCGGCGGGGAATTCGGCCACTCTGATTTCCTGAATGTTGCCGGCTTCTCCTACCGTATGGAATTCCCAGCTGCTCATCTTCGTCCTGAGAGTATTTGGATGAAGCCCGAGGAGTTGGGCGGCTCCTCCCGGCCCGTCGATCTTGCCGCCTGCCATCTGCAAAGCCTGCCTGATGTGCCGGGCAATCATTTCGTCCAGATACCTTTGGCCTGCGTTACGCCCTTTCCATTCCCCGGTCAGAGGTGTGGGCTGCCCTTGCGCTCCAAAGCCTTTTGCTTGAGTTCATCGTGTTGGGCATCACTGGCATATTTCTCGCCTGTGCCCGATACGGACCACGGCACAGCGATCGAGGGCACCCTCGGAGACGACCAGTAATTCAACAAGGCGAGCAGGATCAACATCAACGCCATGAACGACCAGAACAAGGTCATCCTCCACGGCGCCGAGGACGAACACATCGGGAATAAGCCCGAACCGGTGGCTACCTTTGAGGCGGATGGGAATCCTTCCGGGGAGGGATTGTATTCTTGTCCCTGATCAAGCCGTCTTCACCCTTTATCGTGAGTCTGCCTCCCCCCTCGTTCTCCAGCATATCCCGGGCGCTGGCGATCGCCTCTTCCTGCATTCTATGGAAGGTCGACGGCCTCTTCTCGCCCTGGAGCTTGTTTGCCCAGGAACCATCGCGCTCCTTGTACACTATATCCTGTTGGCTGATATACTCATTTTTTGCCTCCTCAATGAAGTCGTCGCGGCTCAACAGACGCGATAAGCTCGGAGGAGACTCGCTTTTAAGTTGAGCCGCGGCAAAGCAGACGCTAGCTGTTAGCAGAACACCCGATAAAATACCTGATGGGGAGGAGCCTGTCTGTCGCCTTCTCAACAATTGTTCTGTAGTCTTTTCGGCCTACAGCAGCCACCACCCTACGGACCGCCCGCCTTGCCTGGCCAGAGCAAGACCCTGGTATCATTCGACCATCCCTTGAATGCTCTCCATTGTTTATTGCATATTCCTCTTCACTTCATCCATGGTCTGGCCCGTAAAAGTGCAACCACGGAATTTTGATGATGACCGCTACATCCGAGGATGTACGTGTCTGTCAGGCAGGCAGGGCTCAGCTGAGCCCTTATCCGTCCCAAGGACACATTATTATGTTAACTTGTGATGGTAACACCTTGATATTCTAGACACTTCCAAATGCCGGAGGCGGGGCTTGAACCCGCATGATCGCAAGGATCACCGGATTTTGAGTCCGGCGCGTCTGCCACTTCCACCACTCCGGCGTCCTTAATATTAAGGGCTTTTTTCGTCCCTTGTCAACCTTTCTCTTCCCTAACTGCAGCAAAATTGCAGCAAGAATCCGGAGTCTCTACGCCTGCCCTCAAACTCTCAGGATAAAGATACGTGTATCTCGCTGTCATTGCTGGGGTTTCATGGCCACAGAGCTGTCTTACTCTGTAAAAGACCGACGCCGTTTTCTATGAGCCATTCAATATAAACATACCTGGGATCATGCTCACCTCGATCATCATAATTGCCTTAAGATCATAGTACCAGGAGGAAATCGTCGAAGCGTGGAGACTGATCAGTACAGTGAAAGCGCGCTGAGAGCGTAAGGCACAGGACGATGTGAAGGTTGAATTCAGGTGAAGAAAAAAGAATAGACAAGATTATTTTTTTGTCGTAAAGTAGCATGAACTATAGATTAGTAACACGAAAGGGGTTGCTATGTTCGCGCTGCGCTATGTTTTTGTGGCCTGCTTGCTTTCCATGTTATGGGTTATCAATGGCTGGTCGGAAGATGACAAAACATTGGAGCTGAAAAAAATTGTAGTAACGGCCCCCAAAACGAAAACACCCGCTGAACATCTTCCGGTTGTTCCTGTCGATACCCCCTATGGTACACAATACAACGTCGTGACAGAAGAACAGATAAGGGAACAGGGTTCGTATGACCTGCCGTCGACCCTTCGCGATGTGCCGGGAGTTATGTTTCAGAGCAAAAATCTTTTGGGGAGCCAGACCAGCCACAGCCTTTACATCCGCGGCAGAGGCGCCAGCCATCCAAGCTCCGACATTATTATTCAGTTCGATGGAGTACCCCGGTTTGGTGCTTTGTTCGGCCAGGTTCTGGGTGATGGCATCGCCGTGTCCACCATCGGCGGAATGGAGGTTTACAAGAGCCCGCAGCCTTCTCAATTCGGCAGCGGCTACGCGATGGTCAACATCTTGCCCAAATACATGAAGGACGAAGGCCACGAAGCCCTGTTTGCTTTCAGGGGAGGAAGTTACACTACGTTTGACGAGAGTCTCTCGGCCGGTATCAAGAAGGGTCCATTTGACATATACGCGTCTCAAAGCTGGCAGGACACGGACGGTCATCGTCCCGGTTCAGCCGCAAACCAGAATAATTACTACGCCAACACCGGTTGGCGGCTCAATAAGGAATGGAACGTCAGGTTCCTGATCAATTCCGTGGACAGTAAAACCCATGCCCCCATGCCGGATACCGTACCCACCGCAACCAACGGGGTGAGCTGGCCGGGAGCGGAGCGCTACGATACGGAGACCTTCTTCGCCACATTGACGCTTAATCATGAATATGAGCGTTTCAAGGGCTATCTCAAGGGCTATTGGAATGATACGACCTTTGATCTACTGCAGGAATTGAATAACGGCGTCCGCTATGGCGGCGGAACCGGCGGGCTCTGGTCGCGGCAAGAGGTGGGGCTCTATGGGGTTAGGGGCAAAGAAACCCTCCATCTCTGGCCGGGTGGAGAGATCATGATTGGGGCAGACCTGGATATGACGAGGCTGAAAAACACGCAGCGAACGTACAGCGGACTGGCAGTCCCCGGTATCAATGGCGGCAGGGCGGAAAGGATCTGGGATTTCCCGGATACGAGACTTCTTTCTCCCTATCTGGCCATGAAGCAGATGTTCGGCCATTCTGAAGGTTTCCATATCACCCCCTCGGCAGGCTTCCGCTATTTCGATCACAACGAGTTCAAGAACAAGTCGGCTGCCCAGGGCGGCCTTCTCATAGGCTACAAACAAACCAACCTGACCGTCAATTATTCCCGTGGCGTGAACTACCCCACACCGGTCGTGCTGATGAACATGGTGCTTACCAACGCACCCGTGAACGACCCCAGCCGGTACTGGAGAAATATAAAACCGGAAGTGGTGGACCACTACGAAGCGGGTATAACCCACACCTGGCCCCACAAAGGCTCACTCAGCGCTACGATCTTCCGCGATCAGGGAAAAGACCGTTTCCAGACGTTCATGTTTGGTACCATCCCCCTTCAGTTTAACGATCCGATCGGCCGCTACGAAATTCGCGGACTGGAATTGACGGGCACGGCAAGTCCTTTTAAAGATCTTGAATTCTTTGCCGGGGCGACCTGGCTCAAGGCCGAAGTCAAGGGCGGTAACTGTGTTGAAAGTGACAAAATGCCTTATACTCCCGGTTTTCAGTTGCAGGCCGGGGCAAAATGGACATTTTTAAATAATTACCGGCTCTTCGTGGACATGCAGCACCTCAGGGACCTCTATCAGGGAACTTTCGTGCGCAGCGGCACTTTTAACACCCCCGAGATCACGAGCAAAGACAAGCTGAACGATATCACATTGTTTAATGCACGGGTGAGCTATCGTTTCGATTACAGGTCGCTGCGGCTGGGAGATTCGGAGATCTCCCTGGCGATAAACAATATCTTCAACCAGCATTACGAATACGCCAAAGGCTACCCCATGCCCGGGACCACCATCTTTGGCGGGGTCAGTTTCAGGTTCAATTAGAAGTACGTATCGCAGGAAAGGTCAAAAGGAACGGTAAATGCGAATCAGAACAACATTCTTCCTTGCTGTTGCAGCGATGGCTCTGGCAACTCTTTTTACTGCATGTTCCGACACGCCCAAGGGCCTGGATCCGAACGATATGCGTGTCATCGTAACGTCTGACACAATCCTTTCCGGAATGATAGCCTCGCTCATGTCTTCTCATCGCTATTATGTCGCAGCGGTGCTTCCGCCCGGCCAATGCCCGGGTCACTATGATGTGAAACTGTCGGATATAGAAAAAATGAAAAAGGCCCGCCTGGTTGTATCGTTCAAGGGGATGCCCTTCATGGACAAGACCGGGTCAGGCACCACAGTACGACTGTTTCTCGACACGGAAGGCCGCAACTGGATGGCACCGGATTCCTATATGCATGGGTTGAATCTCCTCGCCGACAGGCTTTCGGAGTATTACCCCGAAGAC
The DNA here is from genome assembly GCA_002418985.1 of Deltaproteobacteria bacterium UBA5756. GTDB lineage: Bacteria > Desulfobacterota > Syntrophorhabdia > Syntrophorhabdales > Syntrophorhabdaceae > Delta-02. The sequence continues at coordinate 7,913 of DIFE01000015.1, forward strand.
AGGAACGCCATTATGAGCCGTAAGAAAGCTGTGATCGAGGAGGTAAGAGCATACGCAGATTCTGTCGCGCGGCGGATCGGCCAGGCGGGACTCACCGGAGCACCGATCATTTCTTCCTCCATGCTGAAGGAACCGTTGGAGTGGCTGGGCTTCCGTGTTGTGGGAGAATACGGCGGGCCGGAGACCATCTCTGCACGGCAGATCGTACGCCTGTCGAAAATAGGAAGGGAAAACCGTATCGTATTCGTTGCTGACAACCTTCAATCCGGGCCGGATGCCGGAAAGGGGATTGCCGACTCTCTGGGGACCCCTCACGTCGTCCTTACGAATTTTCCATCTGAAAGAGGCTATCTTGCGACACTCGGAGAGAATGTCGACGCCATACTTGGCGCAGCGGTGCAACAATGAAACTGTATCATGTTCGAGGATTCGCGCTATGAACAATCATGTTATCGAGTTTGAAGGTATAACCGTTCGGAAAGGCAACAACCTGCTGCTGGACAATATCAGTCTATGCGTGTCGCGCACTGAATTTGTAGGGATCATTGGCCCCAACGGCGCGGGGAAAACCACGCTTCTGAATGTCATAGCCGGGTTCGAACAATTTTCGGGAACACTCAACCTTTTTGGGCATCACGAGTCGTGGAAGCGCGACCGTAAAACACGGCTTCGTATCGGGTATGTTCCACAACTCTTTCAGATCGACCCGGCGTTTCCGATCCTTGCGTCGGAGGCCGTCATGACGGGCTCGATCGGCCGCCTGGGCCTCTTCCGATCTCCCGGAAGAGAAGAGATGAAAAGGACAATGGAACTCATGGAAATGATGCGCATGGCGCATCTTGCAGGCAGGCCGCTCGGCCAGCTTTCCGGCGGAGAGCGTCAGAAGGTATCGCTGGCACGTGCGATCCTCCAACAGCCCGATATTCTCCTCATGGACGAACCAACCGCGAATCTCGACATAGCCGTGCAAAAGGAGGTTTCAGATCTCATAAGCGAAATCCACAAGCAAGAAAACCTCACCCTTCTTCTGGTAACGCACGATTTCAACATGCTTCCAGCGTCAATGAACCGTGCCGTGCTCTTCAACCACGGCAAAATAGTTTACGACGGAGACGCCGACACCGCGATGTCGAGCGAGACATTGAGCGGGCTATTCCAATACCCGCTTGAAACTTTTGATCGCAATGGCAAGAGGTTCGTTTCTTATGACTGAGAATTTGGTCGAGGTTCTTCGATACCCGCTCATTCAGCGGGCTATTCTTGCCTGCGTGTTGTGCGGTGCAAGCTGTTCAGTGTTGTCCGTATTCGTCGTGCTGATGAAAATGCCGCTGATAGGCGTCTCGATGTCACACGCCGCTTTCGCAGGAGCCGTACTGGGCATGCTCCTGGGCATCAACCCTGTATTAAGCGGATTCATCATGTGTCTGCTGTCAGCCGGGGTGCTCGGCCCGCTTTCAGACCGCACGGATATGGCCCCTGAGAACATACTTGGCATCATGTTTTCTTTTCTTATGGGTCTTGCATTTCTCGGCATGGGAATCCTCACGAGGACAAAGGCCGGCGCACTCAATCTGATGTGGGGGAGCCTGTTGTCCCTGTCAGGCTTGGACATAGCCATACTGGCCTTTGTAACCTCCCTCCTTGCACTCTTCGTACTGCTTTTTTTCAAGGAGATACGCCTTGTCCTCTTTAACAGGCGGCTCGCCACGGCGAGCGGTCTGCCTCAAAGGACACTTTATTACACCGTCCTGTTTCTTACCGGGGCCGTGGTGTCATCAAACCTTACGACCGTGGGAGGCTTGCTTATCTTCGCATTGCTCGTACAACCCGGGGCCACTGCACTTCAGTTGACCTACGATTTGAAACACTTTTTTCTCATCTCCGCAGCCTCGGGCATCGGGGCCTGCGTTTCCGGCCTCATCTTATCATACATTTTTGATCTTCCCTCCGGCGCGGCGGTGGTCCTCATGGCCACGGCCATCTTTGCCGTTGCATACATTTTTTCCCCGAAACGCAACGCGACAAAACTCAAGAAAGGGAGCATGGCTCATGAAGATGACGCAAGATGAGATCTATCGCACACGAAAGGACTTTTTTGACAAAAACGCCGAAAATTGGTGCGACAGGTGGTACAAAGATACCGTCACCGGGCGATATGACAAGCACGCGAAGGACTTCGAACGCCTGTTCTCGTTCCTCCCCCTAAAACCGGGAGACCGTGTACTCGATGTTGGCTGCGGAACGGGCGTACTGGTCCCCTTCATTCTCGAACGTATTACGACGGCGGGAGTCCTGTACGAACTGGACTTCGCGGACAACATGATACGGATCAATCAAAGCCTGCACGAGGCGGATAACATACGCTTCATCGTCGCCGATGCCGAGAACGCACCGCTTGATGAAGCCTCATGCGACGCGGTCATCTGCTTCTCCTGCTTCCCCCATTTTCATGACATGGAAAAAGCCATGGTAATCCTCTCGCGTATCCTGAAACCCCCGGGGGTTTTTGCCCTGTCGCACTTCGACTCGTCCGAGGCAATAAACAAGCACCATGAGTCATGTCACGCCGTCATGCACGACCTTCTGCCTGATAAGGCAACCATGCGTGCCTTGTTTCGGACAGCCGGCCTCAGCATAGATATGTTCACCGACGAGCCCGGATTCTATTGTATCATTGCAGGAAAGTAGTTTCGGGGTAGATCGAAAAAGTGTGGGTTCCCTGGGAACAACCGTTAATCCAGGAATAAAAGCAGACAAAAAGGGGCCTTTTTAGGCCCCTTTTTGTCATCCGTGAAATCGGGTCTTAGAAGAAATACCAGACGCCGAGTCTGTATGTGTCAATCGTGCCAGTGCGTTCTGCAAAGCCTCCGCCTGTACCGGTACCGGCATTCACGCCGTTATAGCCGTTGAACTGCGTCATCCACTGGAGACCGAACCTGATGGCCTGGTTTGCATCATACAGGAGGTTGACAGCATAGGTCTGTGCCATATTGGTGATGTCACGGTTGTTTACGCGTGCATATTCGCTGTAGTTGTACTTCAGGTAGCCGTACATTCCATTAGCCTGAAGTTTGTCGGTGATCCACCATGTCAGGTCTGAGAAAAGGCCGAACATCGTCGGAGCCGTGTAATCGTTATTAGGCCTTGCGTATGCCCCAAATGACTGACCCGGAGCCATCCAGTTATTGCCGGCCACGTTCTGGCCATAGAAGAAGTTACCATTGAGAAGGAGGGACATTGCCTTGTTCCCCTGTTTCTCGGGGATGATGGGTATGGAGTACCTGAATGCGGTTATCCAGGCGTTGATCGTATCGTCTTTGTAGCTCGCCGCGCCGGCCTCGGGGTAGGTTTGCTCGTCTCTGCCATAGTACGCACCGATGGCGAACTTCAGGTTGTGGGGACCGATCTTGCCGCAACGGTCCGTCCAGTATGCGATCTCGCCCTGAAGTCCGGGCCAGCTGCTTCTGGCGTAGCCGTCATTGTACTGACGTGTTCCGTCTGACCACTCTGTTGCACTTGTGATACCGACCATTGCGTTAAATTCTTTGGTGAAGAAATACCGGAAAGCCATCTGGGGAGTCCTGATGCCTTTAAGGTACTGGGCGAAATCCGTGATACCAATTGCAGGTAGGTAGTAGGGCATGCCCCACTGCTGCCAGTTCTGGCCCATCATCAATTCTGCTGAGTTCCAGTTCATTTTCATGAAAGCGTGTCTCAGCTGGAAGCCGCCGTACTGGTTCCCCGTGTTTACGCCGCGGAAGTCGCCTTCGATGAAGGCACTTGTCTTGGCGCCCCACAGATCGGGACCCTTGATGAGAAAGTTGAAACGGGTCTCACCGGCGCTCTGGAAGGTGTTGCCGTACTCATCTGCCAGAATCGCTCTCTGAGATGAACTCTTTCTTGCAGCTATATACGCATCTGAACTGTTGTTCTGTGAGTTCCAACCCACGTCGTACTTTACGTAGCCGCCGAATGTCACGTCGTATCTGCTCGTCATGCTACCTGCGTTGCTCAATGCCGGAATGACAAGGAACAGTGCAAGCATAATAAGTACTAGCTTCTTCATTCTTGCCTCCTTAAGATTTTTTTTAGCATCCCTATACATGATTGTCGCCCCTACACCTCCCTGAATTAACTTTTGTTAATAATACCAGCCACCCTATAGGCTGTCAAGGGAAAAATTAATAATTTTTAATTATCGGTGCTACATTTTATACAATTTGTAAGATTGTGCGTCTAATCATCGGACTTTATTGCTTTTTTCTTTAGTGTTCTCGCTCCCCGCCCCTATTCCCTGTGTTTTATGTTATACTCTCTCCAATAAATCCAAGGAGGGGACATATGGAACCAAAAGAGGTACGGCTGCAAGGGTTATTTCAAACCTACGGAAAAACGATCATATTGCCCTACGACCAGGGACTTGAACATGGGCCGCGGGATTTCTTTAACGCAAGGTTCGCCGAGGATCCCCTGCACATCATCGATATAGCAAAGAAAGGCCGTTACAACGCCGTCGTCTTCCATGTGGGAAATGCCCGGCGTTATTTCAAGGATATGTATAACCAGGTGCCCCTTGTTCTCAAGGTAAACGGAAAGACGGAGATACCTTCGGACGAAGAGCCTCTCTCCCCCATCACGGCCACCATCGACGAGGCGCTTGCCCTGTCCGCAATAGCCGTCGGGTACACGCTCTACATAGGCTCGCCGCGGCAGGATGAGGATATCGAACAGTTCACCTACGTTCGCGAGGAAGCCCACAAGGCCGGTCTTCCCGTCATAGTCTGGTCGTACCCCAGAGGTAGCGAGATCGAGGCCAAAGGCGGCAAGAACAGCCTCTACGCCATCGAATACGCTGCGCGCGTCGCAGCGGAGCTCGGAGCCGACATGATCAAGGTCAACGTACCCAGTCTCAAGAAAAATCCCGCCATACCAGCTCCTTACCGTGATTTCGAAACGGATCTCCTTGAAGCAATCAAGAGGGTCATCGGTACCACCGGCGGTGTTCCGGTAATCTTCGCCGGCGGCGAAATGGTTTCCGACGAGGATCTCCTTGCGAAGGCAAGCCTGTGTATCCGGGCAGGTGGCTCAGGATTCATCTTTGGACGAAATATCTGGCAGAGACCGCTTGATAACGCCCTGGAGATCACGAAGAGCATCAGGGAAGTCATCCGAACGGAAAGACAGAAGAAATAGCTGCGAGGTTCTCATGCAGTCTTTCAAGGTCCTTGACCATGATGCGGATATACGCCTCGAGGTATATGGGACCTCAATGGAGGAACTGTATCGTAACGCCGCTACGGCCATTTTTTCGCTTATAACCAACCCCGCGAATGTTAGCC
>DIFE01000094.1 GCA_002418985.1 Deltaproteobacteria bacterium UBA5756
GGGGTTTCCGGACGGACACTAACTACTCTTCGCAAACAACTGGTCCAGCAGTTCCTTTGAAGGTTTCTTCGTTACAAGGCTCACCCCGACGTAAAGGACAAAACATCCTATCAGAAGGATCCACTCCATGGTGCCCATGCCGATCACCTTCTTGCTGAAGACGAGATAGCCGCCGACCAGGCTGGCGATCGTTCCGTAGATCACTGTGGCGATGGCGCCCCATTTAGTCGCACCCTTCCAGTAATACGACATTGCCGTCACGAAGAAGAATATCGCGCCGAGGCCCATGGCGGCAAGGCCCATGAACACGGAAAGGAGCTCGGGCGGTCTTTTCCACGTCCAGTAAAAGGGCAGGAAGAGGAAAAAGGCGATGAGGAAATAGGACAGCCTGATGAGCGTCTTGTCTTTCACGGTTGGCCGCCACAGGGTGATGATATCACGGGTCACGTTGGCGCTCATGATCATGACCATGCCTGCGAGAGTTGAAAGGGTCGCCGCGAAGAGGCCCATGACATAGAGGGTCTGAAGTGGGATGCCGCCGATGGCATAGGTGAGCAGAGGAGCGGCAAGGTCGGCCTTCCAGGGTTCTATCTTGAAGAGTTCGGGGCCGAAAAATATCCGGGCAATAAGGCCGTTGGTGGAAGCTGCGAGCATGACCGGTATGCCTGTAATGGCCCAGACGATGAGGACGAGGATCCAGAATTCCTTCTTGTTCATTTTTTTCATCCCGAGGAATCTCCCCAGGTTATGGGGAAACCCTATGGCCATGGTGAAGAAGATGAGGGGAATCGAGAGAAGTCCGACCCAGCTCGAGAAGAATTCCGTCGGTCCTGTTGATGGAAGGTCAGGCCGTACCAGCTGCAGTAGTCTGGGATCCTGCGCAAGGATTTGCGTCGATATCTCCGTGAAACCGCCGGATTTCACGAGGGCGACGATGCCGACCACCATGCCGACTATACCAAGAAAGCCGCCCTGGAAGGCCATGGACCAGTTAGTACCGACGTAGCCGCCAAGGACCATGTAGATCCAGGCGATGAAGACGCCGAGGAAGAGACACAGCGCGGGAGGAAAACCGGTGACGGCATACCAGACGCCGCCCGCGGCCTTCAACTGTCCGACCGAATAGATGAAAAGGAAGAAAAGCATACTGATGCTGACCAGGGTCTGGAGGCCTTTGGATTCATAACGGCGGCCCATGAGTTCCGGTACCGTCGCGGCGCCAAGCTTCACCGCGAATTCTCTGGTTTTGGCGGAGGCAACCCAGAGGCAGGGGATGACACCGATGAGACTCCACATACCGGCGAACCACATACCGGAAAATCCGACAGAATATACGATGCCCGTGCTGCCGCAAAAGGCCCAGCCTGAAAGGTATGACGCCGAGAGGGCGCAACCGGTGACTACGGGCCCCATGTCGCGTTTACCGACGAGGTACTCGTCGAAGGAACTCCATTGTTTTTTTGCGAGCAGTCCCAGCAGAATGGAGATACCGAGCAGGACTGCTATGCCGACAGACGAACTGACCGCCATTGTAGTAGTAATTTCAGGAATGGGCAGAAATTGTGAATTCATTCGTCCTACCTCCTGGTGACTATGTACGTCCCGATAAAGGTCATGAGAAAGAGGCCGATGATCATTGACCACCAGATGTACCACGGAAACATAGGATCAGGTTGAACTGGATTCATTGTGCTACCCCCTTTTGGTTTGTTTTCCCACTGTTGCGTAGGGTGTATACCCGCTGCACTTGCATCTCCTTAAGTGGTGGACAGCCAGTCCGGGCGGATTGTCTTTCTTGATAAACGGCCGATGCTCGGGCGCACCGATAGGTATCGAAAGGAAACGCGTTTACGCGAAAGTGCCCTTAGGGCTGTATACCGGGATTATTCGAGGTATATGCCCGAGCCCACGTAAAAAACGTCAGCCCCGTACTTCACTTTCTTCACGTAGGTTTCCTTATCGGAAGGTTTGGTGGTTCGTGGTTTTGGCCATGAGTAGATGATCCACCCGCTGTCTTTTGCGGCCAGCATGGTGATCATGTCCTTAATGAAAAACTTTCCCCTGCTGTCCTGCAAGGCGAGCACGTTCTTTCCCTCATGTTGTGGAAAGGCGGGATTGACGACGTCGGCCCCCTTCTGATCGACGACGAAGACGTATGTCGTGAGGTAGTTGAACTCCCCCGTCTTGTCTCGCAGGACAGGGAAGGCTTTGCGCCCATCTTTTCTCACCAGTTCCGCCGCCTCATCGACTATGTCGACGACGAAGACCTTCTCGGGCCTCATCTCGTACAGTCCGCTGCCCACGATGTAGCCCTTCCCCGAGGGTGCCTTGACGTACTTGACGAAAGATGTCTTCCACGAAGCGATCTCCTGTCCCGGTTTGAACCAGACATAGTGGGACCATCCCTGTGTCTTAAAGGGATAGTCCGTTACCTCCCTGATGAACCACGCGATGAAAGGTTTTCCCATGGCGTCCTTGAGGTTTATCTGGTTTTTCCCCTCCAGTTCGGGCCGGGTGGGATTGAGGACGACGTTGCCCTTCGTATCTATGACAAATACGTAGGTATCGTCATGGAGCCATTTGCCGCCTTTCTTCCGGAAGTCCGCAAAGACCGCCTCTCCTTTTTGAGCGACCGCCTGCGCGGCGTCCTCGACGATGCTGAGAACCTGTTTCGTTTCGGGGTACTTAATGTCCGTTGACTGGGAGAGAACGGAGAGTGGAAACAACAGTGAAGCGACGATTACTGCGAGTGTGAATGCTGAGCTGAGCTTACCCATAGTGAACCCCCTGCCGTAGTGTCATATGCCCGAAGGCACGTATTTCCCCATTTGACACAACAAGCGCCCTAGCCCAAGCAATACATAATACAAAAGGCTTGCAGGAGTAAACAAAAAAATTTCAATAAACACTCTTCTGGAGGGCAACCACCCGTTACTTACGGGGTTATCCACGGCAATTTTATTTTCTTCGCGGACATATTTCCTCAGGAGCCGGTAAAAACAGGTTTTCTTTTTTCCAGGAATGCCCGTGCCGCTTCGGCATGGTCATGGGTCTCGGAAAGAAGGGACAATTGCGACGAGATATAATCGAGATGGGACCTCAGTGTGCTTGTTGTTCCCTGGTAGACGGCCCGTTTCATCATTTTCACCGCCAACGGGGGCTTTTGGGCGATCCTGGAGGCGAGTTTCATGGTTTCCTCCATCAGGTTCTCGTGGGGCACCACCCTGTTGACGATGCCCAGTGAAAGCGCCTCCCCTGCGTCAAGTACATCGGCGGTCAGGAAAAGTTCCAGCGCCTTCGAGACACCTACAAGCCTTGGCAGGAACCACGCCCCTCCGTCACCGGGGACGAGTCCCATCTGGATATAGGATTCACCGAGCTTCGCCCTGTCGGACGAGACCCTGATGTCGCACATGATGGCCATGTCCATGCCGGCCCCCATGGCCGCTCCGTTTATTGCCGCTATCACGGGTTTATCGATGTCCTCCAGGGTTAGGATGATGCGATGGACCCCTTCCCAGAGAAACCGTTTCATGTCCCATGACCTGAGCTTTCCCTCTGCCATGTCGCGGATGTCGCCTCCCGAGCAGAAGGTATCTCCGGTGCCGGTGACGACGATGACGTTTACGGCATCGTCGTCTCTTGCCTCCTTGAGGTAATCGCGCCACAGCCCGATCATTTCCGGGCTGAATGCGTTGCGGGCGTCCGGCCTGTTGATGGTTAGTACGGATATATTCTCCTGTCTGGAGTAAAACATGTGCGGTGTACCCATTGTCTGTCTTTATCCTTTTTGTTTAAGAGATTTTCGGCGCCGTTGACGCCCGCTAACAGTAAAGCACTTTCCGGTGCCGGTTTTCAAGTGGCCAAAAGCCCTTTGCTTTCAGCCTTCTTTGTTGACTTTTGCATCGTCTTAGGTCTATATCTTATGCGAAAATGAAAAAGCAAGATACGCGGCTTTCCAGGATAAGGAACATAGGGATTGCCGCTCACATCGACGCCGGAAAGACGACGGTGACGGAGCGCATCCTTTACTACACCGGCCGGACCCACAAGATCGGAGAGGTCCATGAGGGTACGGCCGTCATGGACTATCTGCCTCAGGAACAGGAGCGCGGCATAACCATTACGTCCGCAGTGACGACGCTTTACTGGGAGGACCACGAGATCCAGCTTATCGACACCCCGGGGCATGTCGACTTTACCATCGAGGTGGAACGGTCGCTGAGGGTCCTTGACGGAATGGTGGCCATTTTCTGCGGAGTGGGCGGTGTGGAGCCACAGACCGAAACGGTCTGGCATCAGGCGGACAAATATCACGTTCCCCGCATCGCCTTTATCAATAAACTCGACCGCATCGGGTCCGACTTTTTTCGTGTCATCGACCTGATTGTGGAAAAGTTCGGGGCAGATCCCATACCGCTCCAGATCCCCCTGGGAAGGGAGGACGGTTTTTACGGTGTCGTAGACCTCATCACGATGCAAGCCGTAGCCTGGGATGAAGAGGACCTCGGGGCCACGCACCGGACGATCTCCATACCGCAGGAATACAAGGAGCAGGCGGCTTTCTACCGGGAGAACCTCTTCGACAAGCTGTCCCTTTATGATGATGAACTGATGGAACTCTACCTGGAAGGCAAAGACATAGAGCCTTCCAGGATCTACGGTGCGCTTCGCAAAGGCACCATCGCCTTGAGGTGTGTTCCCGTGCTGTGCGGTGCGGCCCTGAGAAACAAGGGAATCCAGCCGCTCCTTGATGCCATAGTGCGTTATCTGCCGTCGCCTCTCGATGTTCCTCCCGTAACGGGTGAGAACCCGCAGACGAAAGAACTGGAGGAACGCCAGGCGAGCGACGACGAGGATCTGGCTGCACTGGCATTCAAGATAGTCATGGAGGAGGGAAGGAAACTCACTTATATCAGGATCTACTCGGGGTCGATAAAAGTGGGGGGAGACGTCTACAACGTCAACCTGGGGAAGAAGGAAAAAATATCACGCATCTATAAGATGCATGCCAATCATAAAGACCGCGTGGAAGAGGCAAGGGCGGGGGCTATCGTCGGCATCGTCGGTCTCAAGGAGACCTCGACGGGACATACCCTGACGCAGGCCAAACCCATTCTTCTGGAGCCGATCGAGGTCTATGAGCCGGTCATCTCCATCGCGGTTGAGGCGGCCCGGAACGTGGATCAGGAAAAGCTCATGCTTGCACTCCAGAGAATAGCTCAGGAAGATCCCACATTTGTTCTCAGGACCGATGAAGACGCATACCAGACCATCGTTTCGGGGATGGGTGAACTTCACCTTGACGTCATCATGCATCGGATCAGGGAGGAGTTCGGCATCGACCTCACCGTCGGCAAGCCGCAGGTGGTATATAAAGAGAGCATCGAAGGGTCGGTATCCCGCGAGCACACCTTTGAGAAGGTCATAAACAATACGCCGTGCAAGGGTTGGGTTTCCATTGCCGTTGCGCCGAACGTACGGGGGGAGGGCAATCTCATCATCTCCCGGATAGCCGAGGACAATCCCGTCTATCCCCTCGTAAACGCCATAGAGGAAGGTATCGAAGAGGCGTCCAATATCGGTGTCCTCAAAGGGTACCCGCTGACGGACGTTCGGGTTGAAATCAACGATGCAACCTTCAATAACCCCGAGTTCGCCAGACTTACATTGAAAATGGCAGCCCATGACGCGTTGCGGGATGCCTGTCAGCAGGCGGGGCCGGTATTGCTCGTGCCGGTCATGTCGCTGACGGTCACGGTACCCAACGAGTTCCTCGGTGATATCATCGCCGATCTTAATTCCCGTAAATGCCACATCGCCAACATTACGACGAAAGACAAATATACCATTGTTGAAGCTAATGCCCCCCTTACGAACATGTTCGGGTATTCGACCGATATCCGGTCCCTTTCCCAGGGACGGGCCTCTTTTACGATGTATTTTTCCCATTACGACAGGATAGAGAATGGATAATCTCAGCGAAGTGCTCCGGCATCTGCGCGACGCCAGTTCCTTTATATCGGGCGATCACATTGCCGGGAAACTGGGCGTGTCGCGGACGGCGGTCTGGAAATACATGAACCAGCTTGAGCGCTACGGATACACTATCGACAAGTCGAAGGGAAAAGGTTACCGTATCGTCGATACGCCTGACAGAGTCTATGGCTGGGAGATAGACCGGTGGCGGACTTCCGCAAGGATTGGATCGAAGATCATCCACCGCGACAGGCTGGATTCGACAAACGCCTTTGCTTTCAAACAGGCCCTTGCAGGTGAAGCGGAGGGCACGTGTGTGGTTGCCGAATCCCAGGACAAGGGCAAAGGCAGACTTGGCAGGAAATGGTCGTCGCCCACAGGAAAGAACATTTATCTTTCCGTAATCCTGCGTCCCTCGGTTCATCCCTCAATAGTATATCCGGTGACCTTTCTGTCGTCTCTGGCCGTATCGGACACGATCGATCAACTGACGGGTATAAAAGCGACACTAAAATGGCCCAACGATGTACTCATCAACGGCAGAAAGATATCGGGCACGCTGATCGAGCTTTCCACCGAGGCCGACATGGTCCGGTTCGTTGTCATCGGCATTGGTTTCAACATTAACATGCAGCCGGAAGATATGGACGACCTGATCAAGGCGACGGCGACATCCCTGTTCATGGAAACAAAAAAAACTTTTGAAAGGTCGAGGGTGTGTGGTATTCTTTTGTCGAATCTTGAAAGATATTATGATCTTTTCAAGGCAGACGGCTCCCGGGCAATTTGTGATATCTGGGAGGAAAGGGCGCAGATCCGGGGCAAACACCTTGAGATCAATCAGATGGGAGAGGTCTTCATCGGTACAGCGAAAGGTATCGACCGCGATGGAGCCATCCTTCTTGATATAAAAGGCACCACGAAAAAAATCCTTGCAGGAGACGTGAACTTCTAATGCTACTCGTTATCGATATCGGAAACACCAATATTGTTTTTGGCGTCTATCACGAAGGCAAGCTTCTTAATCACTGGAGACTGAGTACGGCCCTGACGAAGACGGTCGATGAATATGCCATACTCCTCAACAGCCTTCTGTACATAGAAAAGATACGCCTCAGCGAGATACACAGCGCCATCGTATCCTGTGTCGTACCACCGCTGCTCATCCCTTTTGAGATCGTTTGTAGGAAATACATCGGCATCATGCCGATAGTGGTCGAGCCCGGCATAAAAACGGGCATGCCGGTACTGTACGAAAATGCCACCGAACTCGGAGCCGATAGGATCGTGAACGCCGTGGCCGGTTATGAGAAATACAAGAAAGCGCTTATCATTGTCGATTTCGGTACCGCCACCACCTTTGATTACATCACCCCGAAGGGCGAATATGCAGGCGGCTCCATCGCCCCGGGTATCCTTATCTCCCTCGACGCCCTTTTCGAACGGGCGTCAAAGCTGCCCCGGGTTGAGCTTGTCCAGCCCAAGACACTCATCAACAAGAATACGGTCCAGGCAATGCAGGCTGGTATCACCTACGGCTATGCGAGCCTCGTCGACGGCATTGTCAAGAGAATGAAAGGTGAAGTCAGGACCGACCCCCTCGTCATCGCCACGGGCGGCCTGTCAAGCCTGATCTATAAAGGTTCTGAAACAATCGACGTTGTCGATGAGTTCCTTACCCTTGAAGGCCTGAAGATACTCTACGAAAAGAACAAGGAGCATCATAAGTTTAAGTAAAGACAGGTAATAGGCAATGGGTTATAGGTAATAGGAAAGGCGACGGCAAACGGCTCCTCCCATAACGCATTACCCATAACCCACTGCTGTCCAAGATAATCCGTTTCCCAAAATGCGTTCCTTATAAAACAATGATTTAGGACAGGCGAATACCCCGCTTTAAAACGAGGTTGGCCTGTCCTGCGGCCACAATATTTTTATGCTGTCCAGCATATCAAAACTCCATTGCGAGCTGTTCGCCTGCCGGCACGACAGGCGGCACCTCAAAGGGACTGTCGATCCATGCCCAGAGATCACGGTAGGTGAACAGGTTATAACGGAGCATTGCGACAAGGTTCGAGATCGACCAGTTAAACCGGGAACGGAACATCAGGTACTTGAGAAGGAGAATGGAGATCAATGCTGTCCAGATCTGGATCATGACGGCATTGGCCGATGTACCCACAAAGGTCTTTATCTTCAGGTTCTGCTTTATCGTCTTGAAGAAGATCTCGATCTGCCAGCGGTCCTTGTAAATGGATGCGATGGTGGTGGCCCCGAAGGTAAGATGATTGGTGACAAAGACGATGGTTTCCTTCTTCTCGTCATCCCAGACCTCGATACGGCGCAGGGGATGAGGATAGTCCTTTTTCGAGTAATAATAATTGAGGGTGATCAACTGGTCTTTGATGACAGAGCGGTTCTTCGGGACGGCCCTGTCTTGGATGACCGTATAGTTGGCGTTCACCCTTTGCCTGCTCACGAAGAAAACACCCTCATTGAGCCACCGGGCAAAGAGGTCGTAGCCCACGTATCCCCGGTCTATCACTACGATCGATCCCTTCGGGAAGGACAGGTCCCTGGCCACCCTCATCTCATGGGTGAGCCCGTCGGTGATCCGGGCGAAGACAGGGAAGTACCCGTCGTGATCAAGAAGCAGGTGGAGTTTGACGGCCCCTTTCGTCTGGTGGTACGTGGCCCAGTCGAAAAGGGACAGGCACAGTTCGATGAGGCTGGCGTCGAGACTGAAGAGCTTGTTCCTGAAGCGGAACTTCTTCTTCCCCGGGGCGACCGCCTGCACCTTCCGGAGAAGCTGGTAAAAGACCGTCTCATAAAGCTGCCAGGGTCTTTTGCTGTTCGCATACGAGAGGGTCGAACGGGGCGGGGCGTCCTTGATGCCAAGATGTTTGAGTTTGCCGAAGCAGCTTGCAAGGCCACCTGATATCTCCCGCAGGGAGCGGGCCTGACCCAGGTGGCAGAAGAGCATGGCAACGAACTGGTCCCATGAGGAGAACCCTTTTGCCCCTTTTTCTGCTCCCGTTTCCTTTACCGCCGAATAAAAGTCCTGTTTTGAGAATATTTGTAGAACCTGACCGAACATACTGCTAAACTTATTCACGGGAGCCCCCCCAGGTTTTATTTGTTTCTTGGTCGAATAAATTCTACCTGTTCGGGGTCTCCCCTTCAAAACTTATTTTGGACAGATGTGACCCATAACCCATAACCCATTTTCATTTCCCAAAGGTATTCTTAACCCTCTTCGACCTCAGAAAATATGGTATCCATATGACGCAGGAAATGGCCTGGCGCGCTATCTGAGTGGGCGTCGATTCGTCGGGCATGGATGCAACGAGGGGAATTCTCATGGCCAGAAAGTAATCTATGATTACGAAGGCCAGGTTTGCGAGAAGGAAGATGATGACGAGACGGGGAACAAGCATCTTCTTCATGAAGAAAAGTACGAGCAGGACCAGGGAAAAGAGGATAAAGAGACTGGTGCCTGAAACCTCCATTATAAGGAGCGGCGCCCAGAGTGGATGATAATTGGGCGATCCCGCGGTAGTCAGCCTGGCCCACGTTCCTCCTGAAAAAGCGGGGAGGACATCCTGTATCAGGCCCACCGCCATGAAGATAGGACTTGCGATAAGGCCGATAGCCACAAGCACCAGCCATCCGCCGACCCCTTTGATTTTCTTGCCTTCTGTACCGGCTTTTGTTTCGGTCATGAGAACCCCCTTTTTTTAAAAGCAGACAGAGTGGCTTACAGGAGCTTCCCGCCGGTGAGCCTTCCGACGTCAAGCACCGTGGCGTAGGTCATGGCGGCAAGCATCAGGACCCATCCCGCAATGGCCAACGGATAATGGAGCTTTACAAACCTTCTGCTCGGCTTTTCCATGGCATACATGAGAATCTTTCCGCCGTCCAGGACGGGTATGGGAAGAAGGTTGAGGACTGCGAGGTTGACGCTTATGATGGCCGAAAAGGAAAGGAGATTATGACCGTCCAGAGCGATAAAGCGTCCGCCCTGGGAGACGATGCCGGCTATTCCCGATAGTTCTCCGTAATGTGTGAAAAGAAGGGGGATGGCGGATACCGTCTTCAGGAAGACCGTCGCAGTCTGCGAAAAGGGTTCAACAAGAAGAGTTGTTAGGCTCGGTCCGAGACGGAGCATATCGGACAGGGCGAAGCAAAAAACGGGAAGCGCCAGGCTGGCCGCCGGACCGCCGGCGCTAAGAATGATCCGCCGGGAAATGGAAAAATCAAAGAATGCGTTTTCGTCTTCAATATCGGGCATGACGTAGCCACCCAGCGGGACGAGAGACAAGCGGTATTCCGTGCCGCCTTTTCTTTCCGTTTTTTCACTAATTTGTCCGGTATTCTATATCTTTTAATAAAAGGTTTCAAGTTTCAGGCGACGGGTGTCAGGGCAAAGACATTTCACATGATGATTGGCATTCACCTTTCATCGTTTTTCCAAAAGATATATAATTCACTGTATTGGAAGACCGGACTCTCTTTCACTATGGACCTTTGCAGAAAGATGACGTCAGAATAAAGGCGTGAGGTTATCGATAATGCGTTCTCGTACTCCGATGAAGGCAATGGTATTTATGGTGATATTTACCCTGGCGCTGTCCACCGGCTGCGCCATTTCGGTCGGCCCGGCTTATTCCGTGCTTGACCCGGTCGCACCCGTCGACGGGCCGGTTGCCATGACCCAGGGGAGGAGACTCCTTGTCGCGGTCGGTCCCATAGACGTTCCGGGTTACGTGGACCGGGCGGCTATGATTGTGGAAACCACCATAAATCCGGCAAATATCTCCACCGTCGATATGAGGGCGAGCCTGCTTAAAAGAGAGATTCCGAGGGTTGTAACCGAAAACTTGCGGCGCCTTCTTGCCCCCCGCAGTATTGCCGTGGTCTCTCTGGCTGAGGGTAAGCATGCGGATTACCGCATCGAGGTGAAGCTCAGCGCCTTCGATATAACAAACCCCGACACCCTCGATACGAGGGCCCGGTGGGTTCTGTATGGCTCTGACGGCAAGACGCCCGTAACGGCAAGGGATATCTCTTTTTCCACGATATTTCGGGAGCGCGGCGATACGGGCGCCAGGGAAGCAATGAGCCGGTCTCTTGCCGATCTGTCGAGGTCGATTGTGACCGATCTTGAAGCCGCAGGGATCGCTAAGACGCAATGACGGCCTGAAACCACGGTCACGCGAAGATTATTTTTCAGTTTTTTTGGTGGTCTTGATCTTTTTTCTTTTGGGCCGTGTTTTACCGGAGGATCCCCGCCAGATCTTACCTCATTGTGAGATTGAGATAGACTCCCCTGACGCAAAGAATCTGGTGATTTTCTAACGGAGAATCGCCGAAAAGTCAATTCCTTTTCAAGGCCCCGGGATACGACGCGTGCTCAAGTTGAGGAAAAAAGTTTGCGGTCTGTGGTAAAATAATGTTCATGATAGTCCGGTTCATTTGCTCAAAGTACCTGACGGGTCAATGCGAAGATGAAGAGGCGCAGGCATGCGAACATTGCAAGCCCCATCGGCCCTCAATGGTCTGCAATGACCCCCTCATCGTTTGCGACGACGGCTCGCCGACGAGATGCATCCCTATCCTTGATGATGTCGACATCCTTGAATAGGTAGCAAACCCGCCGGAAAAGTTTCTCCTTGTTGCTCCCGATGTGATATATTGGTCTATTCTCAGGTCGACATTAAACCCTATGGATCTTCAGACAAGCCTCAAGAGAAACGCGCTGTTTGCCGCCGTACTCAGTTCCTTCCTTGGACCCTTCACCGCTTCGTCCGTTACGGTGGCATTGCCGCGCATCGGGTCGGACCTTGCGATGGACGCCATCTCGCTAAGCTGGGTGGCGACGGCGTACCTTCTTTCAGCGGCGGCGTTCCTCGTTCCCGTGGGAAGGGCTTCCGATATATACGGCAGAAAGAAGGTCTTCCTCTGGGGGCTGGTGCTCAGCAATGTTTCATCGGCTGTTGCCGCCTTTTCGACATCAGGGACGACGCTTATCTTCTGGAGGATCATTCAGGGCATGGGCAGTTCCATGATATTCGGAACCGGGGTCACAATCGTCGCCTCCGTTTATCCCGCAAGCGAACGGGGACGTGCGCTCGGCATTGTCCTTACCTCCGTCTACGTGGGTCTTTCCGCGGGGCCCTTCATCGGGGGTATCCTGACGGATTACCTGGGGTGGAGATTTCTTTTCTTCACCAATGTCGTCATCGGGCTCATCGTTCTCGCGGTGACCCTCTGGAAGATCAAGCAGGAATGGGCGGAGGCAAGGGGTGAAAAATTCGATGTTATCGGTTCAGTCCTTTACGTGGCTGCATTTACGTCTGCAATGTACGGGGTTACGACGCTTCCCTCGATGAGGGGCTTTTCTTTTCTCATCGGCGGCCTCGTGGGACTTTTCCTCTTTGGCCTGTGGGAACTGAAGGTCGAACACCCCGTTATCGAAATACGTCTTTTCATGAATAACCGGGCGTTTCTCTATTCCAATCTCGCGACGCTCGTCAATTACAGCGCCACCTTCGCGATTACCTTTCTTATGAGCCTCTATCTCCAGTACATCAAAAAGTTGAGCCCCCAGACGGCGGGTCTCATTCTCGTTTCACAGCCATCGATGCAGGCCCTTCTGTCGAGCTTTGCGGGAAAGATGTCCGACCGGCACGAACCGCGCATTGTCGCGTCCATGGGCATGATATCTCTCGTGATCGCCCTGATGCTGTTCGGCTTTCTGAGCGAAGGAACCAGTACGTATCTCATCGTCCTCAATCTTGTCTTTCTCGGATTTGGTTTCGCTCTTTTCGTCTCACCGAACACGAATGCCATCATGAGTTCCGTGGACAAAAAGTTCTTCGGGGTCGCCTCAGGCACCATGTCGACGATGCGTGTCATAGGCCAGACGTTAAGCATGGGCATCGTCATGTTCGTCTTTATGCTCTTTATGGGAAGGATTCAGATAACTCAGGAACACTACGGAGAATTTCTGCACAGCACCAGGGTGACCTTTTTCATCTTCGCCTTTCTATCCTTCCTCGGTATCTTTGCATCCCTGGCACGGGGCAAGATACATAAGAAGACAGGTAACGGGTAATGGGTCACATCTGTCCAAAATAATATAAAGGTCAACCTCTTTCCGGACAGTCACAAACTAACGCATAGCCCCCTATATTCTTCCTCCGTCATTCCAGCCCCTTCTTCCTCCGTCATTCCGGCGCAGGCCGGAACCTCTTCGAGCTGCCTGACCCTTTC
>DIFE01000136.1 GCA_002418985.1 Deltaproteobacteria bacterium UBA5756
AATGTTCTTGGCGGAAATGACGAGAGGGAACAGACACTCAACCAGCTTCTCGTCGAGATGGACGGTTTTCAATCGAACAAGGGCGTGATCATAATGGCCGCCACTAACCGCCCTGAGATCCTTGACCCCGCCCTGCTGCGCCCGGGAAGGTTTGACCGGCAGGTGCTGATCGACCGCCCCGATATAAATGGCCGCGAGGCCATCCTGAAGATACATTCCCGGGACGTTCCGCTGAGCCCCGAAGTCGATCTGCGCAAAGTCGCCGCCCTTACACCCGGCTTTGTGGGCGCCGACCTTGCCAACCTCATCAACGAGGCCGCCCTCCTTGCTGCCCGGAAAAACAAGGAAACAGTTGGGCCTGATGAGCTCGATGAGTCAATTGACCGAATCGTCGGCGGCCTCGAGAAAAAAAACCGCGTGATGAACCCTCGGGAAAAAGAGATTGTTGCCTTTCATGAATCGGGGCACGCGATCGTCGCCGAATCGGTCACGTATGCGGACCCGGTGCACAAGATCTCGATAATCTCCCGAGGCATTGCGGCGCTCGGCTACACCCAGCAAAGGCCAACGGAGGACCGTTACCTGATGACCCGACCCGAGTTGCTCGACCGGCTCGCCGTGCTCCTCGGCGGCAGGGTAGCGGAAGAGCTCGTCTTCGGGGAGAGCTCCACGGGCTCACAGAACGATCTGCAACGGGCGACAGACATTGCCCGCTCTATGATCACGGAATACGGCATGAGCGATCGCCTCGGCCTTGCAACCTACGAGCGCCCCCACCATCCCCTGTTCCCGCCGGAGGGTTTCAACCAGACAAAGGCATACAGCGAGGCAAAGAGTGCAAAGATCGATGAGGAAATAGCCCGGCTGTTGGACGAGGCCCATACAAGGGTATGGAAGATACTCACGGAACGCAGGAAGGTTCTCGATGAACTGGCCCGTCTGCTCTCGGAAAACGAAATCGTGCAGGGCGAAGAACTCAGAAAGATGCTCTCTGAATCCCCGCTCCCGGAAACAACCGCCGTATGAAACATATCGCGGAATACACACACAAATAGGGATGGTCAGTCTTCCTCGATCTTCTTTTTCATGGCCTTTGAACATTCCGGGCAAAGGCCATGACTGAAGACGGCCTCGCTATGCTTGCTGAGATAGACCTCCAATTCGTCCCAATACCCCTCGTCGTCCCGTATTTTTTTACACCAGGCGCAAATGGGGATGAGGCCCCTGAGCGTCTTGATCTCCTCCAGGGCCTTCTGAAGCTTCTCAATAGTTGCTTCCTGCTCCCTCTTGGTTTCCATGAGGGCATCCTCGGCGTGTTTGATACGCTCCATGGCCTGGACCCTGGCAATAAATTCCTTTCTCGAAACCGGTTTGACAAGGTAGCCATCGGCACCCACGTTGAGTCCTTTCGCCTGGTTATTGGAGGATATCTGGACTCCCGACATGAGAATGATGAATGGCCCGCGCAAATCGGGGTCGTCTTTGATCATCCTGCATAGCCGGGTGCCCCTCATGTCGGGAAGAATAACATCGAGAATGATGAGATCGGGACGGTGTGTCCGAACCATTTCAAGGGTTTCCTTCGCCGTCGAGGCTTCATAGACCTCGTATCCGACCTTGCGCAGGATGGTGGAATTCAGCTCAAGGATATCGGGATCATCGTCGGTAACGAGTATCTTGAACCTGTGAGCCACCGGGCGCGCCTCCTTAAGGTCGAGCGGAATTGCTTATTTCAGCTTAAGACATATTCCATAATATTCAAGAAGATGATACCGCATAGAGCCCTTTTTACTCTTCACATACTTCCTTGACAGGACACCAGCCAGATTGCTACCATATGTCCCACCCGGCGTCGCCGGTTCTTATTCCCTGGAGTTCTTGGAGAGGAGGTTTGAATGGACATAGGCATTCTGGAACACATGGAAGCCCCCGAGCTTCGCGAATATCTGCGGTTTCTCCTCTGGCACTACCGGGTTGTGGACGGTTTCTGGTTCCTCTGTGTTGAAAAAGAGTACGGCAGACAGGTCGCAGAGCGATTCGACGAAGACGTCTGGGGCAAGATAGCCGGCATGTCCGTAAAGGATATGATAGAACGCTTCAACATCCGCGAAAAGGGGCTCAAGGGGCTTGTGAGAGCCTTTCAGTACCTGCCGTGGACCATGATAGTCGGATACCATGTCACCGAAGAAGCGGAAGACGAAGTACTTGTCACGGTTCCCGAATGCCCTACCCAGGTAGCACGGGTAAAACACGGGCTGCCGGAATTCTATTGCCGGGACATGCACCAGACGGAGTTCGAATCCTTCGCCCACGCCATAGACCCCAACATCAAGGTAGAGTGTCTCCTCGCACCCCCCGATCATCCACCCGACCTGTTCTGCAAATGGAGATTTACGGTCGACAAGAGCGCTCCGGACAACAAAGCCTGAAGGCCTTATCTCACGCCCGCTTCGCTCGAGATCACAGTACTCCGTGAGTCATTAAGATAGAGCGAAGCCACAACGGGCCCATGGCAAGCCTTTTGCCCCGTACGTTGACACCCCTGTTTTCCCGCCTTATTTTAGAACATTCGACATTGCCGACAAGGAGGAAAACAATGGACGGCGGGAAGGTAAAAATATTTGGTGTTGCGGGAAGTCTGAGGAAAGGGTCTTTTAACAAGATGCTTCTCAAGGCCGCACTTGAGGTCGCTCCTCAGGAGGTCGAGCTGGAGATCTTCGATCTTGAGGGGATCCCTCCCTTCAATCAGGACCTTGAGAACTATCCCCACCAGAAAGTAACGGAACTGAAGGAAAAAGTGAAAGGGGCGGATGGCATCCTTATTGTAACCCCGGAATACAATTACTCCGTTCCCGGTGTCCTGAAGAACGCCATCGATGCAGCCTCGAGGCCTTACGGGACGAACCCTTTCGAAGGAAAACCGGTCGCCATCATGGGTGCCTCCATCGGCATGCTCGGTACTGCCCGGGCGCAGTATCACCTCCGCCAGATCCTGGTATCTCTCAACGCCTTCCCCCTGAACCGGCCGGAGATCATGGTACCCTTCGCCGAAAGCAAGTTCGATGGAACAGGCAAACTTACAGACGAAACGACGAGGGAAATGGTAAAGGAACTCCTGGTTGAATTGGCAAGGTGGATCAGAAAACTGAAATAAATGACTCTCGGGGGTTTCAGGCCGCCCTGTCAACTATACTGAGGCAGCCATTACCGGCGTATCAAAACGCCACGACCAATCCGCCCATGAAGACATCGGTGTCACGGCTATAATCGGTGACGATCCGATGAAACATGGCGCGAAACCCGAGATGGGGAGTGAAGCGGTAGAGAGCCGTCAGGGAAACGGCGCCCGCCAGTGTGGTCCTCGAACCTCCATCACCATCGTACTTGTCGTGGGCCAGGTAAGGACCGCCGCCGATGCCGAGCGACAGGCGGTCATCGTAAAATCCCCGTTCAAGCCACAGTTGTGACATAAACCCGTAGCGGCCTATGGGACGAGAATCCCCCTCGTTGAGCCACGCCGCGGCCAGCTCGAGGTAAGGAAGCAGACGGCGCCGGTATTCGATGCTCATAGCGTTGCCCTGTTCGCTCTTCGCACTGTTAAGGACCGATTTGCCGAGAAAGAACCCGACCTCGTTGTCTGCCTTACGTATACTCTTGCCGGCCTTTGGAGGTTCCCCCGGCCCGGGTTTGGCTTGAAGGAGCCAGCCTATTCCGAAGCTGGCCGAGAAAGAGTCGAAACTCTGGTTGACACCGATATAATTGGCGCGTACCTGCAGCAGGAAAGGACTCAATCCGTACCACGTCGCTGTCCCGCTGAAAATGACGCCAAGACCGTGGAGGTTTTCATATTCGTCGCTGTCCGAGGCGACCTTCGTGTCAAAATAAAGATACGGACCGGCACCCAGGGCAAAAGACAGGCGGGGGTCGAAAGGTGCAGCACGTCCCCAGATCTGCGGGGCTATACCGTCCCTGTAGTGGTTAGGCTGGTGCCCCTCGTTTACATATGAGATGCTGAATGCCAGATGTTCCGTAAGGTCCTGCCCGTAACTAACCGACCATTCCCCACTGTCCCCCTGCATGCTCACATCACTCGCAAACCCGCCGCTGACGAAGATCTCCTGTGCCCCGACAGAACAGGCCAGGAGCACGAAGAATACTGCGAAGGCAATTGTTCTCATCGTGATACCCCGCTGGCAAGCATTACCGGAATGGAATTCCTGCTCGACGATCAGATCGTCCCCCATAGATTTGATACCTGGGTCATCCTTGGAGATCCCTGCCGTTTCATTGATGACAGAAGCGTTTTCGCGACGGTTATCGCTTAATCAATTTTAGAACTATAGGTATTCTTGTCAAGGAGGTTACGCGTAATGCCAGTAAAACCGGTAGGTTCGATGGCCCCCGTTGAAACACCGGGGATGTATTGCAGTCATTTTCGGACAGGGTCAGCGAGGCCTTCTTGCCTCCACCAGACAGTCCATTTTGTCGCCGGTCCGAACCAGTCGGATGTCCTGGAATCCTGCCCTGGTAAGGCCGTCCTTCGCTTCCTCGAAGGTGTACGTACCGCCGCCGCGGGTGTTCACGAGCATGTTGATGGCAAAGAGCGTACCCGCGGCCGGAGCCGTGCGGGCGGCGTCCATGATGTGGTCGCGGATGAGGATCGCTCCGCCCGGGACAAGAGCATCGAGGACTTTGCGATAAAGGTCGACGTTCTCTTCCGGATCGTTTTGATGAATGATCGCCGAAAGGAGGACGAGGTCGTGGCCCCCGGGCAGGTTATCTTTATAAAAATCGCCCGGGACAAAGTCCACCCTGTCTGCAAGACCTTCAGCGTCCATCTTCCTCCGCGCCATGGGGATAACTGCTTCGAGGTCGAATATGGTGGCCCTGAGGAGGGGGTTTTTCCGCAGGAAGGCGATGGTATACGTCCCCGACGCGCCTCCCACATCGAGAAGCCGTCTGTAGGGGCCGAGATCATAAGAATCGGCTATGTCCAGCGAGAGGTCTTTGCCTATGACGTCCATTGCGCCGATAAAGGCACCGAGAGTTCCGGGCTCCATGCGGCTTGCGTGCTTGCGTTTTCCCCTGGCTCCCTTTCTGACCATGCCGGAAAGGTCGCCCCAGGTCTCCCAGAGCCTGTTCATATGGAGTATCATGGGCAGTACCGAACCCGGATGACGCGAGGAAAGGAGAGATCCATTTCCGGTGAGTGAGTAAACCCCATCCTTCTTCGCCAGGAAACCGAAGGCCGCAAGGGCATCGAGGACGCGCGAAAGGGCCCTGATGTTGAACCCGGCTTTTTTTGCCAACCGGGCGGATGACAGGGGTTCCCCGTCAAGAAGCGTGAAGATATCCAGTTCCGCCGCCGTCAGGATGACCCTGCTCTTCATAAAGGCCGTCGTGTCAGCCATCAACGCTCCCTGCGGTCCATGTTTGATCATCGGTTCCTCCTTAAGTTCGGGCCCCTTCACACATTCAGTTGACCGGTATATAATCAGCCGCGAAAGAACCCGTCGCGGAATCATACGTCAACGATGAATTCTTTCTCCAGTTAACATCGTCTTCACGGGGAAAATCATCGCGGTAAAAGCTTCCCCTGCTTTCCTGCCGGCCCAGGCTTGCGGTAATTACCGCTTTCAACGTTAAAACCGCTGCCGCCAGATCAGCCTTGACGCAGACCTCGCGCCGGTTTTCCGGAACGATGCCTTCCAACTCCCGGCCGATCAAGAAGGATGCATCGAGACCCTCCTTGAGCCCATCTGCCGATCGTATAACGCCCGCGTGGATCCATGCCGTCCGTCTGATCTCATCCTTGATCTGCCCAAGCGTTTTGTGTCCCGTCTTTGCGCCGGGAGTGCGGTCTTCCCACGGGCCTTTAAAATCGGAGGTGATCCCTTTCGGGCCTGAGCTTTTGAATTGAGCGGCATTACGTCCTGCCAGCGTTCCGAACACGGCGCATTCCATCAGCGCATTGCCGCCGCGCCGGTTCGCCCCGTGAAGACCCCATGTCACCTCTCCGCAGGCAAAAAGTCCCGGCAGATCGGTCCGGCAAGCCTCGTCAGTCCTGACGCCTCCCATCATAAAATGGACAGCGGGCGATACAGGCAGGGGCTTTGCCTTGAAATCGTGTTTGATCAACCTGAGGAGGCTCAAGGGGTGTACCTCCCATGCTTCGTCGGGCACTTTGCGGTAATCGAGGAATACCGTGCCCTTTTCCGTCTCGCCGTAGAGGTCTATAGAGAGTTCATCCCGCTTTCTCATGACCGCATCGCTGAGGCTGCCCATGCTGTACTTTGCCGCCAGATCTTCGCCAGCGCTATTCACAAGGCATATCGCCTCGTGCATCGGAGGATAGACGATGCTGGCGGCAAGGCCCTCGCCTGCCACAACAAGGGGAAAGAACTGCACGAATTCCATATCGAGAAGTGAAAGGCCGGCCATGGCGGCAAGGCAATAGCCCTGTCCCATGATGCCTTTCTGATTGTCGTTTCTGAGATAGATCGCGCCGGCCCCGCCGGTGGCGAGGACCACGGCATCCGCGCCGTATATGACGCGGCGGCCTGCCTCATCTATCCCTTCGATGCCCGTTGCGCCCCCGTCCTCTTTCATAATCCCGGTTACGTAGAAATCGCGTACAACATGGATATTTGGACGAGACTGCAGCGCCGCGGCCACCTGTTTCACCATTGTAACACCGGAAACCACCCGGGGGTTCGGCGACTTGACCTGGTAGAGATTTCCCGCCGGGTTTATCGGAACCCCGAGCGCTTTCAGTCTGGCCACGGCTTCCGGGCTCTTTTCGGCCACGATCTCGACCTTGAACCGCCTGTTAAGGAAGCGGCCGATCTCCATCGTTTCCCGGATGTATTCCTCAGCACCGTAGGAAGCTGAGACTCCGGTAAAGACGGCATTCGACATTGCCGTGTTCGTTCCAAGCCCTACCGAGCCCCGGTCGATCAGGACAACCTCCCCGCCTTCATCCGAGGCTGCAATCGCGGCCATCATCCCCGCTAGTCCCGCTCCAACAATGATAACTCCATGTCCCATAGTGGTATCCTCTCGTTTCCTGTGAATGCGGCATTATAGCACATCGGGGGCCGGCTGCGAAATACCGGGGGCCATTGTTTCGTTAAAAGGTTTCCCGATTCAACCGGCAGGTGAGGAAGACGGGGGCGCCTGACGCGACGGCACGTATCGACTCAGCTCTGGCCCCGGTAAATTGCTTTGAACTCCTCTACGAGCAGGACATTGAGAAGGTCCCGCATGTGTGGCGGCGGCTGGCCGAACCAGTAAAATTTACCGTCCAGGGCCAGTACGCTGAACACACGTTTTTTTACAGGATCGTAGAGAACGATGATCTGGCTCGCATCACACAGGTGGGGCTTACAGCAAACGATGAGGACAAACTGTTCCCTGAAGACCCGGATCATCCGGTTCTTACCCGCGGCCGTGCCGGAAAGTGATTTTACCCAGTCCTCAAATTTTCCTTCCTGGATCATCACCCCGTAGGATTTTTGGAAATCATCCAGCGTGAGCGTTTCCCAGGGGTACACCTCATATTTCTTGTACTGGTCGGGAAAAGAGACATATTCGATCACGATCTGAGACTTGCCGCTCCCGGGCTTCGGGACGGCCGATTTTCTTTGTGACTGCGCCTGGAGGTCGACATCAGCGAAAAGGAGTATCAACGCCGCTGCCATCGTTACCGCAAACACGATCTTTCTCATCTTCTCTCCTTGTCGGACCATCCGTATACTCTTCGGGGCGGAGATAAACCTCATATGTCCAGCAAATATCCTCTGGCCGTGAGCCACTGTTTGCGCAGCTTGTAATCGGGCATCACTTTTTCGATATATTCCCAAAACTTTTTTGAATGGTTCTTGACCTTGATGTGGGCAAGTTCATGGACCACGATATAGTCGATAACGTCGTAAGGTGCCATGACGAGCCGGTAACTGAACGACAGCCTGTCATCGGACGAACAGGAGCCATAGCGGGTCCGGGCGCTTGTAATCCGTATCCCGTTATATGACAGGTTCAACCGTCTGCCGTAAAAACTGACACGCTCGGCGAATATCTCGCGTGCCCTCGTCCTGTACCAGTTTCGGAACATCTCTCTGCCATCGGCGTTGTGATCGCTGCACATCTGAAATATGCCCCGGGAAAGGGTGAGCTTTGCGGAACCGCCTTCGATCACCTCCAGCGGGTATTCCTCTCCGAGGTAAAGAAATTTCTCCCCCGTGACGTAGCGCTTCGGCCCGCCCGCCTTGCCGATCGTCTCCTGGTATTCCTTGATTTTTTTTGCTATCCAGGGCACCTTCGAAATGAAAAACCGCTGGATCTCTTCCTTGGGTGTTCGTTCAGGAACGAGGATAACAACCGTCCCGTTGCGTTCGACCTTCAGTGTCATCGTTCGTTTGCGATTTTTGCTGCGGACGATCTGGTAGTTCAGAAAATCTGCATCGCTGAAGAGAGAAGTCTGTCCTTCCACGTTCCCTCTGAGATTCCACCGGGACTTAAGGAAGCCCGGAGCTGTTAAATATCCAGTTCCTCTCCAAGATGGGGTACATACGTCGTCAGTCCCAGTTTTTCCCTGACGGTCTTCTCAAACTCGAGGGCTACAGATTCTTCACCATGCACGATGAAAACCCTGGGGTTGTTCGTGAAGGTACTGAGCCATTCGATAAGCTCTCCCTGGTCGGCATGCGCAGAAAACCCGCCGATGGTATAGACTTTCGCCCGTATGGCCATTTCCTCGCCGAGGATATACGCCCTCTTCGCCCCATCAACGATATAACGGCCGAGAGTCCCGGGTACCTGGAAACCCGTGAAAATGACGCTGCACTCCGATCTCCAGATATTATGTTTGAAGTGGTGCCGTATCCTGCCGCCCTCGCACATGCCGCTGCCTGCGATAATGATCGCCCCGGATTTGATCCTGTTGATCTTTTGAGATTCCTCTATGGTAGTCGTGAAGTGGACCTTCATGCCTCCCGAGCTTTTGATATGGAAGTTATTTGACGCCTCGGCATCGAAAAACTCGGGGTGCGCCATATAGATTTTGGTCGCTTTATCGGCAAGGGGGCTGTCGACGTAAACATCCAGGTCCTTGAGGCGCCCTTCCTTGACAAGTTTGTCCAGAATATAGAGGACGTCCTGGGTCCTGCCCACCGCAAATGAGGGTAAAAGTACATTTCCGCCCCGCTTGAAAGTGTCCTTGACGACCTTTTCCAATTCAGCGATGCTCGCCTCTAGATCCTTGTGGAAACGGTTCCCGTAGGTGGACTCAACGACAACGTAGTCTGCTTCGGCAACATGCTGAGGGTCCCTGATGATCGGGTTGCCGTTCTTGCCTATATCACCCGAAAAGACGATCTTCTTGTCCCTCGCATTATCGCGGAACCATAGCTCCAGTGTCGCCGACCCCAGTATATGGCCGGCATCTATGAAACGGTACCTGATCCCCCCGGAAAGTTCCCTGGCGTCATCATAGTCCTTTTTGTCAAAATAAGGAAGGCAGGCCTTGGCGTCCTCGGAATTGTACAGCGGCTCGAAAACCTGGTCTCTACCTGCCCTCAAGGCCTTTTTCGTGTGCCACTCGGCGTCTTTTTCCTGGATATGCGCCGAATCGAGAAGGATGATCTCGGCAAGCTCCGCAGTGGCGGATGTGGTCAGGATCCGTCCCGTAAAGCCATCGGCCACAATTTTCGGTATCAATCCCGAATGGTCGAGGTGCGCATGGGTGAGAAGCAGGGTCCCTATCTGATCGGGCTGGAATTTGAAGGGTTCCCGGTTGAGGGCATCGGAATTCCTGCCCTGATTCATACCGCAGTCCACAAGAACCTGGGTTCCATCCGTCAATAGATGGTAGCACGAGCCGGTAACCTTCCTTGCAGCACCCAGAAATCTGATTTTCATTCGTCACCCCGCGGGAATACTGAGAAACTGGACTCACTTTAAACCGGAACCATTTGATTATAACTGGAGAGTTCCGGATTTACAACCAAAGAATGGCGGCACCTCCTCCCCGGGGTTCCGGCAGTTTCCCCTTCCCGGTTGATTTCGTACGGAGATTCGGTTTATACTGACCATGGGTTGTTTTTGAAGGGGAGTAGCTAGACAGGCAGAATCAACATACTGGGGCAACCCTGGTTCTGCCGTTGGCGATGTAAACCAATTAGCGAGACCTTCGGCGTGTGTTTTACCACATGCTGAAGTGTCTCGTTTTTTTATGACCCCGGGAGGTCTTGATGAGCGTATATCTGGCTTCGGTTATCTTTGTCGTTCTCGCCGAGATGGGGGACAAGACCCAGCTTCTGGCGATGGCCTTCGCCTCACGGTACCGGTGGCAGACCGTCCTGTTCGCCGTCTTCGTGGCAACACTGGTGAACCACTTCATGGCCGTGGTTGCGGGAAGCTATATAACCCGGTTCATTCCCATAGAGTACATCCAGATCGGTGCCTCAGCGTCCTTCATATTCTTCGGCCTCTGGACGATCAGGGGCGACACGCTCGAGGGGGAAGACAAACGGTTCAACTTCAGCCCGTTCTGGACCGTGGCGGTTGCCTTTTTCTTCGCTGAAATGGGCGATAAGACACAGCTGGCAACCGTGGCGCTGGCAACAAAATACAGCAATATCATAGTGGTCTGGCTCGGCACGACCACGGCGATGATCATCGCGGACGCCATCGGCATTATCATCGGTATTGTGCTCGGCAAGAAGATCCCCGAGCGCTTCGTCAAGTGGTTTGCGGCCGTCATATTCATTCTTTTTGGGGTCATAGGCCTATGGGAATACCTGCCGAAGAGTCTCCTCACCACACCCATTATCGCCGGAGGACTGGCCGTCATCGTAATCCTGGTTGTGCTCGTGGCCCGTATGAATAATTCAATAACAGTAGTGTCCGGTAAAACTTAT
>DIFE01000165.1 GCA_002418985.1 Deltaproteobacteria bacterium UBA5756
ATGTTACGTATAGCTTCCTGTAGTCAATGAGGTTGATAATCTTCAAAACATCTTGGATTTCAACCGGCAATCGAAAAACCTTCTTTACAGATTATTTGAAATTGAGGATAATGAGAAAAGTGTAGCAAGTTAGGAATAACTCTTCTATAGGAATGTTTATTTAATCTTTCAAGGACATGAGTTGGCCTGTGAGGCAAGAACGCCCTTCCTTTGACATTTCACTGAATCTCTTTAAGGCAGTCTTCGAGAATGCGCCCGACATTGCCGTCAATATACTCAACAAGGACTATACTGTTCTCTGGTCCAACAGGGTCATGGCTGCCGCAGTCGAGAAACCCTTAAGTGAAATGATAGGAAGACCCTGTTACGAGGTATGGCGCAGGAGAACGACACCATGTCCTGTCTGTCTCCTGAAGATCGTTTCTGATACAAAAGAACCCTGTATCACGGAAAGATGGCTTGACCTTCCCAATAAGGAGCGCAAATATGCTGAGGTCAAAGCATACCCTATATTTGATCAGGATGGTTCGCTCAAGCACGTCTTCGAGATTATTATTCAGATTACCGACAAAAAGAAAGACGAGAATCGGCGCAGGAAATACATCGAATCCCTTGAGGAAACACTGAGAGAATTGAATGCGACAGGGAACATCGATCATGATGGAAAATCAGGCGCTGGAGGTCGGGATATAGCCCTTACCCTTCGAGAGCAGGAGGTCCTCAGGCTGATCACAAGAGGTTTTTCCAACAAAGAGATCGCCGATATCCTCTGTATCAGCCCTGATACGGCAAAGACACATGTCAGGAGAATCTTCTCTAAGCTTGGAGTTAGCGACCGTACCCAGGCGGCAGTCTGGGCGACTTCCAATAACCTCAAGTAAAATAGTTGTCATGTCACCCGTTCGGGTGATTGTCATGTACCACGCTCTCTTTATATAATTATGAAAAAAAAGGAGGGTGGACAGATGACATCATTTGATCCGGTAGAGTACAAGGATATTGAGCGACAGGTCTACAGCATGACCGCGTCGAAGTATGATGAATATGGGTGCAAGGTATTCGAAGGTTACGCAAAGCCCCTTCTTGATGCCGCAGATCTTCAGCCAGGACAACATGTCCTCGATGTTGCCTGCGGGCCTGGAATTCCCTCGCTCATGGCAGCGCCCCTCGTTTCACGAAGCGGTTTGGTTACGGGAATAGACATTGCACCGGGCATGGTCAATATCGCAAAGGAAAAAGCTCAAGAAAAGGGGTTTCATAATGTCGTCTTTCAGGAAGGTGATGCGGAAGCGTTACCGTTTCCGGATGATTCATTTGATGTTGTTCTATGCAATCACGGCTTGGTGCACACGACTGACCGGCTGAAGGCCTTGCATGAAATGAGACGTGTCCTGAAAAAAACGTCGGGCACCCTGGCGCTTTCCGTTTGGAGCACACCTGACCGCGCCGTTGTGATCGGGATAGTTGCGAAGACCATTCGCGAGTTATGGCCCGCTGCTGTTGTGCCCGGGGCGCCCATGTGGTTTGATTTCGGAGTGGAGGGAGTTCTCGAGAAAGCGCTCTCCGATACCGGTTTCCACGAAATTCGAACCATGCGACACAATGCTGCACTTGAAGTGGAAAATCCAGAGGAATACTGGGATATGGTGTTGGGGATAAGCGGCCGGCTCCAAATGCTTCTCAAAAATATACCAGAGGAAGTTGCATCGAACATAAGACTGACCGTCATAAGGACGGCAGAGTGCTTTCGTTCGGATGGCGGCCGTATTACGATATCTTGTCAAGAAGTGGTCGGATTGGCAAGAATGTAAACCAATAGCTCCGGTTTGTTGGGTTGTTTCAGAATTTCGTGTAATAAATGGGAAGCCTTGTTGTGTACAATACCTTTCGTAATAGATAACTCTGGTAAGAGGGCTACACAATGATTCGTAGGTGCTGTAACGGTGAGTTCATGGCACTCCGGAAAACCCCCAGAGTCCTGCAACACTACGCTGCCATGCAAAATGAACGAGCTGACTCTCCTGTATCTTTCAGTTAGAACTTTCACTAATCCATCGAGCGGGGGGTCTAGTCCCCGGGCAGCCGGTAGCGGAGGATCACGGGCACCCGTTCCGTTTTCGGGGCGCGGGGACCGGGCACGAAAGTGACCGGGACCGATGCGCCTGACTGTACCGAGCCGGCAACACACTGATGACTCATGTCTGCGGACTTCCAGCCGACTCTACGGAACCACCGCTGTCCGCAATAAGCATCGAGCGACCCGAAAACGGTTAACGGGTGTGATCCGTAGCGTGGCTGCACGGGGATTAGACCCCCCGCGGACCTTGCCCACAATGGATGGACTTCTGCCCAATGACTCTTATCGAAAACGCTCAGACTCCTATCAGCAGAGATCGAAACGGTCAAGGTTCATGACTTTGTTCCAGACCGCTATGAAGTCATGTACGAACTTCTCCCGGGAGTCATCACATGCGTAAACCTCCGCCAGGGCCCTGAGCTGGGAGTTCGAACCGAAGATCAGGTCTACGCGGGTGCCGGTCCACTTGAGCGCGCCCGATGCGCGATCATGACCTTCGAATGCTCCGTCGTTTTCCGCGCTTGCCTTCCACGTGGTGCTCATGTCGAGCAGATTCACGAAAAAGTCATTGGTGAGCGCCCCGGGGCGCGTCGTGAAAACGCCGTGCCGGGACTCTCCAAAGTTGGTCTCCAGTACACGCATGCCACCCACGAGCACTGTCATTTCGGGTGCGGTCAGGGTCAGCAATTGCGCCTTGTCAATCAGCAGTTCCTCGGCCGATACGGCATAGCGGGCCTTCTGGTAGTTGCGGAAGCCGTCCGCCTTCGGCTCGAGCACGGTGAAGGCGTCTGCATCGGTTTGCTCCTGCGAGGCGTCCATGCGTCCCGGCGTGAAGGGAACCGTCACGTCGTGGCCGGCATTCTTCGCGGCCTGCTCGACGCCCGCGCAACCGGCCAGAACGATCAGGTCAGCCAGTGATACCTTCTTGCCGTCGGACTGTGCGCTGTTGAACGCGGTCTGGATGCCCTCCAGCGTCGTGAGAACCTTCGCCAGTCGGGCAGGCTCGTTGACTTCCCAATCCTTCTGCGGAGCCAGACGAATGCGGGCACCGTTGGCACCACCGCGTTTGTCGGAGCCGCGGAAGGTGGACGCCGACGCCCAGGCCGTCGAAACCAGCTCCGACACTGACAGGCCGGAAGCCAGGACCCTGCCCTTGAGAGACGCGATGTCCTGTGCATCGATCAGTTTGTGATCGACGGCAGGGATGGGATCCTGCCAGATAAACTCTTCCGCAGGAACCTCCGGGCCGAGATAGCGCGTGCGAGGGCCCATGTCGCGGTGCGTCAGCTTGAACCAGGCGCGGGCGAACGCGTCCGTCAGCTGATCCGGATTCTCGTAGAAGCGCCGGGAAATCTTTTCGTAGACGGGGTCAAACCGCAGGGAAAGGTCGGTGGTCAGCATGGCCGGAGCAATGCGCTTTGAAGGGTCGTGCGCATGCGGCACCGTGCCTGCACCTGCGTCGCCTTTCGGCTTCCACTGGTGCGCACCGGCCGGGCTCTTCGTCAGTTCCCATTCGAAGCTGAAAAGGATACGGAAGAAGTTGTTGCTCCACTTCGTCGGCGTGTTGGTCCAGGTGACTTCCAGGCCGCTGGTGATCGTGTCAGCTCCTTTTCCGGTGCCAAAACTGCTCTTCCAGCCCAGGCCCTGTTCCTCGATACCGGCTGCTTCCGGCTCCGGGCCCACCAGCGACGCATCACCGGCACCGTGGGTCTTGCCGAAGGTATGGCCGCCCGCGATGAGGGCCACTGTCTCCTCGTCGTTCATCGCCATGCGGGCGAAGCTCTCGCGGATATCCCGCGCCGCGGCGATCGGGTCCGGATTGCCGTTCGGCCCTTCCGGGTTCACATAGATCAGGCCCATCTGTACGGCGGCGAGGGGATTCTCGAGTTCCCGGTCACCGGTGTAACGCTGGTCTCCAAGCCACTCGCTCTCGGAGCCCCAGTAGACATCTTTTTCGGACTCCCAGATGTCCTCACGTCCGCCGGCGAAACCGAAGGTCTTGAAACCCATCGATTCCAGGGCGACGTTGCCGGCCAGAATCATGAGGTCGGCCCAGGAAATTTTCCGGCCGTACTTCTGCTTGATCGGCC
>DIFE01000163.1 GCA_002418985.1 Deltaproteobacteria bacterium UBA5756
AATTTATGCAAGTAGGTACTAGTTGAATGCCTTAGGATCAAAAGGACCACACAAGTCTCAGGCGCTGCAATTAAAGAAGTGAAAACAGGCTAAATTGGGATTTTCATATTCGCTTGGCAAAAGCGTCCGTTGCTTGCCAAATGACCCCGCATCACGCATTCTTGAGACCTATTCCGCGGAAGGCCATGTCAACTGCTGAATCAGCCAATTTGTCTATTGCATCTCTTCTCTGGCAATGACAACCTAAAAATGACCCACTGTGATCACCTAAAAATGACCCACCCCTGTTTTAGTTAAAAAAATATATGTGCCTTCATTCCTTGTCCATTTTTGCTGGAGGTTTCTTCTTCAGACTCTCCTTCAGCCTGTAGCTGTCCCAGTTGCACATAACGATATGTGCCTTGTGCGTCAGCCGGTCGAGGAGCGCCGCTGTTAAGGTCGGATCCCCGAAGAGCTGTGTCCAGTCGGCAAAACCGAGGTTTGTCGTTATGATCACGGAGGCCCTTTCGTACCTCTCCGCCAGGAGCTGGAAGAGAAGCTGCGATCCCTCCCGGGAGAAAGGGACATACCCAAGCTCGTCGAGGATAAGAAGGCCGAAGCGTGACATCTTCTGGATTATCCTGCTCACGGCACGTTCGCTGCGGGCCTCGATGAGTTCGTTGACGAGACCCGCCCCGGTCACGAACCGGGTGCGGACCCCCTGGCGGCATGCCTCGAGTCCCAGGGCTGTCGCAAGATGGCTTTTCCCGGTCCCCGTCTTCCCTGCAAAGATGATATTCCTTTTTTCCTTGATATACGTTCCCTCGGCCATCTCCCGTACCAATCTCTTGTCGAGGCCTTCGGCTTCCTCAAAATTGAAGCCCTCCATGGTCTTTATGACCGGGAACCGTGCATCCCTGATCCGCCTCTTCAGACGGTTGTCGGCGCGGGCCTCAAGCTCGGACTCGATGAGCGACAGCAAAAAGTCCTCATAATCCGAACCCGCGTTCCGGGCCTCGCGCGCACGGGCGGCATAGACCCTCAGGATGGCGGTGAGCTTGAGCTGTTTGAGATATTCCGCAAGAAGCGCCTCGGTCGCCGGCCTCATCGTATCACTCCCAGCCCGGCATACCGGGTTATGTCCGGTACAGGCGTTGCCGGCCAGCCGGCAAGAGGCTCAAAATGCTCTTCCGGACCGGAGTACACAAGCATGTGTTTTATCCCGTCGCTTGTGGAGACAGAGTTCTCGAGGGCAAGCTCCACTACGGCCTCGATGTCTTCAGGCGAGTAGTCCCTGTAGAGCATGAGCACGGATATAAAGTCCTTTATCCCCGGTGTGTCCCCCTGCTTCTGCCTGAACCGCGCGAGGAGCCTCTCGAGGCACGCCGGCCACTCTTCGCGCCACCGGCGGATGACAAGGGCGCTGTCGAAGGCGCCGGGCTTGCGTCTTACCAATTCCAGGTAATGCTGGGGATCGAGCTGCCACTTGTTGTTCCCGAAGAGCCGTGCATGACGTGCTATCCTTCCACCGTCATGGAAGATGTCGACCCCGCCGATGGACAGCTCGACCCGCACCTTTAACCGGGCATATGAGACCGGTACGGAGTAGCGGTTCTTGTCGACGACGACGGTCGAGTACTTGTCGACGTTCGTTTCAAGAAGGGCGATATTGGCAAGCGGTACGGCGGGAAGAGGGACAAGACATTCCTTTTCTCTTTCAAAGAGGCTGTCGATGTTCTCCGTGCGCCCGGCGATCCGGTAGGAGCCATGCTTGAGGCAGGAGCGCAGAAGGTGCTCGTTGAGTTCCTCGAAGCTGTCAACGACGGGGACGGGAACGAGGAAGTTGCGCCTCACATATCCGATCACGCCTTCCACCCCGCCCTTCTCGTTGGCGGATCCCGGGTTGCAGAAGCGGGCCTCAAAATTATAGTAGGACCTCAATTTGCGGAAGGCGTCCTGTTCGATGCGGTTCCGGCCGGTCAGGACCTTCTCGACGGCGCTTCTCAGGTTGTCATACACAAGGACGGGAAAGACCCCGCCGAAGAAGGTGAAGGCATGGGTATGGGCGTCGAAGAAGGCCTGCTGCCTCTCGCAGGGATAGGCGCGTACGAAGGGCCTGCCGGAGAACCTGGGGCGCATGCAGAAGAAGTGGAACGGTGTCCGTATCCCCTTGACCATGGCAATGGCCTCTCCCCAGTCGACCTCCGCCTCTTGTCCGCATTCGGGTTCGAGGATGAGATATGCGCGGGACGTGTCCATCCCTTCTTTTGCCTTTACCTGGCGGACGTACCGGCGCACGGTCACCTCGCTTCCGGCGTATCCTTCCTCCTCGACGAGGCGCGTGTAGATCCTGCGGGCGGTGTGGCGCTGTTTTTTCGGGATCTCACGGTCTTCCTTCAGCCAGCGTTCTATTGTGTCCCGGTGCTTCCCGAGAACGGGGTACGATTGTACCGATCGCCGTCCCGCAGGTTGTCGAGCATCCGGTTAATCAGTTGGTTTGCATCAGTGATCCCTCTGCCGTAAAAAACCGCGGAGTACTAAGGTAGCGGTATTGGAGACAAGGATGTACTGAGTGTGATCAGCCGTGAAAAGGCGGGCCGTCCAGTCGGCAAAGGGGTTAGGACCGGGAGCAGCGGGCGGCAACACCATCTCCTTTATCTTCCTGGCAAGCGTATTGCCCAGCCGGATAATCATTACCCCTCCTCCGTTATCCGTACTTGTATCTGCCGGCCTTCGTATGTGGACAATATTTGGCCCAGGTCTGCAAGGCTCATCTTTTTCCCGTCTACCACGAGGCATGCCTCGTGGGTGTCCGAGTCCGTTGTAATGCTTCCCCGGAAATGGTCGAAATTCATATCCCCGAAGGCCCTCCCGGTCTCTTCGGTGAAATAACGGGTGTTGAGTTCCTGGGGTATGCGCGTTCTCATCTTGTACAGAGCATTCCAGGGACTCACATAGTCGTATGCGCAAAACATGCGCGGGTATTCGCTTTTCGTTACCTCCAGCGCATGGAGTGAATAGACGTTTCCGGCGTCGATGAGGTCATACCTGAACTTTATCTTCTTTCCCCGATAGTCCTGAAAAGAATCGAACTGCGGAAAATCATCATCCATCTGGCATCATCCTCCTAGTTCAATGAATTTAACAGAATGCCGGGGAAAAACGCAAAACATAAAAGAGACTGACCGGTCCTTTGGAGCCCGGCTAGACCCTGGCGGCATATTTGCTCGCCTTTTTTCGTTTCCCGCTTCCTCTACTATGAAAGCAGTTCTTAAAAACTCGAAGGAGGGAAGATCATGGGAACAACGGTTCACTACAAAGGAAAGGCAAAAAGTCTTGAGGCAATCGATACCCTAATCGACCAGCCCCCGAAAACATCGGAAAAGTTCAACTGGGATCACGGGCTCGTGGAAGAAGAAATTAAGGGGGAACTCTGCCCGTCCTGGGGATACGGTTTCGGGTATATTCCGAGCAAAGAGGAAGTAGAAAAGCAAATCATAGAATACTTTCCCGCCATGGTGACATTCTTGCTCGGTAGACTGGCTCTTGGTGAGACTTGACACAACAAATATAATCGCATATAATCGGCTATAGTTAACTATATATACTAGACTATGACAAAAACTAATCACTTTGACAAAAGGCTATCCCCTATCCCCTCTGAAGTCTTGTCGAAGATAGCCAAAATTGATGAGATCAAAGGGCGCTGGATCGGTGGGCTTCAAATTAACCCTCAGACTCTGGGCCGCCTGAAACGGTCTGTTTTGGTCACTTCTACGGGAGCCTCAACTCGCATCGAAGGAGTAAAACTCTCCGACAAGGAAATTGAAAGGCTGATGCAGGGTGTTACCACAAAAAAACTCACCGACAGGGATTCACAGGAAGTGCAGGGATACTACGAGTTATTGCATAACGTATTTGATTCTTGGAAGTCTATCAAATTCAATGAAAGCACGGTCAAACACTTTCATAACCAATTACTGAAGTATGTAGCAAAAGACCACAGACACCGAGGGAATTACAAGAAGATCGAAAACACGGTGGAGATGTTCGACGCAAATGGTAAGAGTATAGGCATCGTGTTCGAGCCGACAAAAGCCTATCTCACGCCAAAAGAAATGCAGGAGCTTATGGACTGGGCTGAGCGAGCGCTAGAGGAAAAGAAACATCATCCGCTACTTGTTATAGGCAACTTTCTGGTAGAGTTTCTCAAAATTCACCCTTTTCAGGACGGTAATGGGAGAGTCTCCCGCATTCTCACAAACTTACTCCTCCTCAAGGAGGGTTATCTTTACATGCCCTATGTTTCGCACGAGAAGCTGATTGAGGACAATAAGAACGGCTATTACCTTGCGCTTGTCAAAAGCCAGAAGACTTTCGGGAAAAAAAGCGAGAACATTTTCCCCTGGCTCAACTTCTTCTTGGATATCTTTCTCAAACAATCCGAGATGGCCATTGAACTTATGGAAGGCGAGGATGTGGAGAAACTGTTTTCGCCGAAACAATCGGAAGTCTGGAGCTATTTACAGAAGGTTCCAGAAGCAACGCCTCTCGAAATCTGCCGAGAAACAAGGATAACGAAACCGACGGTGATTCAGGCTCTCAACAGATTGATTAAACTCAAGAAAATCGAGAGAATTGGGATGGGGCGGGCGACAAGATATCGAAAACTTTAAGGATGCCCTTGGGGTGGGTCCAGAAGCCATGATATATAATTGCATATAATCGGATATTGCCGGTTGCGGTTATTTATCACTTGGACTTCAGGCTGACTTCAGGGACGCCCTTCGGATTTTCACATTCTCTCACTATCATCCCTGACCCGCCCTGCAGGTTGAGAGGCCAAACCGACCTTTTCCGCCTCTATCCACCTCAATCCCCTCCGCGCCGGCATCGTTGCCACAACGGAGGATCGGGAGGAATTCCGGTACTGCGGTCATGGTGCCATTCTCGGCAGGGACGCAGCGGTGGCTGGACGAACGTCATGGCGATGCACCGTGAGAATCTTTTCAGGGATGAACGTATCCTCGGTGACGGGGATTTCGTGGACAGGGTGCTCTCTGAGGCGCAGGAACGGATGGAGCGTGCAGAATGCCTCGTTAGAGGTGCGCCCGGAAGGGGACATTAAGAGACTACAAAAGTTATAAGGGGATGACCCGTGCGGACGAAATGTGGCTTGGTGGGCTCATTATCCCGTTGGTTGCTCGCCCGGCAGGTTGTGGTACCTTTCCCGCCACCCTGTCGGGTTACAGACATACACTTCCATGCCAGAGATGCGCTTTGCATAGCCCGGCACGGAAATGGGGGAAAGGATATAATTGCTTCCCCTGGGATACCAGGCCCGGAACAGTTTGAGACCGGAGGGGTCAAACTGTTCCGGGCTCCACTTGCACTCGATAGCGTCCACCTCGTCTTTGGCGCGGGCAATGACAAAATCAACCTCCCGGTCATCAGCCAACCGCCAGTACTGAATCTGCGACTCGTGTGCATGGGCCTGAAGATATTCGAGGACAATGTGCTCCCACAGGGGACCGTAGTCGTCCTGCCGCAAGGGATCCCACCCCCGCGCAAAGCTCACTAAACCCGTGTCAAAACCGTAAACCTTGGGCATCTTGATCATCTCTTTCTGCCCTCTTCCATGGAACGGTCGCACAACGGTCATGGCCTGGGTGGTTTCCAGGGCCCTCAAGTACTCCGCCACCGTCGGGCGACTGATTCCCAGGGTACCGGCGGTCCTTGTGACCTCAAACAGTTCGCCACTTTGTTTCAGAAGGTACTCGAAGAGCATGTTGAATTTCCCGGGGTCGCGGAAAGCGAAGAGCTGCTGTATGTCCCGGGCAAAAAAAGAATCCATCCACTCACGGTAAAATCCCATCGGTTTTGACTCGGCAAGAAGGGCCTGGGGGAGGCCTCCGTGGTAAAGACGTCGGACAAGGGGTGCGTTGAATGCAGAAAGTTCATCCCACAGCACGGGGGTCATATGGACAACACGTTTCCTGCCTGTAAGGGTGTCCTTGAATTTCCTGCTCACGGCCAGCGTGGAAGAGCCTGTGGCAACGATCTTCAATTGGGGAAAAAGATCAGCCCCTATCTTCAGGACCATGCTGGGGTCGGGAAGCCGGTGAATCTCGTCAAAGACTACGATGGGGTGATCGCAGTTGCGAAAGAATAGTTCCGGGTCGGCCACCATGTCCGTCGAGACAGGCAGATCGCAGTTGACATAAAGGGTCCGGTCTGCCCCAAGGCTCTGAACGAGCGTGGTCTTCCCCACCCTTCTCACGCCAGTGAGCCACACAATGGACACCTGCTTCCAGGCTTCTTCTATGCGGCTTATCCAGAATGGTCTTTCAATCATGTAAGTATAATTGCCACATATGAGGAATAAACGTCAAGTACGCTGACATCTATTTTTGAGTGATCCCATTACATATGGGTGCACACAAAAGAACCTGCGAGGCGTTCTTCCGGGCTGCCGCCGATCCCAGGAAGCTTCCCAGGTATCGAGACTTTGCTGTGATCATAAAGACTCCTTCCATTCCACGATGTATCGTTCCTGAGATGGCGTCTCGGGCGATCTTCGATAGGCAGACTTAGGATTTTGCCGCCAGAGCTCATGAAGGCGTGAAAGCGCCGCTTCTCTCGGAAAGCCGTGGCGGGCCAGCCAGCACCCGACGATGACACCCGTTCTACCCACTCCTCCCCAGCAGTGAACGTAGACTATCCGGCCATTTGCGATATGTTGATCGATCGTATCGAGGATCCCCTTTGTCGCCATTTCCGATTCGGGAACCGAGAGATCACGTATGGGGAATCGTTGGTACGAGATCCCCCGCGATGGATGGGTATCAAGAAAATGGGTATATGGTTCCATCCGATCCGCTTCATGAGTGAGGTCTATGAATGCCTTAGCCCCGAGCCTGGTTAAGGCATCGATCTTGTCCTGAGATGTTTCCTCGTCAATATCCCTCGGATACTCCCCGGCCAGGAATTTGTTCTTAACCACCCAGTAATAATTCATGACGGGTTTTGACCTCCTGGATTGAATGTCGTTGCAGTAATCATATCATCTGAAGATGACAGGAGTGTGTCGTTGTGCCATCTCCAAAGTTTTTCCTCCCATAATTCATAATCAACTGTGCGGCCGAAATCACCGATGTTTTTCAATCGCATAACTGAATTTCGCATAAGAGACAGCCCCCGTTTCTCGTCATGCACCGAACCCGATCTTCTTGATTTTCCTTTCGAACTGATGCGAGGCGTCCCGGACCTGCAATGAAAGCTGAACGGCAGCCTCAAATATGTCACCTTTATCCGGAAGTTCCTTTTCTTTGCTTATCGCCGCCAGCGAAGATGCGATGTATAGTTCTTCCATGTACGCCATCGAGAACTTGTCGGTTCCCGTTGCCAGTTCCTCGATAGCGTCTTCGGAAATTATCTGTGGGAATTTTGTCCGGATGAATATTCGACGGCATTCTATATCGGGACTCTCGATGAACCATACGCGGTCAAACCTGCTCGGCCTGTTTAATAATGCCGGGTCAATATGTTCCGGGTGGTTTGTAGTGGCGAGGACCATAACCCCGTCATGCTTGCTGAATCCGTCAAGTTTGTTGAGAAAATGGCTCATGGTCAGATTGCTCGCAAAGAGGCTGTCGAGGTCTTCGAAGCAAATAATACTTGGCGCATAGTCCCTTGCCAATTCGAATGCCTTGTTCAGGTCCCAGTTGTCGGTGTTGGGCTTGGCGGTGAAAATGATCATCTGCCAGTTGCGGTATTGTGATGCTATGACCTTGAGAAGCATGGTCTTTCCATTCCCCGGGGGTCCCACAAAGAGAAGACCGCGTTTATACGGTAGGCCCAGCTTCCGGTACATAGGCTCGCTTTGCATGAAATACTCGATATTGTTCCTTATATCCTTCTTCAGCATCGGCGGGAGAATGACATCATCCCACGTCAGGTTCGGTCTTTTGATATTGTCATCGTGGATCAAGATGACCTTCCCGGCTTTTCGGGTTTCATCGATCCGGTATTTCTTGAGGTCTGATATAAATCCTTTGAAAGCTGCCTGATCGCGATACCC
>DIFE01000034.1 GCA_002418985.1 Deltaproteobacteria bacterium UBA5756
TGTTGAAGTCATGGGCGATGCCCCCTGCGAGAACACCTATGGCCTCCATCTTCTGGGATTGATGGAGTTTTTCTTCAAGTTTTCGCTGCTCGGTGATCTCTTCGACAACCACGCTTATGCCCGTAACCGTCCCGGCGGAGTCCTTCATGGGATACCAGCCGGTTATCCATATGCGACCGTTGCCGGGCTGCCCCGTCCCTGGAGCAATCTCCATGTCGGTGACCGGTCTACCCGTTTCCATAACCTGGCGGGCTACCCGTTCGGTCTCGTCTGCGAGCCAGGGGACCATATCCCGAACAGTCCGGCCGATGTGGTCCGCGGCTGGTTTTCCGTCCCACCCGGCCAGCCGTTCATTGATCCTCAGGTACCTCAGGCCGGTGTCCAGAACGCACAGGCCGATGGGTGCCGTCAGATAATATGTCTCGATTTCTCGTCTTTGTTCCTGCTCCATTTCCTGGCTTGCCCTGAGTTGAGCGGTTCTTTCCTGTACTCGCATCTCGAGTTCGTCGTGAGCCTTGAGGAGCGCTTTCTGCGTGTGTTTGCGTTCGGTGATGTCAAGCGCATAAATACGACAGACCCCGAACTTGGGAATGAGGTGGACGGTTTCGCCAAACACCCTGTCCTTGATGGTTACTTCCCGGTTGAGAGTGCGTTCGCTCTTCTTATCGCAGTTCTTGAGGATAGCATCAAGGTCCCGGGGACAGAAGTGTCTGCAGTCCTCCTTGTTCATGCCCATATGTTCAAGAAGTTTTCGCGCACCGGGGTTACAGAAGAGGATTTCACCTCCAAGATCCACCTCCAGGACAGGATTCGGATTGAGTTCCGGAAAAGAAGCGAGATGCCTGATGCTCTCCTCGGCGGTTTTGCGCTCTGTAATGTCCACGTGAAACCACGCGCGGCCATACAATTCCCCCTGCACGAAAATGGGAACGAAGTCCCTGAGACAGGTTCTGCCGCCCGTCATTACAATCTCTT
The DNA here is from genome assembly GCA_002418985.1 of Deltaproteobacteria bacterium UBA5756. GTDB lineage: Bacteria > Desulfobacterota > Syntrophorhabdia > Syntrophorhabdales > Syntrophorhabdaceae > Delta-02. The sequence goes on from DIFE01000034.1 coordinate 976, forward strand.
CTCCCCTTACGGGTTTCCCTTCGGCAACTATTTGTGCTATGCGGGCGACCGCTTTTTCGGGGTCAAGGTAAGCATTCCTGATTTTGTCGATCATCTCCTCCGCGGACACTCCAGCCAGGTCCGCCGGCGACTCATGGAGGTCAAAAGAGCGGCAGAATTCCTCGCTGGTAAACTCGACGGTACCGTCACTCTTTACGATGAGAACGGCGGAGTAAGTGTTCGACAGGATAGCGTGGAACCGCTCCAGCGTCGACTGAAGCCTGTCCTCGGCCTCCTTGCGTTCGCTGATGTCGACGCAGACACCGCAGGATCGTAAAGGTTTGCCGGTGTCATCGTAAAATGTATTTCCAAGTGCATCTATCCAGCGCACCCGCCCGTCTGAAAGGGTGATGCGATAGTCGTTTACGAGGGGTGCTTTTTCCGCGATGGATTCATTGATCCTTGCCATTGCCCGCTCACGGTCGTCAGGATGCAGTACTGAGAGCCATGTTTCAAAAGATGGTTTTGCCTCGGGAGGAAGGCCGAACAGGTTGTAGAACCCTTCCGACCATATGAGCTGCCCTGTGACCATGTTCCAATTGTAGAATCCGATGTTTGCAGCCTGTTCGGCAATCTCCACCCAGTCAGACGTCACCCAGGGAGGCTCTCCATCGGGACGTCCGGCCAGTGATGCTTCGAGTTCGGCAATTCTCCGATGCAGCTGGAGGTTTTCTTTGAGAAGGTCTTTGTTCTTCTTGCTGGAATCTTCTATCATAAACAAGGATAAAACTAAAAAAACCGAAACGGCAAGTACCAGCGCTGGAATATTCCTAACGAGGGTGATATTGTATGAATTGAGACGAAACAATAAGTATCAACCGAAAAGACGACACCTAGGCCGTTGGAATTATTACAACAAAATTGTTGTTTTGGCGACAGACACGACGAATTGTGTCTTGATATTCTAAATATGGAAGACTCATCACGTGAAAGGAGAACTTATGAAGAGCGATGAAAAGAAGAAAACAGACGGTGAAGCAAAGTCCGGCCTTAGCAGGCGAGACTTTATAACAGGAACAGGTATAGCCGCTGTGGCAGGGGCACTGGCAACCGGTGCGCTGTTGCCGGGCAAGGTCGAGGCGGTACCGCCGCCAAAGAAGTGGGACAGGACAACCGATGTTCTTATTATCGGCACCGGATACTCGGGTCTGGCCGCAGCCATTGAGGCCCATGATGCCGGATCCAAAGTCACGATCATCGAAAAGGCACGTATAATCGGGGGGAATTCGGCAATTGCAAGCGGGATCTACAATTGTGCGGAGCCCGATGTACAGGCAAAGTACGGGATCAAGGATTCCCCCGAGCAGCACTATCAGCAGACGCTCGCGGCCGGCGATTTCAGGGGCGAGCCCGAGAAAGTGAAATACATGACGGACAATGCGCTGGCAGGACGCAAATGGCTCGAAAAGCAGGGAGTCCAGTTCGATGAAAAGCCTTATACTGCTGTCGGCGCCCTCTGGGCCAGGAGCTTTGACCCCGCGAACAAAGGCAGGGGCGGCGCGATAATAAGAGCACTGAAGGCCCAGGTTGATAAAAGAAAGATTCCTATACTGATGAACGTAAAACTCAGGGCTCTTGTCCGGCAAAAGACCCTTGAGGGTGACATCATGGGGGCGGTAGTCACTGAAAGAGGCAAGGATATATATTTCAAGGCGCAAAAGGCCGTTATCCTGGCGACGGGCGGTTTCGCCGCCGATGTCGCTATGCGCTCCAAGCACGATCCGCGCCTCACCGCCGACGTTCCGACGACGAACGTGTCGACCGCGACGGGAGAGAGCATTGTCATAGCGGAAAACGAAGGCGCCGACGTTCAGGGTATGGACTTTATCCAGATGCTTATTGCCTGCAACTACTACACGAAGAAATACGGATCGTTGACAAACCTGGGCGTCGATCACGCCCTCTTTGTAAACCTGGAAGGAGTCAGGTTCGTTGCGGAAGACCAGCGTCGAGATGTTATGGCCGAAGCCGTCCTGAAGCAGACAAGAAAAGTGCTGCTCTGGGTAGCCGACGAACAGTGCGCCAAGAGGTTCAACCCCAAAATGACCGAGGAAATCATCAAGGATAACCTTGCTTTCCGAGCGAACACCTTGGAGCAGCTTGCCAGGGTCCTGAACGAGAAGCTCCAGGTGCCTGAAAAAGCCTTTGTTGAGTCCGTTGCGAAATATAATGAGAGCGTCAAGAATGGCAAGGATGTACAGTTCGGCAAGAAGCCCGAGAATCTCAAGCCGGTCTCCGTCGGCCCCTTCTATGCGAGCCCGACCCAGGCCGGAGTGCACCATACAATGGGAGGCATTGAGACCAAAGGAACCACGTGCCAGGTCATAGATCGGGAAAATAAAATCATCCCGAGGCTGTATGCGGCAGGCGAAGTCACCGGCGGTGTCCACGGTACAAACAGAGTCGGCGGGAACGCGACAGTCGATTGCGTTGTATTTGGAAGAAATGCGGGGATCAACGCGGCCAGGGAAAAAGCCTGGGGCTGAGGTCCGAACAGTCCGGGATGAAGTATTTGAAAAAGGGCAGGGAAATTTTCCCTGCCCTTTCTTTTAAGTCAATGGGGTCAGGTCTTTACGGCCTGTTGCTCAAACCGGTCCACCCTAAGGTCCTCCTGTACACGTGAAAATGGACCGGCACTGAAGGACAACGGGAAAGACGAACGGTGCTCGTGCGATGAGCGGAGGCTTTGCCGGGTACCGGCACACAAACGTGCTGATGCGGGGTGGGCTTGGAATACAGGGAGAGCCTTGAACATCCCAAAGACTGTCTCACGCCCGTTTGTTACGGGATAAACGTGAGACAGGCCTTTGAAATCATACATTTTATAAAGCTTCGGTTTTAAGAACCTGTGGCCAGGCTTCCCCAGAGCTCTTGCAGTCGCTGGTCCCGACCGCATGAGTAGCGGTAGTACTTGTACCTCAGCGGGTTCTTCTTGTAATAGTGCTGATGATATTCCTCTGCCGGGTAAAACTCGGTGGCCGGGACCACTTCGGTGACGATGGGTTCCTTGAAGGGCTTGTTCTTTTCCAGTTCCCTCATTGATTGTTCCGCAAGCGTTTGCTGCTCCTCGGTATGGTAGAAGATCGCCGACCTGTACTGGTTTCCGACATCGCAAAACTGGCGGTCTTTAACGGTGGGGTCGATATTATGCCAGAAGATGTCGAGGAGTTTTTCATAACTGACCTTGCCAGGGTCGTAGACAATCTGCACGGCCTCGGCATGGCCGGTGCCCCCGGCGGAGACTTCCTCGTATGTCGGGTTCTTCTTGTGCCCGCCGGTATAACCTGCGGTAACCGCCACAACCCCGGGGAGCTTGTCGAAAGGGTCTTCCATGCACCAGAAGCAGCCTCCGGCGAAGGTCGCTTTTTCCGGTTGGGGAGCCGGGGCGGTCTTGTCGGCATTCTGGGCGGGCGCGGATACAGCCATGGCGATGAGACCGGTGAAAAGGATAACTGCGTAGATCAATGTGCTCATAACTGTCCCTCTCCTCGTGTTCATTTCTTCCCGAAGAGCTTTGCATATTCCCCGTAGCCTTCCTTTTCCAGGTCGGCTTTGGGGACGAACCTCAGGGCGGCTGAGTTCATGCAGTACCTGAGCCCCGTGGGCGGCGGCCCGTCCGTGAACACGTGACCGAGATGGGAGTCGCCGTGTTTGCTCCTTACCTCGGTACGGGAACCGAAAAATCCCCGGTCCTGGCGGGTAACGATATTGTCCGGCTCCACGGGTTTTGTAAAGCTCGGCCACCCCGTTCCCGAATCGTACTTTTCCAGGGAACTGAACAACGGTTCTCCTGAGACGATGTCAACATATATGCCCTCCGCCTTATTGGTGTCGTATTCATTCCGGAACGCAGGCTCCGTCCCCTCCTCCTGGGTTACGTTATACTGGAGAGGGGTGAGTTGTTTCCTCAGGGTTGTGTCATCGGGTTTTTTGAAGTTCCTCCAATCAACGGGCTGCCGCTGCATGGATTTATCGCCTGGACGTGCTTCGCTCATCATCTCCGTATCCCTGGCGTTCTTCGCCGTGGTTTTTTCCTCGACCCCGCTTATACCGGAATTCCGGCAACCAAATAGTACAAGAAAGAAGATCATAGTGCTGACTGATAACGGTTTCATTTTGCCTCCCATCACGCAGAACTTTTTTAATATAATCACTTGCTCCCCGTCTTCAATGCGCGTGGCTGCGGAAGCGCACGCCTCTTTGTTCCGACCGGGTCGATCCTGTCATATACTATGGGTTATGGAACGGTGTTGTTCGTGAATATGTTGGTCATCGACAATGTGATCTGGATCAGGCTCGGCAGTTTTGCCGGCATATTTCTTCTTATGGCGGTGTGGGAGAGTGCCGCCCCCCGGCGGGTCTTGCGGACTCCGAAGGGTGCCCGGTGGTTCAGCAACCTCTCCATCACCGTGCTTAACAGCCTTGTGGGGCGCTTTGCCCTTCCCCTCCCGGCGGCGGCGCTGGCCCTTGTTGCACAGGAGCGCGGTTTAGGCTTGTTCCATTACCTCAATGTGCCTTCCCTCCCGGCGGGTGTTCTGTCCATAGTGCTCCTCGACCTTGCCATATACCTTCAGCACGTGGTTTTCCACAGAGTGCGAATGTTCTGGTATTTTCACGGTATGCACCACACGGACCTCGATATAGACCTGACGACGGGGGCCCGGTTCCACCCGGTCGAAATCGTGCTTTCCCTTCTCATAAAGATGGGAATCATAGTGCTTTTGGGAACACCGGCGTGGTCTTTCATCACTTTCGAGGTGCTCCTCAACGCGACGTCCATGTTGAACCACAGCAACATCTCCATCAGCACCGCTGTCGACAGGGTGTTGCGCCTCATTGTCGTCACGCCCGACATGCATCGCGTTCACCATTCAGTGATTATCGGGGAACACGACAGCAATTTCGGTTTCAACCTCCCCTGGTGGGACCGCCTGTTCCGTACATATAAGGGCCAGCCCCGGGACGGGCATCAGGACATGGTGATCGGCCTTGCAAACTTCAGAGACCCAAAGAGACTCGGCCTGGTGCGGTTGATGCTACTGCCGTTTCTCGAGCGAACAAAATTCTGACGGCTCCGGTTTCACCCGCAAGATCACAGGGGTCTGCAGGCCCGCCCGAGGACAGATTGGCGCCGCTGCACTACAATTAACAGATGGAGCAGAAGAATCCCTGAGGAAAGGAGAATCTATGGCAACATATGATTATGACATGGGTATCATCGGCGGGGGTGCCGCGGGCTTGACGGCTGCGGCGGGTGCCGTGCGGGCGGGCGCGAAGGTCCTGATCGTGGAGAAGGAAAAGGCGCTCGGAGGCGACTGCCTTCACTATGGGTGTGTGCCCAGCAAGACCCTGATAAGGACGGCGAAGATATATCACCTCATGCAGAACGGTCCGCTCTTCGGCCTGCCCGGCATGACGGTTCAACGTCCCGACTTTCGTCAAATCTCGGCGAGGATCCGGTCGGTCATAGATACCATCCAGAGACATGATTCCGAAGAGAGGTTCTGCGGTCTGGGCGCGAAGGTGGAATTCGGCAGTCCGACATTCACCGACGACCACACAGTCAACCTCGACGGCAGGTCATACTCGGCCCGAAGCTGGGTGATTTCGACGGGCTCGTCGGCCGCCATACCGCCAATCGAAGGCCTCAAGGAAACCCCCTATCTTACGAACAGGGAAGTGTTCTCTCTGGAGGAACTCCCGGAATCGATGGCGATAATAGGGGGAGGGCCTATCGGGATAGAATTGGCTCAGGCCTTTGCCAGGCTGGGGACGAAGACCGTCGTGGTGGAGTTTCTCCCCAACATCCTCAGTGCCGACGACTCCGACATGACGGATACGGTCATGGAACTTTTAAGGGCTGAAGGCATGGAATTCCACCTTGGGTCCGCGGTGCAGAGTGTCAGAAATCTCGGGGATGAAAGGGAGGTCACCTTCAAGAAAGGCGATCAGACTCAGAGCGTCAGGGCAAAAACGATCCTCGTCGCCACCGGGCGGAAGCCGAACCTCGATGGACTCGGTCTTGAGGATATAGGCGTCTCCACGACCAAAAAAGGCCTTGTGCTTGATGAAAAATTGAGGACCACCCGGCGCCATATTTATGGGGCCGGCGACGTCACCGGCACATACCAGTTTACCCACGCAGCCGGTTACGAAGGGGGGATAGTGCTGAGCAACGCGATATTTCACTTCCCCAAAAAGGTCAGCTACACTTATCTGCCCTGGGTCACCTACACGGATCCCGAACTTGCCTCGATAGGTATGAATGAAAAGTTTGCGAGAGCCAAAGGCATTAAGTATTCCGTCTGGACCGAGGAATTCGGGGACAACGACAGGAGTCTGGCTGAAGGGGAATTGACGGGAAAGATAAAGATGCTTCTCGACGAAAAGGAGAAGCCCATAGGTGTCCAGATCCTGGGTCCGCAGGCCGGCGACCTTCTCGGCGAATGGGTTGCCGTCATGAACGGGAACGTAAGGCTCTCCACCCTCGCGTCAGCCGTTCACCCCTATCCCACCCTTGGAGAGATCAATAAAAGGGTGGCCGGTGATTTTCTCTCGACGAAGATATTCTCCGAGACGGTCAAAAAGACGCTGAAACTGTTTTTCAGCCTTAAAGGAAGGGCGTGCGAAGGGTAGTGGAATCTACCCGCATCACGCTCCCGCCTGCGGCGCGCCGCCGCCGAATCGTGCTACAAATCCCTGGCCGGTCAAACCCGAGGAAGAGGGAGTTCCGGCTATCGTGGCAAGATACGTACCGTCCAGATCCGTGATGTGCTGGACCACGTTGTCAAAGTAGTTGAAATGTATCTGCTCTTCGTCGATGATCAGTTCAAAGAGTTTCGCACTGATGCTGTCGCCGTTTTCTCTGCAGACGAGCAGGAACTGGTTATAGGTGGTGATCGTATTGTCTTCGAGGTCTGCGTCAAAGGGAAAGACTTCCTCGACCTTATGGCCTTTTACGGCTTTTGCCGCGGGATCTACGGTCGGCTGGCCGCCCAGCTCTTCGATCCGGTCCGCAAACTTCTCTGCGTGGCGCATCTCGTCAAGCCCCACGAGCTTGAGTTTCATTGCAAAATCTCCGTAATCCATGTTGTCCAGATTGTAGTGCTGGTTCATGTACTGGTGAATGGCGTGCAGCTCCATGGAACGGGCCTTGTTCAAAACCTCAATGACATTCGCCTTATTTTGTTTCCTGCTATTCACGGCCATTGCGTTCCTCCCTTGGTTGAAGTTGTTGTTCAAAAACTATATGCCTGAAATCGTTACCCGTAAAGGGCGCGTGCGCGCGAAAGCCCTCCGGATAACAATCTATGAACCCATAGCGTCTTCCATGTCGCTCGCGAGCGTGTTTCGGGAAGGTGGATGATGATCGCAGCTTTTGATGCCCACTACCGGGCAGACGGGCAGGTATCGGCGGCGGCCGTGCTCTTTCAAGAATATGTGGATTCGCCTATTTTGAAAGCTTTTTCCGGACTCCAGCCTGTGCCGGAATGACGGAAATTCCGACTATATCCTATCGGCGAAAGCTGCAAGTTCTTTCGCCATCCTTTTCAGGGAGTCGGTCATGTCAATATACAGGTATGAAGCCTGGGGCATGCATATGCCGGTAATTAACCGGTTCTGATGGACAATATCAAATTGGTCGATCATCTCCCTGACTTTTTCCGTATCACTTCGTATCTTGTCCTTGAGTACAGGATTCCTGGTCGTGAAATAATCCTTCACGTCGGTAAATTCTGTTCCGACAGCCACCATGAGTTGCTTTATTTCATCAAGGGCCTTTTGGGTACAGAGTACGTTGGATTCAACTTTTGTTTCCATTTTGTCGACAAGGCTGTCGAGAGCCAGCGCGACGCGCTGGAGGTGGGGGAGCGCAATTACAAACTTCTGTTCCGCCTCGTTTTTGTCCTTGTCTTCGACGAGCTTCTCTATCGCGGGGAGGCCTTCTTTCAATGATTCCCTGAACTTTGATCTGCTTTCCTTGAGAAGGTTAATCTTCTGACCTGCAAAACCTCTATATATATTGTTTAAGATTGGTACTGTTTCCTCAAAAAGCTTGCCGATTCTATCGGTGATCTCTCTTTCCTGCATGGTTATCTCCTAAGCAATATATTTGGTTGCCTTCTTTTCTATATAACACAGCAAATGACCTCCTGTATCGGAAAATCACCGGGCGACCCGGGTTTTCCGAAACAGTTTTTTCAGGTCAATCTCTGTCCACTGCACATACCCCGGGGCCTTTACCCACAGTTTCAGGGATGCCGGCACGGTGACAAACTGGTATATTGATTTGTCCGGCGGAGTCGCTCCGCCCCCGGTTATCGGGATATCGAGTATCGCCATCATCCGGTGCGCATCGATGTTTCCCTTGTACTTCGCCGCAAGTGCGGCAAGGTTTTTATACCGTACGGCTGAATTCCCGACAACACTGTCTTTCCCCGGCTGCCGCGAGGTCCATTCGGGATGGACAAAATGGTTGACGCCTATAAGCAGGCCTTGCTCCCCATCCCTCCTTTTCACATCAAACGTGGCCATTTCATACGAATATGCCTTGTCGGGAAAGGCGACGTTGAAGACCATGCGGTAATGAAAGCGTGCGCCCTTGAGGGCTGCATCCAGCCCTTCGAAGGTGGAGTAATCGAAGGCCAGCTCCAGATCCCTTCT
>DIFE01000044.1 GCA_002418985.1 Deltaproteobacteria bacterium UBA5756
ACGAGTCTCAATTCCAGATCTATATAATATCTTTTGCCGAGGACAATATACCCGATGTTCTTCAGTTCCCTTTTGAGGGGATGAATGTAGAGAATACCGTAGCCAAAAACGTCGTCAATCAACGAGGCGGTACTGGCATTTCCGCTGAGGGCGGCGATGCTTGCATAGTCGAGGCTGCACAGGTTATCGTCTATGCTGTAATAGCCCTCGTGTATGATCCCTTCTTCATCGACCATGATCTTGCACATGTCGAAAAACGACTCTTCCACGAAAACTCTGGGGACGTTGCTTACGAGCAAATCCTCCTCGGCGCTGCTCATTATACGCATGATAATAGAGTAATTGTTTATGGTCCTTTCATAGAAGTTCCATTGGAACTTCATTGATTCGCTCTGAAGGTCTTTCCGTCTCATCCCTTACCCCAGTTGGAGAAATTTCATGATCTTCTCAACTTCGAAAGCTATGGCATTGCGTTCTTTTTCCAGGATAAACGCTTCTTTCGAGTGACCGCTCGGAGAGCGAGTGAAGAAGCGATCCGACACGTTAACCAGCCGGAGCAGGCCGTCCTGCTGATTGTCGCCGTGGTCGCCATGGTGGCGGCGGATGACCCGTGCGAAGTCGTGGGGAAATTTCCATTTGACGGCTATGATGTATCCCGTTTCCTGATGATCGATGCCAAAATGTTCGCGCTCGGCAGCCACAACATCGGCAGGGCTTTTCATTTCCCGAAGCATCTCCCCGTAGTCCGGAACAGCCAGGTAAAAAACTATCTTTCCGATGTCGTGAAGCAGGGATGCGGTGTAGACCTTTTGCGGGTCTTCAACGAGCAAGTGCTCGGACAAGATCCGCGCCGCGTACGCAACCTCGATGGAGTGCTTCCACAGGGCAAGGAGGTCGGCCTCCTTGAGCTTGAGCATCTTGATCATCCCTTCCATCAAAAGAAGGCAGCTCACGATGCTCCGAACCTCCTCGAAACCGATCGTAAGCATCGCACGCTGCAGGTTGAATATCTCGATGCCCCTGCTGTAATACGCCGAATTTGCGATACTGATGATTTTGGACGATATGGCCTGATCGTACTTGACCACGTCGGAAAGGTCATTGAAAGACGAATTGTTATTGCCCAGGACAGTGAATACCCTGTCTACAACGCCGCCCAGTGTCGGAATCACCTTGATTTCACTGGCACGGTTGATCAACTGCTCTCTTGGCATGGCGTTTGTCATAGTCGTATATTGGGCTTTTCGGCATAAAAGATTATCAATTAAGCTTTTTTTATATTTTCACTGCTCGAAACCTCACCCTTCACCCCATCGAGGAGGCCGTCAACGGAATTCATCTTGACTTTCGGGGAGTTTTCGACTATCATGTTACAATTTTTCGGAGGTGTCTACCATGGCATTAGGTCTTATAGGAAAGAAACTCGGTATGTCGCAGATATTCGACGAACACGGGAACGTCATTCCCGTTACGGTCATAAAAGCCGGTCCATGCTACGTGGTCCAGAAAAAAACTGCTGACAGGGAAGGTTACAATGCGGTTCAAGTAGGTTTTGACGAAGTTATAAAGGTCCAGAGGGTCAACAAACCCGATGCGGGACATTTCAAGAAAGCGAACGTCACGCCAACCCGGGTCCTCAAAGAGTTCAAGGTCGCACCGGAAGACCTCGAGACAAACGAAGTGGGCGCCATTTACTCCGTGGACATCTTTGAGCCCGGAGATTTCGTCGATATTACGGGAACATCCAAAGGCAAAGGCTTCGCCGGAGTCATGAAACGTCACGGCTTCGCCGGCGCTCCGGCAACCCACGGTTCTCATGAGGCCTTCAGGCACGGCGGTTCCATCGGTCAGAACATGACTCCCGGGCGGACCTTCAAAGGTACGAAGATGCCTGGGCACATGGGTGCGAAGACGGTTACGGTCCAGAGCCTGAAGGTCATCGACGTCCGCGGCGACACCAACCTCCTTCTCATCGAAGGCGCCATCCCCGGTCCTTCAAAGGGATATGTAGTAATAAGAAAGGCAGTGAAGAAGGCAGCGGCCAGGGACTAGGGATCAGAGAATAGAGAAAGATCAGGGCAAAGGCATTCCCGCCTTTGCCTTTTTTTATTTCCCTCGATGCAGCAGGAAGTACCTGTCTGCAGAGCACCATACAGTGTTTAAAGAGGACACTTGGATGTTCCTTCGCCCGACAATTCCTTGTCCATAATCTTTCCCGGCTTCCGGCCTGCACCCGAATGACAGGAGACACATAGGAAGTTATATGATAGAGACTGAAACGGTTCATCTTCGCACTGCACCCAATCCCCAATCCCCAATCCCCAATCCCTAGTCCCTGATCCCTGATCCCTAGTCCCTGATCCCTAGTCCCTGATCCCTAGTCCCTGATCCCTAGTCCCTGTCTTTCTTGACTTTCCCCCCTCCAGACGATAGATTATTGCATGTTTACACTTTGCGTGAAGGATTCTTTTGCGGCCGCGCACCGCCTTGTGGGATATAAGGGCAAATGCGAGGAACTGCACGGACACAATTTTGCCGTGGAGGTCTTCGTCTCGGGAGACACTCTGGCTGACGACGGAATGCTCGTTGATTTTCACACGATCAAAGGGCATTTGCAGAATGTTCTCGATGTCCTCGATCACAAATATATCAACGACATACCATTCTTCAGCGAACGGGCCAGCTCGGCCGAATACATCGCCATGTATATTTTCACCGAAATGGAAAAGCGCATGGGCCAGGACCACGTATCGGTCCGGGAAGTCCGGGTCTGGGAATCGGAAAGGGCCTATGCATCCTATGAACGATAGACGAAAAATGGCCGACGTCCAGAATATGCACGACAGCCGCGAGATTGAAATAGACAAGGTCGGGGTCAAGAACGTCAAGTACCCCATCGTCGTCCTTGACAGGGCCAACGGTCATCAGAATACCGTCGCCACCATCGACATGTACGTGAACCTGCCCCACCACTACAAGGGAACCCACATGAGCAGGTTCGTCGAGATTCTCCATGAATACAAAAACATGATCAACATGAAGAATTTCCCCGATATCCTGAAGGAAATGAAAGTAAGGCTTGACGCGGAAGCCGCGCATATGGCCGTTTCTTTCCCTTATTTCATCAAGAAAGAGGCGCCGGTCTCGAAAACCCCGAGTTACATGGAGTACCAATGCGGTTTCAAGGGCTCCATGGGAGCCCACAACGCCATGACGGAATTCGTCGTCTTCGTGTCCGTGCCCATCAATACGCTTTGTCCCTGCTCCAGGGAGATCAGCGAAAGGGGCGCACACAATCAGAGAGGAATTACCCGGGTAGAGGTAAACACAAAAAGATTCTTCTGGATCGAGGACCTCATCAGCATCGTCGAACAAAGCGCGAGCAGCGACATTTACTCTATCCTTAAGCGGGAAGATGAAAAATTCATAACGGAGCACGCCTTCGACAATCCGAAGTTTGTCGAGGATGTCGTAAGGGACATAGCTGAAAGGTTATCAGAAGATGCGAACGTCCGTTGGTTCGCGATCGAGGCTGAAAACTTTGAGAGCATACACAACCATAGCGCGTATGCGTATCTTGAAAGAGACAACAAGGGAGGAAACGTATGAGAAAGATAATCGTCCTGTGTTTTGCGCTTTCCCTGATCTGTGCGGGATGTGCCGCTTTTCAGAAGAAGGATGAACCTGCGCCGCCGGCCAAAGGCCAGGCCTACAACCAGACCTTTCACGGGTTTCCCGATGTTCCGGTCCCTGCGGAAGTCCAGATCGTCAACGAGCGCAGCTTCGTTTATGAGACACCCACCGTCAAGGCAGGGGTCATTGTTTTCACCGGCAACGTAGACCCCGCGTCCCTCGAAAATTATTTCAAGGTCAACATGTCCAAGAACGGCTGGAGATATATCAACAGTTTCAGGTACAAGGATACCGTTCTGAATTACATGAAGGATGACAGGACATGCAACATCAAGATATCCCGCGGCGCATTTCAAACGGAACTGGAAGTCTGGGTCGGTCCCGCTGACAGGGGATCCATCACAAGACCCGCCCCCGCCGCAAATGGACCGAAATAAGCAGATAAACATCCATACTATCGAGAGCATCTTTGAAATGGACATGATCAAGGATGCCCTCGATAAAGATGCCATACCGTACACCATCAAGGAACACCGGGATACCGCCTACGACGGCCTCTTTATCCTTCAGAAAGGGTACGCGTCTCTCTATGTCGAAGAGCGCGACAAGGAACGTGTCCTGGCCCTCGTAAAGCGCATAAAGAGCCTCCCCTATGTGGCATATTCAAAGGACGAGTGACCCCTGCCGCCTCATCGAGGGCGTGAAGTTCGCCTCTTTCGTGGGAGGCGGCGGAAAAACAAGCCTCAGTGAAGCTCTTGCGAGCGCCTGCCTGGCACGGCAACGCTCTGTCGCCATCACGACGACGACAAAGATAATGGCCGCCACGCCCCTTACGCTCTTCGACGATCGGGCAAACGCCACAGCCGGGAGCTCCGTCACACACGTCGGAAAAACAATCGAGGGCGGCAAACTTACGGGGCTCTCTATTGAAGAGGTTGAAGCCCTCGGCAATGATTTCGACGTAGTTCTCGTAGAGGCCGACGGAGCAAAAGGCCGCCCCCTCAAGTACCCGGCGGACTATGAACCGGTCATACCCCCTTTTTCCGAAAAAGTCTTCATCATCGCGGGGCTCGATGCACTGTTCCAGCCCTTCCGGGATGTGGTATTCCGTCATGAACTGTTCTGCCGCCGAACGGGTGCCGAGCCGCCCCGGCTGGTATACCCCGACGTCTTCGTGCGTCTATTCTCCGACGATGCACTCCTCAAAGGCACCGCCGGCCTTAAGCGCACCATAGTCCTCAACAAGTACGACTCCTGCCGCCACCGCCACATGGCCGCCGTACTCATGGAAAAGATCATGGAGAGCACCGGCATCACGGAGGGCCTGATCGCGGGGGTCAAGCACGGGGTGTTCTATGAAATGAGGACAGGTTATGGGTCATAGGTAATGGGTTCCGGGAAAAATCTAGAACCATGGGTGTGGACCATTCCTTCCTATTACCCATAACCTAATTACCCATAACCCCTCTTTATTTTCTTGCTTTTTATTCAATATAATCATATATTTATCCCTATATGGAGAAACCTGTCATGGTGTCTGTGACGCTGGCTGATATTTATCTCGAACAGGGGTACATCGAGAAATCCATCGAAATCTATGTCGAGCTGGTAAAAAGGGAACCCCATAATGAGGTCTACAAGAAACGTCTTGCCGGCCTGAAGAAGGAATGGAAGGCTGCCGGCGGCAAGAAATCCGGAATCCTGGGCAAAGTACTGAAAACGAAATTATGGTAACGACACGTCAATCACGGATAGAAAGGGTTCAGAGCCTCCTCGTGGAGTCCGGCCTCGACGGTTGCGCGCTCAAAGGTATGGACAATATCTTCTACCTTACCGGTTTCAGAGGCTCCGAGGGGACCCTCTTTGTAACACGGGGCGATGTCGTCCTCATCGTCGATTTTCGCTACGTCACTCATGCGAAGGAGGTGACGCGCGACATCCTTATAGAGGAGATGAAACCGAGACGGGATTCCCTTTATGAACTGTGCACGAGGTACAAGGTCTCAATACTCGGTTTCGACGGCGCACATGTCCCCTACAACGTCTTCAAGACCTGGGCCGAAAACCTTCCCGGTATCAGCCTCGTTCCCATGAACAACGCGATGGAAGAAATTCGGAAGATCAAGGAACCTGAAGAGATCTCCGCCATCATGGATGCAATCGCGACGGCAACGGATGCCTTTACCGATATCCTGGATTTAGTAAGACCAGGAAAGACAGAAAAGGAAATAGCCGACGAACTGGACTACGCTATGTGCAAGCGAGGCGCCACGGGGCCTTCATTTGACACCATTGTCGCTTCCGGTCCCCGGGGGGCCCTCCCCCACGCGGAACCTTCTTCAAAGAAACTCAAAAAAGGTGAGACCGTGATAATCGATTACGGCGCCGCAGTGGCCGGTTATTGCAGCGACGAGACGGTCACCGTCTGTCTCGGGGAGATCCCCGACACGCTTGCCGAGATATACGCCATTGTCAACGACGCCCGTAAACTGGGCATCGAAAAGACGAGAGCCGGCATGACTGTCAAACAGCTCGATAACATTGTCAGGGGATATATCGAGGAGCACGGCTACGGTGAGTATTTTCGTCACGGTGTCGGCCACGGCGTCGGGATTGCCGTTCACGAGGCCCCGGGGGTTAACAGCGTGGCAGCGGGAATACTGGAAGAGAACATGGTCATCACCATTGAACCCGGCATCTACCTGCCGAATATCGGTGGCGTCAGGCTTGAAGATATGGTACTAATAACAGAAGACAGACCGCGGGTTCTTACTCACATCAGAAAAGACATGATGAAGATGTAGATCACTTTACAGGCCCGGGCGGAAGTTTTTGTCAACCCAGGAGGAAACAAATGATCGTCGATACAACAGAATTCAGGAAAGGTCTCAGAATTCTTCAGGATAACGAGCCATTCACGATTGTCGATTTTCAGCACGTAAAGCCCGGCAAGGGTGGAGCGTTCGTAAGGACACGCATGAAAAGTCTCATTACCGGCAACGTCCTCGACAAGACCTTCCGGTCTGGAGACAAGGCCGAGGTCCCCGACGTCGAAGAAAAACAGATGCAGTTCCTTTATAAGGAAGGCACCAACTACCATTTCATGGATGAAGCAACGTACGATCAGATCTACATTGAAGAGACCAGTCTGGGCGACACGAAGAACTACCTCAAGGAAAGCATGGTCATAACCGTCCTCTTTTACAAAGGCAGAACGATCGGCGTCGATATCCAGAACTTTGTCAATCTCACGATCACCCAGACGGAACCCGGCATCAAGGGCGACACGGCCCAGAATGCCACAAAACCGGCCGTCCTCGAAACAGGGTACACCGTGCAAGTCCCTCTCTTTGTCGAGGAGGGCGATACTGTCAGGGTCGACACGAGAACGGGCCAATACATCGAGCGCGTACAAAAATAGGAGCCTTATGCTAATCACCTTTGAAGGCATCGAGGGGAGCGGCAAGACAACACAGATCGAACTCCTGAGCGATTATCTCACCGGCAACGGTTATTCCGTGATGCAAACGCGCGAGCCGGGCGGTACCGGGTTCGGCGAAGCCCTGCGGGAAGTCCTTCTGCAAAAGGGCATGGAGGTCAAAGCATTGTCGGAGCTTCTCGTTTTCATGGCAATGCGGGCACAGCACGTGGACGAGGTCATCCTCCCTGCACTCCAGGACGGCAAGGTCGTCCTCTGCGACAGGTTCGTCGATGCTACGTACGCGTACCAGGGCTACGGCAGGAAGATCGACCTCGGTGTCATCGAAACGCTGAACCGGCTCGTCACCAAGGGCATCCGGCCCAATCTGACGATACTCCTGAACGTGACCGCCGAAAGAGGGCTTAAACGCAAGGCTGCGTCATCCCCCATGGACAGGATAGAACAGGAAGAGCTATCCTTTCATCAAAGGGTGAAAAAGGCTTACGAAAAACTCGCCAGGGAAGATGCCAAGAGATTCTTCATCATCGATGGTTCCCTCAAGGTTGAAGCAATCCATGAAATCGTCAGGGTAAAGGTAAGCAACGTCCTGAAGAGCTATGGCGTTTGAGGACATCATCGGCCACGAGAGGCAGAAGCGTTTCCTGAAATCCCTCATGGAGCGCGGCAACATCCCTCACGCCTTTCTGTTCTGCGGCCAGGAAGGCATCGGCAAGAAAAGAACGGCCCTGGAATTCACCCGGAACCTTTTCTGTCAAACCGGGACCGGTTGCGGCCAATGTCGCCCCTGCACGAAACTGGACCGGGGAAGCCATCCCGATCTGGTCATCATTCAAAACGAAGGGTCAATCGGCATTGACGACTCCCGAATGATTGCGAAGGAGGTATCCGAACACCCCTTCGAGCAGGACAAGCGGGTGATCATAATCGACAACGCCGAAGCTATGACCACCGAAGCGGCAAACGCCCTCTTGAAAACGCTCGAAGAACCTCCGCCGCACAACCATTTCTTCGTCATCACATCCTCCGAGCGCGAAATCCCTCTGACAATACGGTCGCGCTGCACCCGCGTAGCCTTTTCCCCGCTCTCAAGCGAACAGCTCGGAGAATACTTTTCCCACAGGGCCGACATCGATCCCGCCCGGGCGCAGCTTCTCTCATCCATCTCCTTCGGAAGTATCGGAAGCGGTCTTTTCTGGCTGGACGAGGGCAATTTCTCCCTGAGAATTAAGCTCGCACAGGCCCTCTCAAAAAAAACCGGGGGTTTCGTCCTCGCCTCGTCGCTTGCCGAGAGGGCATCCGCGACGGACAGGAGTGCTTCCATGTACCTGACTTTTCTTTTGTCCTTTTTCAGAGATCTCTTCGTGAAGATGGTCGCCGGCGAGGCTTCGTTCATCACCAACACCGACCTCGAGGATATTCTCGATGACACACACGGCGATCCCGCCTGGGTGGAAGACTCGATAAAAAGAATACAGGAAACCGTCCGCGTAATGAGGTATAATGTTAACCGTTGGCTGATATTTGAAAATCTTCTTATCCATGTTACGAGGGAATAGGCAATGAAAAGTTGTTACGTAAATATCGACAGGCTGACTGGCGTCCTTGAGCTGGAAGCCGCCGATGATATAAAAATAGGCGACTGCGTCATCAGTGAACTTGACAAGGGGACTTGCCTGGGTACCGTGGTCTCCGAGCCGGCGGACACGGCCAGAGAGGACCTGGGGAAGATAGCCAGAAAGGCCACCGAGCAGGAGATTCTGGACCATTATCTCCTGAAGGAAAAAGAGAAGTACGCCTTCGATTTCTGCAAGAGAAAGATCGACGAAATGGCCCTTCCCATGAAGCTCCTTTCCACCGAATATCTCTTCGGCGGCACAAAGCTCCTCTTCTATTTCATCTCCGAGAACAGGGTCGATTTCCGGGAACTGGTCAAGGAACTTGCCAAGGAATTCAAGATCCGGATCGAGTTGAGGCAGGTCGGTGTCCGCGACGAGGCAAAGATCGTGGGAGGCCTCGGCAACTGCGGCAATACGGTATGCTGCCGACGGTTCCTCAATAATTTCTCCATCGTCTCCATCAAAATGGTGAAGGAACAGGGCCTTGCGCTCAACCCCTCGAAGATATCAGGTATCTGCGGAAGGCTCATGTGCTGCCTGGCCTATGAATACGAGACGTATCTCATGCTGAAGAAAAACTTCCCGAGGATTGGGAAACGGGTTCAAACCCCCCAGGGCGAAGGCAAGGTGGTGAAGCACAATGCGCTCAATGCAACCGTGTCCGTTCAGCTCGATGAGGGCAAAGAGATAACGCTCCCCCTCAAGGACGTGTCGGCACTGGAACAGCCGAAGGGCAACCAGCCGGCAAATCCCGGCGACAAGAGCAAACCGAAAAATGACAGCGACAGGGGACAGCCCGGGGAAAAGCAACCGAATCACGAGCAGAACAGACCCAGGAACGATAGTCCCCGGGCGCCGGGAAAAGAAAGACAACATACCTCCCGTGACCACAACAGACCAAGGAATAACAACGGCCAGAAAAAAGGCAACAACCAGTGACACGGTCCGGTGATCGAATGAGCCGAATATAGCGGTCGTTGGTTCTTGATATTGGCAGTTTGTTATTGTAAGTTTAATTTGGTTATCGTAATCCGGTCTTTGGTTATTCGCTTTTGGAGATCCTATCATGGACAAAAAATACTATATTACAACACCGATCTATTATATCAATGACGTCCCCCATATCGGCCACGCTTACACAACCATAGCGGCGGACGTTATGGCACGCTACAAGAGACTCGGGGGCTACCGGGTCTTTTTTCTGACAGGAACGGATGAACACGGACAGAAGGTTGAGAAAGCAGCAGCGCTTTCAGGCATCCATCCCAGGGAACATGCCGACGTCATGGTCAATCGTTTTACCGATCTCTGGAAGGTCCTCAACATATCAAACACGGGGTTTGTCAGGACAACGGAGGAACGCCACAGAAAAGTAGTCCAGCACATCTTCGAGAAGGTGCGGGAAAAAGGCGACATCTATCTCGGCGAATATGAAGACTGGTACTGCGTACCCTGCGAGGGGTATTACACGGAACTGCAGCTCAAGGACGGCCTGTGTCCCGACTGCCTGCGCAAACCTGAAAAGCTTAAAGAAGAGAGTTACTTCTTCCGCCTCTCCCGGTACACGCAGCCCCTGCTCGACCTCCTTGAACAGCACCGCGATTTCATCATGCCCGAGATACGTTACAACGAAGTGGCGAGTTTCATAAAGGGAGGCCTTCGCGACCTGTCTGTAAGCAGAACAAGCTTCAGCTGGGGAATACCGGTACCCGCGCACGACCGGCACATCGTGTATGTATGGTTCGACGCGCTGACCAACTACCTGACGGGCATCGGCTTTCTTGAAGACGAGGAAGAATTCAAGTCCTTCTGGCCCTGCGACGCCCACCTCATCGGCAAGGACATCCTGAGGTTTCACGCCGTTTACTGGCCCAGCTTCCTCATGTCCTATGGGCTGGAACCCCCCAAACATGTCTTCGCTCATGGTTGGTGGACCATAGAAGGTCAGAAGATGTCCAAATCGCTGGGCAACGTGGTCGACCCCCACGAGGTGGTCAAGGAGTATGGCGTCGATGAATTCCGTTTCTTCCTCTTCCGTGAAGTCCCCTTCGGACTTGACGGAGATTTTTCGAAACATGCCATCGTTCATCGCATCAACGGCGACCTGGCGAACGACTTCGGCAACCTGACGAGCCGCACTGTGACCATGATCGGCAAGTTCCTCGCGGGAAAGATAGAGAACCCCGAGAAGAAGGGCGGTATGGACGACCACGTCGAAGAGGCGGCTATGAAGCTCATAGCCGAATATCAGAAAGAGATGGATATCTTCGCCTTTCACAAGGCGCTACAGAGCGTCTTCGAAATAATCTCCATCCTCAACAAGTACATAGATTCCGAAGCGCCGTGGAGGCTGGCAAAAGAAGGTGACGAGCGAGTCAAGACGGTCATGTTCAATCTCTGGAACGGCATACGCGTCGCCGCGGTCCTCCTCTATCCTTTCATGCCCGTAAAATCTCAGCATATCTGGAAGGCCCTGGGCATAGGCAGGCAGATCGAGGCGTGCAGTCTCGAAGAAGAAATGCGGTTCTATACCCCTTCGGATATAGCCCCTATCGACAAGATACCTCCCGTCTTCCCCCGTATAGAAGAAACGGCGTAGATGGCATTCATTTCCCTTCAAAAAACCCTCGCCAAGGTTCTGAAAGGGTATCGTATCAACGATCTCGAATCGATCAAGGTCTTTTCGATCTGGGGAAAGATTGCGGGGGAGAAGATGGCGGCGCACTGTCAGCCGGTACGGATCGACAGGGGGATCCTTTATGTCGAGGTTGATGACCCCGTCTGGCTCACCCAGTTAAGATACATGAAGATCGATATCCAGAACAAAATAGAAGAAACTCTCCAAAAAGACTCGATTAAAGACATCCGGTTCTATTTGAAAAACTCCGGGTAGAGGGCGGAACCTCAGAATTCGGGACCCTCCACAAAGGCCTCTATCTCCCGCCGGACCATCTCCAGGGCTTCCCGGTACGGAATGCCCGTCGCGTCGGCTATCGATCTTACGTCTTCGAATTCAATGTGCGTCTTGACGAGTCCGCCTCGCGCGTCAAAACCCATTTTTATCCGAACCGGGCCCCGGGACGTCGGTATGGCAACCTCTTCCCGTCTCAGTACGCGCCTTCTGCTGCCGCGAAAACGCATGCCGAATGTAGTTGTTTCTGCAAATATGATCTCGACTATCTTCTCGAATTCGCGCCGTTCTGTTGTGACGCTGAGCCTCAGGCCCATCCTGCCCTTTTTCATCGAAACGGGGAAGAAAAGGACATCAAGGGCGCCGGCGGCACGGATCCTTTCGGCGACTGCACCGACGTATTCCATTTCCATATCATCGATGTCCGCCTCGATGACCTCTACATCCTCGTCGTACGGCAGTTCATCCGACTCACCGACAAAGACCCTCAGGACATCGGGCCGCGAAGACTCGTACGTCCCGACGCCGTAGCCTTCGCGAACGGTCCTGAACGCGGGGGCCTTCCCTTCCTTTTGTGCATAATAGGCGGCGATGGCGGCACCCGTCGGGGTGGTAAGCTCGAGGGTATCCTCGTAAAAGACGAGCTGATGGCCGCGAAGTATCTCCAATGTCACCGGGGGCGGGTTGGGGATCGACCCGTGGGACGTGGTGATCGTTCCGCTGCCGCACGGCACGGGTCCGCAAAAAACCTTGTCCGCGGCAAGAAAACGTATGCCGTACGCGACGCAGAGGAGATCTATGACGGTGTCGATATGTGAGAGTTCATGAAGATGGAGTCTGTCGCGGGAGATGTCATGGATCTTTGATTCCGCTGCCACAATGATGGAAAGCATGCCCATCGCGTCATCTTTCACGGGTTTTTCGGTATCGATACCGGTCAGGACCTGTTCCATTTCGGCTATGGTCAGATGCCTGGCCGAAGGGCCTATTTCGAGGTGAATGCCGCTGATCACACCCTGCGTGAGTCGAACGGGCCGTATCGACGGCACCTCGGGGGGTATCTTCCCGAGGAGTCTTTCGAGGCCCTCGAAGGGGACTCCGGCATCGATGAGGGCGCTGATCATCATGTCGCCGCTCATCCCGAAAACGGGGTCTATGTAAAGTATCTTCATAACCTGTTTATAAGTGTTGCAAAGTATGCCGCACCGAAACCGTTGTCTATGTTGAAGACGCCCACCGTGGAGCAGGAATTGAGCATTGCGAGAAGAGCGGTCAATCCTGCAAAGCTCGCCCCGTATCCGACGCTCGTGGGAACGGCAATTACAGGAACACCCACAACGCCGGCCACAATGGACGGGAGAGCCCCTTCCATGCCGGCCGCTACGATAATGACGCGGGCCCTTTTTACAACGGCCAGATTCTGAAACAGCCGGTGAATCCCTGCCACCCCCACATCATAAAGTTTTTCCGTATCGTTGCCAAAAAACGTCGATGTTACGAATGCCTCCTCGGCAACCCTGACATCGCTCGTCCCGGCCGATATTACCAGGACCATCCCCTTGCCTTGCGGCGCCTCTGCCTTACGAACGAAAAAACACCGCGCTTCGTTGCTGTATGTTCCTTCCGGGAACCTGCCGGTCAAAGCATCCCCCGTTGCGGTGTCTATTCGGGTCACCAGCACATCGAGATCCTTTCGCCTGAAAGAGCCGACGATGTCAAAAAGCTGGGAAAGGCTCTTGCCTTCGCCGAAAACAACCTCCTGAACGCCTTTCCGGAGCAGACGATGATGATCGACCTTTGTATGTTCCAGATCGTCATAGGGGATATCCTTGAACGTCTCATAGGCTTGATCAACCGAAATCAACCCGTCACGCACCGCTGCGAGAAGCTCCATGATCTTCTCGTCAATCACTGTCTCTCTCATCCCTTTTCTTCTCCGAAGGCATGCCTGATCAGCCTCACCTCGTCACCATCGATTCCTACAACATCGAAACGCACCCTTCTGCCAAGGCTCCGGTTCGTCTTGAGATATACCTGGGCGGAAAGTATGATGTGCCTTTTCTTGCGGGCGTCGATGGCTTCGAAAGAAGTGCCGAAAGTGCGACCCTTGCGTCTTTTGACCTCAACGAAGACAAGGCAGCCGTCTTCCTCGGCGATGATATCGATTTCTCCAAAGGGACTTCTGAAGTTGGTGGCGATGATCCGGTAGCCTTCCTTTTTCAGGACAATCGCCGCCCGATCTTCTCCTTCCTGTCCAGTCACACGTTTATCGGGCACAATACTCCTTTACTCCCCTGAAGGTCCTCCGATGGATCGGGGTGATCCCGAATTCCTCGATTGCAGCCCTGTGCTCTCCTGTAGGGTAGCCTTTATTCTGCTTGAAGTTATAGTGCGGATAGATCCGGTCGTACGCATACATGGCCCTGTCACGGACAACCTTGGCTATAATGGAGGCGCTTGCCATGAAAAAACACTTGCGGTCCCCGCGGACAATGGGGCGAGCCCTCGGGTAGTTCTTAAGTCCGCGATTGCCATCGATGAGCAGGACGTCGGGATCCAGCCCCGCTGCTTCCAGAGCGCGCTCCATGGCGAGAATGGTGGCGTTGAGGATATTCATGGCATCAATCTCTTCATTGCTCGCCATGCCTATCCCGACACTCAGCGCATGGTCTGTGATCCACGAAAAAAGACCGACCCGCTTCTTTTCCGTCAGGAGCTTCGAGTCGGTCACACCGTTCTTCGTTTCCGGCACTTTCTCCCAGATCACGCAGGACGAGACTACCGGCCCGGCGAGCGGACCCCGTCCGGCCTCATCTATTCCTCCCACGAGACCTGTCAGCCGGCAGATCATCGTTCTTCTGCTAATCCCTTTTTTCTTTGAGCTTAGCCGCTTTTCCTCTGAGGTTGCGCAGATAGTAGAGCTTCGACCGTCTGATCTTGCTCTTACTGACCCTTTCTATCCTGTCGATGAGCGGGGAATGGACGGGAAACGTCTTCTCGACGCCCACACCGTAGGACACCTTACGAACCGTGAAGGTCGCACGCGTGTTTCCGCCTCTCGCGCGAATAACAACGCCCTCGAATATCTGGATCCTTTCTTTGTCGCCTTCAAAAATCCTGGTGTAGACCTTTACGTTATCGCCTATGCCGACCTCAGGGAGGTCGAGTCTCATATGCTCTTTTTCAAGCAGATCGACCATTTCATTCATGGTGTCCTCCTCTTTGACTAAAAATTCTATCCAGTATAATACCCAGTGCAACACGCAGGGAAAGATGATTGTAATCGCCTGCGCCACTGATGGGTTCAAGCATTCTATCGCAACGATCCACCACTTCCTCCGTAAGGCCCCAACCCGTTCCAAAGAGCACGAGAGCCGGTTGCTGCCCCTTCATGACGAAATCATGGAAATCGTCGCTGGACATCATTTTTCCCTCCCTCGTACGGGAGGATGTACCCACGACAAACGGTCTGGGGTTGCCACCGAAGTCGTCGAGCACCGCGTCGATGTCCGGTTTGATCCTCACTTTTTTAAGGGCTTCACCCCGTGCGGGATTGTATTTCGCCCCGTATCCGTGTATCCAGTGATGGATCAGCTTTTCTGCTATCTCCCGCTGTCGGGCGAGAGGTGACACAATATAGCACAGGTCTATGCCAAAAGTCATGCAGGTTCTTGCCATATCATGTATTTCCAGGTTTGTCAGGCTCGTCGCCACGACATCCCCGCGTTTATCGTAGACGGGATAGTGAATAACCCCGATACTTACATTATTCAGGGAACTCCTCCATGACCTCTCTCATAAATTTGCGGTCCTCCTCGCCGGGTTGAAAACGGTTGAGCAGATCGGAGCGTTTGAGGACTGTCTTCCTGATGGCCTCTTTGCGCCTCCACTTCCGTATTTCCTCGTGGTTTCCCGACAGCAGGACGGGCGGCACGGCGTTGCCCATAAAATTCTCCGGCCGTGTATATTGGGGATATTCCAGAAGAGGCTCTCTGAAACTCTCCGCAAAAACCGATTCGTCGTTCCCGAGAACCCCGGGCACAAAGCGGGACACGGCATCGATAAGAACAAGCGCCGGAAACTCGCCGCCGGACGTGACATAGTCGCCCACCGATATCTCTTCATCGACATGGTCGAGCACGCGTTCATCGACGCCTTCGTAACGACCGCATATCAGGCAGATATGGGGCGACCTTGCGAAGCGCTCCGCGGTGAATTGATCAAAGGGCCGCCCCTGTGGTGTCAGCAGGACAAACTTCGCCCTGCCGTGAACCTCAGTCACGTGTTGTATAGCCCGGTAGATGGGTTCCACCTTCATGACCATTCCCGGCCCGCCGCCATAAGGCGTATCGTCGCAACACCGATGGGGATCGTCGGCAAAATCCCGTATATTGATGATGTTGAAACTGACAAGCCCCTTTTCGGCTGCCTTGCCAAGTATGCTCTCTTTGAGGGGCGATGAAAAGATCCCCGGGAAGAGCGTGAGAATTGAAAAGATCATACAACAAGTCCCTCGATGTCGACGCGGACCGTACCGCGACCCACGTCTATATCAATGATGAATCCCTCAACCATGGGAATCATCATGTCCCTTTCCCCTTCAACAACCAGGATATCATTCGCGCCGGTATGCATCACCGATCCGACCTTTCCGAGCGATACCCCTTCCGCGTTTATTACCTGGAGCCCGATCAACTGGTACTCGTAGTACTCGCCGTCCTCTACGGGACGGAGGTCAGCTTCCCGGACAAAAAGCTCTTTTGTCACCAGGAAGGAGACCTCCTCAACGGTTGAAAGCCCACGAAATGAGAGATAAAAGAAATGCTTCCTGTAACTTGCCCCCTCGGGCTTCAGTTCGATATATTCATCGCCTTTAAGGGCAAACAACGAGGTGTAGTCGAGAAACCCTTCCTTCACCTCGTTGTAATAGTAAAACTTTACCTCACCCCGTATGCCGGATGTCGACACGACACGGCCGACAGGGATCCATTTCATTATTCAATAATCTCGAGGACCGCTCTCTTCTTAACTTTTGTCGAGGCCGCACTCAAGATCGTCCTCATGGCCCGAGCGGTTCTGCCCTGTTTCCCGATGACCTTCCCAAGATCATCTTTGGCAACATTGAGCTCAATAACAGAAGTCTTTTCCCCCTCAATCTCGGAGACCCTCACAAGATCAGGACTGTCAACCAACGCCTTTGCAATATACTCGATCAACTCTTTCAACACGATCCACCTCCGTTCGTTTTATGAAAGCTCCTTCAGAACCCCCTCTCTCTTGAACAGACTTTCAACGGTCCTCGTGGGCCTTACCCCTTTTTCGTACCACGTTTTAATCTTTTCTTTGTCGAGGCTTATCTCGGCAGGGTTCTTCAACGGGTCATAGAACCCGACCTTGTCGATGAACCTCCCATCTCTGGGTGAACGTTCATCGGCCACGACAATGCGATAAAACGGTTTCTTCTTTGCACCAAACCTCGACAACCTGAATTTTACAGCCAAAACCTACCTCCTTATCTATTGAAAAGTTGTCTTTGGAGGCCTTTTGCGCCTCCCTTCGTAAATTTCTTCAGCATCTTTTTCGTTTCCATGTATTTTTTCAAAAGTTCATTAACATCCTGCACCTGCGTCCCGCTCCCTTTCGCGATGCGAATCCGCCTGCTTCCGTCTATAATTCCAGCCTTGGCCCTTTCCTTCGACGTCATTGAGTTGATGATCGCTTCCGTCTTCTTGATGTCCTTTTCAGCCTCGGTGAAATTGATCGCACCTTTGAACTTGTTCATGCCGGGAATCATGCCTATGATCGATTCCAGCGACCCGAGTTTCTTCATCTGCCGGATCTGGTCGCGAAAATCCTCGAGGGTGAATTCGTCCTTGCGGAACTTGCGCTCGAGCTCGCGGGCCTGTTTCTCGTCGAAGACATCCTGGGCCTTTTCGACAAGGGAAACGACATCGCCCATGCCAAGTATCCGGGATGCCATTCTGTCAGGGAAGAAGGGTTCAAGGGCATCCAGTTTTTCGCCTACGCCGATGAATTTGATGGGCTTGCCCGTTACCGCCTTGATGGATATGGCCGCGCCGCCGCGTGTATCACCGTCGAGCTTTGTAAGGATTATGCCGTCTATACCCAGTTTTTCGTTAAAAACGGTGGCTATGCTCACCGCGTCCTGGCCCGTCATCGCGTCAAGGACAAGGAGCGTCTCCTTCGGATTGAGGACCCTTTTTTGCTCGACGAGTTCGCCAACCATCTTGTCGTCAATGTGCAGACGGCCCGCGGTGTCGACAATCACCGTGTCATAGCCATGTCTCATGGCATATATCTTTGCCTCTTTGCAGATCGTTACCGGGTCCTTGACCACATCCATGGTGAAGGCCTCGACATTGATCTGTTTTCCCAGCGCAACAAGCTGATCTATGGCTGCCGGCCGGTAGATGTCCGAAGGAACGAGGAGCGGCCGGCGCCCCATTTTGCGAAGGTGGATCGCAAGCTTTGCGGAGGTTGTGGTTTTGCCGGACCCCTGCAAACCGATAAGCATGACCGGTACGGGCGGGGCCGCCGCAACGTCCAGGGGTTTGTTGGCGCTCCCCAGCACCTCGCAAAGCTCGTCATAAACGATCTTGACAAACTGCTGCCCGGGCGTGATGCTCGTGAGCACCTCTTCGCCCATCGCCTTTTCCCTGACCTTCTCGAGGAAATCTTTGGCCACCTTGAAGTTGACGTCGGCCTCAAGGAGCGCCACCCGTACCTCGCGCAAGGTGTCCTTTATGTTATTTTCGGTGAGTTTCCCGTATCCTCGAACCTTCTTGAAGGTCGACTCAAATCTTTCCTGTAATTTCTCAAACATAAGATATGGGGTATATTCTAATTGAAATGTCGGAGATAGTCAATGTTAATTAAGGGTTATCCACCAGTGATTACAACGTTTTACGAAAGACCTGCCATGCGTTGCCATCCTCTCACTCTTCACAGGCCAAGATACCTCGCCGGGTTCTGATATGCGGCGCGCTCCACAAGACCGGGATCGAATCCGACCTGTACGAGCCGCCTTGTCGACCCTGCAAGGGCAAGGGAACCCCCAAGGAGTTTTCCTCGCGTGTCCACAACCGCTCTTCCCCCATCACCGGATGCCGACCCCTTTACCGTATCGGAGACGATAATGATGCGGTCGGGGTCTTTAACCGCGAAGATAAGCTCGATGGTCCTTTCATGAAGGTGATGGGGATCGGCGATCATCTCGACATAGACCTCAGGATTCATGAGAGCGAATCCGGCAATACCCGGCTCGCGGTGATGGAAACCGCGCATGGCGTTAAAAACATGGGTAATGCCCCGGGCACCCGCCCGAAACCCTGCTTCGGCCTCGTCATAGGTCGCGTTGGAATGGCCCATGCTGACGACGACACCCATGTCGGCCATGGCCTCGATCAGCCCAGGCGCCCCGGTGAGTTCGGGAGCGACGGTAACGATCCTGACAACCTCGCCGAAACCATCGACAAGTCTCTTCCAGCTGGCGATCGTTGTCGGCAGAAACGACCCTTTATCAAGGGCTCCCGCCCGTGCAGGATTGAGAAAAGGCCCTTCAAGATGAACGCCGAGAATCTTCGCGGGTGAGAGACCGGGCGCCGGTGTCCTGTCTTCCCGCTGGTATTCCATCGCCTTCTTTGCCGCCCCGATATCGAGCCGCATCTCATCGATTGATGAAGAAAAGATGGTCGGAACAATTGCGCCTACCCCCAGCGAACCTTGCAGGCGCGCCATCCTGAGAAAATCCCCGGGAGAAGCCCCCCTGGTATCGCAGTCACAAAGACCGTGCGTATGGATATCAATCATTTCCACGATCGAGCTCTCCCTCAACGGAACCTATCCGGTAATTATACAGCACATCGAGAAAAGGAGGCGAATGTAACGGATCCGTGTCCACGCCGAAAAGATGGCTCTTACAAGAGCAATCCGAGCACCCGAAACCCGGGACCGACCAATGGGATATCCCTTTCAGGTCAGCCGCCAGGGCGCACTCGATATCGCTGTCGGTCCTGATCGCGAGGGCCCTGCAAAAGGATGCCTTTTCCCGGAGATAGTCGATATGCCAGAAGAGATTCTTGCGTCTTCTTGCATGGCGCTCCATCCTCTTCGTGAGCGCTCTTCTGGCTGAGCCGGCGTACAGATAGTAACCCTTCCTGAAAAGAACATTTCCCAAGCCTCCCGTCATGACCACGGCGTCATTGTCGAGTCTCAGAATGAGGATGTAACACCCCCTGTCGCGGCTCTTCCTTTCAATTGTCCTCCAGGGAATAACGAGCTTCCTCACATCACGGTCAAGCGAAAGGTCGCTGTTCCACTTAAGCGCCAGGGCTTCAAGGAAGATCTGGTCTCTGCATTTCAGAAAGGTCTCGGAAAACACAAGGTCGGTATGATATTCGGGCATGAAGTATTGCGCGTAAGGCCACTGAACCAGGAAAAGGACACCCGCCCGGATACCCGACGAGGCAAGCCTCATCAGGCCTTCAAGATGACGGCTTCCCCGTCTGGTGACGGCATCGGGGAACATGGCGAGCCGGTCACTGAAGAGGGTGCAATTCTTAATCTCCAAAACCATCGTGCGGCCGTCCTTTTCGAGAAGAAAGTCAAACCTGCTTTTGCCGAAGGCAACCTCCCGCTTTACTATGCGGACATCCTCAAGTCCCGGCACCAGGCCGCTGCCGAGGAGAAATGCGGCGACATCATTCGCCAGGTGCGTGTGGAGAAGAATCGGAGTGCCCTCTTTCTCCATGGCCACAACGGTATAGGGCAATTTTACACCCGCTCGATTCTCGGAAAGATACAGCGGACCGTCGGGAAGAAGAAGTTCCCACAACCGCCCGGGGTTCGGCAGGTAAGCGTCGGTCATCTTTCCGTCAAGAATGCACCGGACAACAAAACGATTGGGGCGCGCCACGAACAGTGCCTTTCGAGGTTCTCCCTGGATCATCCGCATGGGGGATTATACCAGATAGCGGCTCCAGCTTCCAGGTTTCGGGCCGATCCAAACCTTACCCTAACCGAAGCCAGAAAACGTTTGTCCCGGTTGCTTTTTTCTTCAAAGGAGATTATTGTCTTTCTACGAAAGCAAGAAAAGAAGTGGAGGACAAATGCGGCAACATGGGTATGTCCGTCCCGTGTATATACCACTCGTGGCTGTCTTGCTGACGGCGATGACGGTTGTGATCCTACAACCTCATGCCCTTGCCGCCGCCGCGGACAAGATCGCCGAGTGCGCTTCGGTAGAGGACGACACCGCCAGGCTGGAATGTTACGACAGTCTGGCTGGCAGAAGGACACAAAAAACACAGCAGCCTTCCGGTGTCCCGGCACCGGAACAATCTCTGAAAACCGCTTCCCCCGCGGGGGATGATCGAACAGCACGGGATCAATCGGTTATGAGCAGGCAGTGGGACCTCGACGAAGCGAACCGGGCGCACCGGTTCGTTATCAGGTCATACCGTCCCAACTACGTTCTTCCGCTGGCATACAACACCTCTCCCAACATGGATGCAAGCCTTGACGTCGACCCGAATGCCAAGGCCCAGAATACGGAGGTCAAGTTTCAAATAAGCTTCAAGGTGAAACTCTGGGAGGACATCCTGGGGAAAGATATGGACCTCTGGTTCGCTTACACACAACTCGCATTCTGGCAACTCTACAACTCGGAATTTTCCGCCCCTTTCCGTGAGACCAATTACGAGCCCGAGTTGCTCCTGAACTTTCGGACCGACTACGATCTTCTGGGCCTCAAAGGAAGGATAATCAACCTGGGACTTAACCACCAATCGAACGGCAGGTCCCAGCCCTTGTCCCGAAGCTGGAACCGGATCGTTGCAAACTTCGGCTTCGAACGGGACAGATTCAATCTGCTCCTGAAGACATGGTACAGGATCCCGGAAAAAGCAAAGGATGACGACAACCCCGACATCGACAGGTATCTCGGATACGGTGAACTCTGGGGTTACTATTTCTTAAACAAACACAGGCTCGCTGCCATGGTGCGCAACAACTTACGACCCGCGGACAACAGGGGCGCGATACAATTGGAATGGAGTTTTCCGCTCATCGAGCGAATCAGCGGTTACGTGCAGTACTTCAACGGTTATGGCGAAAGCCTTCTCGATTATAACAAGAGCGTCAACCGTTTCAGCGTAGGCTTCATGGTCACGGATTGGTAATAGAACAAGAATCGATGCCTGTCACTCTTACGTACATTGTGATAGAATAGCTGTCACCGAAGCATTTTTCAGGGCTGCAAAGGAGGATCGGCCTGTGGATGAAAAAGCCAGGATTACACTCGGGACCTGGTCCCAAACCCGCATCGACAAACTGCTTGTTCAGGCCTCCGGGATTGATGACGCGGGTTCGCGGATAGCGTTTCTTTCACGCCATTTTCTCGATACGCCCTATGGAGAATCCACACTTATCGGAAGCGACAGGGCGCCGGAAGAACTGGTCGTAAACCTGGCGGCGCTCGACTGTTTTACCTTCATCGATTATATCGAGGCCATGCGGCTCGCGTCTTCGTTCGCCGAATTCCTGAAACGCCTCAGAGAGATCCGCTACAGAGAGGGCGTCGTCTCATACGTCAACCGCAATCATTTTTTCACTGACTGGAAGGAATTTAACATACGCCTTGTCGGCGATGTTACCGCCATGCTAGGCCAGGAACGAACACGGCAAAGCTCGAAGACCCTCAACCGAAAAACAGACGGGAGCTTGTTCCTTGAAGGCATCCCGACTCGGAGTCGGGCCGTGGACTACATACCTTCGACGACGATCGATCAGGATCTTGTCGATCGATTGCATAATGGCGATTATACCGGGATTTATACCGACACCGATGGGCTTGATGTATCGCACGTCGGGATCGTTATCAAGGAGAATACAGGAGTATACCTGCGTCACGCCTCATCGGCAGCTACATCTCGCAGGGTGATAGATCAATTGTTTGAGGACTACGTAAAAGAAAAGCCCGGGGTCGTGGTGCTCAGACCCCGAACGATGTAGACCCCTTTCGGGCTTTCCGCGGAGTGTGTTGATTCAGCGAATATTATGAAGAAGGTCCGGCCGGAACCGGACCCTTTCGTTCCGTTCCTATGATTTGGTTACGTTTGCCGCCTGAAGTCCTTTGGGACCCTTGACGACGTCAAAGTTGACTTCCTGGCCTTCCGCAAGGGTTTTGAAACCGGAGTCCTGGATTGCTGAGTAGTGAACGAAAACGTCCACACCGTCATCCTGAGTGATAAAACCAAAACCTTTGGACTCATTGAACCACTTCACAGTTCCTTTTGCCATCTTACCAAACCCCTCCTTGTTAATATTTTTTTGAAGGTAACGGAACTGTGTCGTGTAGATGCTCGGGCGAAACGCAATTCATCACTACTGACAGCGACTTCCGAAACTTCGTTGTCAGTATCCCACAGTATCAAAAAGCTGTCAATGAATTTTATGAACAAATTTTAATCGAAAACATCCCACCGGAAAATGTCCTCTCCGGTTCGACTTCATCAGGATGTTTTGACCGCATCCAGGGCGACAATTTCCCTTTTCAGATAGAGTACAAGAAGCAATCCGGGCAGGGCCGCCACCGTGGTAAGGAGGAAGAAATTAGCCCATCCGACATAGGACACGATGTAGCCCGATGTCGGAGATATGACGACGCGCCCCAGGACGGAGAGCGACGACAAAAGGGCAAATTGTGTGGCACTGAAACGCTTGTTGCACAGCGCCATGACAAAAGCGACAAACGCCGTCGATCCCATGCCTCCGGCGAGGTTTTCAAAGGCGACGGCAACGATCATGGCGGTATAGCTCTTCCCGACTATGGCCAGCACCATGAAGGAAAGGTTCGACACCATCTGGAGTATGCCGAAATACCACAGAGACCTGAAAAGCCCCATCTTTACCATCAGCGTGCCCCCGAACAGCGCTCCCACGATGGTGGCTACAAGACCCATGCCCTTGTTTATGGTTCCGACATCAGTGGGCGTAAAATTCACGCCCCGTAAAAGGAAAGCCGTTGAAAGGGCCCCTGCGTATGCGTCACCCAGTTTGTAAAGAATGATGAAGAGGATAATGATGATGGCCGATTTGCGTGAAAAGAAATCTTTCAGGGGACCCCAGACAGCCTCCTGCATGGTCCTGGGCGGTATAATGTGATGATCCGGCTCCCGCCCGGTGAAGGCACCGAGCATCCCGAAAATCATGAAAAGCGCCATAAAAAAATAGGTCTTCTGCCACCCTATGATGTCGGACATGATGAGGGCCAGTGCCCCGGCGACAAGCATGGCTATCCTGTAGCCGAATATGAAGACTGCCACGCCGATTCCCCGTTCTTTTTGGGGAAGCACATCTGTACGGTAGGCGTCGATAACGATGTCCTGTGACGCGGAAAAGAAGGCGACACCAAGAGCAATGGCGGCAAGTGCAAGAGGCATTCTGCCGGGAGAAGTCAGGGCCATGACGGCGATGCCCAGAAGCAGGAGTACTTGCATGGAAACGATCCAACCGCGGCGTCTTCCCAGCCATGGCGGAACGAACCTGTCCATAAAGGGGGACCAGATAAACTTGAGCGTATAGGGAAGTCCCACGAGGGAGAAGATACCGATGGTCTTTATGTCGATGCCCGTCACGGTCAACCACGCCTGAAGAGTCCCCGCGGTTAAAGGCAGGGGAAGGCCGGAAGCGAAACCGAGAAGTACCATCACCACCATCCGGCGATTCGTGAATACCTGCAGATAGGCCGAATCCCTGAGCTTGTTCACGATACCTGGCTTTGCGCTGCTATTGTTCACGGAACCCTCTTTGCAGACAGAATGATAAAGCTTCGGAGACGGTAGTCTACCGCGACGATCCGGTCACGATCTCATCGAAACGAGGCACTGCCGACCTAGACTCCCAGCCTGAAGCTGATCTCAAGCGTTGCGACGACGGACAATTCGGCAAACTCGTTGAGAGGTATGCCGATGGCTTCGCATTCCATGATGATTTCCCGGTTTACGGAAGCGGCAAAGACGTAATCCTTGAGTAACCGATCGGCCTCATCTCCACTCATACTGGTCATCTCCTGTTCAGCGGCCTTTTTCGAGAAGCTCAATGAGAAGCCGATCGGGTAAAAGGAAGAAGGATATCCTCGTCACTCCCTCGCAGGCGCGACCCAGGTTCTCGTCGTAGGCCGTACAGTCCGTTGGCGGCGAAACCATCTTGAAACCTTGTTCCTCAAGTCTCTTCGAGACCCCTTCGATGTCATCGACTTCGAAGCAGAGGTGGTGCAGGCCGCCACCGGTCCTTTTCAGGAAATTGTACACCGTCGACCTCTCGTCCACCGGTTCGAGCACCTCGAGGTAGATGTCTTCCGTCCGCCCGACAGACACAAAGGAGGCATTGACGTTCTTGTCGTAATCAGGGACGGGCCTTGTGGCGTCAGCAAAACCGATACTCTTCAAAACCGTGATGAATTTATCGATACTCTCGACAACAAAGCCGATGTGGTCAAGCTTCATAGGCGCCGGCAGCCTCCGCGGATATATTAACCGACAACAACGGTGATTGCCACCCTAAAAACGGCCTGGAATTTAAAGACAGGTTGAATGCCTGCAAATGAAGACAAGAACAGGCCCTGCGGGACCCAAACGACCTGCACGACCCGTCAACAGCGGAACCAAACTTCGTGTTCACCGGATAAACACCAACGCCCGGGTGTTGCCCCGGGCGTTGGCCTGACTGTCCGTTTACTTACATGTTTGCACATCTGGTTGTCTGAACAGTCATCCCCTCCTCGTCTATGACTTCCATTCTCAGTATAGGAAATCTTGTGACGTTGAAATCCTGAGCCGCGCATATGGGAGAATTGTTTCTATTGAGGAACCAATCGCCCAATTTGGGTTTTCTGACTTCACCCGTAACAATGAACCTGATCTCGCGTATCATCGCAATTGCCTCCTTTTTTGTACGCCCCCTCGCGTCTTCCCCATTATCTTCCCGGGACGTATCAGCAGCTCCATTACTCCAGCCACCCCCTCCCTGCGTCTATTTATCTTTATATATATGAGAAGCGATTCGTTGAAAATGACATCGATCACAATTCGAAAAAAAAGAGGGCGAACCACTCAGGTCCGCCCTCTTCGGGTCTTCTTCCTCTTGCCGGGATTATGAATTGAGGATCTTTTTTGCCCTTTCGTCAAGGACGTCCGTAATGAACGGTATTCCCGTTTCCCTCTCGACCTCTCTGTTGGCGGAAAAGATGTCTTGCCGTGAGATGTCTTTCAGGTTGAATTTCCGCGCGCCTGCCATGAGTTGCTGGAGTCCGGCTGCAAGCTTGTCCGCCAGGGTCCACATCGCGATGGCTCCGAAGGGAATATTCTTCATCTCCGCGGCCCCGACCTTTTTCTGGACATCATAGTAGCCGGCGAAGATCTCGTCCGCAGAGGAACCGAGTTCCTTGACGGCGGGTGAAAGTTCGTCCCAGTTGCCATTGACCCTGGCCCTGTTCTCGGGTTTCAGGACGCCTTCGATGTTGGAGCCGACAAAACCGGGTATCATCGCCGCCCTGCCCATGCATATCATCTTCGTGAAGGGTGCGCCAAGCGCGAGGGCCTTGAATATATGGTCTTCACGGGCGAGACCGCCGGCAAATGCGAGGTCCACGACCCTCTCTCCCTTTGCTGCCAGGACTGTCGCATACTCATGCGCCTTGCCGTGGAGCAAAAGCGAAGGCACTCCCCATGACTCCATCATATTCCAGGGGCTCATACCTGTTCCGCCGCCGGAGCCGTCGATCGTCAGGAGATCGAGCTTTGCGTCTGTTGCGAATTTAAGCGACATCGCAAGTGCTTCCATACCGTAGGAGCCGGTCTTGAGAGAGATCCTCTTGTATCCCAGTTTACGAAGATAGTTGACGGCCTTCATGAAGTTTTCCTGCACCTTTTCCGGTGTCGAAAGGTCTGTATAGCCGAGTCTGCTGTGGCGAGCGAAGGATTTTATGGCACCGTGCTTGAAAGCTTCCTGAACCTCGGGGACGGCCGGGTCGGGGTCGACGATATAGCCTCTGTTCTTGAGGAATAAGGCGTACTCGAGGCTGTCCACCTGAATCTCGCCGCCGATGTCTTTCGCACCCTGGCCCCATTTCAGCTCTATAATGACCTTGTCGCCATACTTGTTGATAACATACTCGGCCACGCCATTGCGTGTATCCTCAACGTTCATCTGAACGATAATCGCGCCGTATCCGTCATGGTATTTGAGAAATGTGTCGATCCTTCTGTCAAGCTCCGGTGCCTTCTCTATCCTGCCGTTGTTGATAACCGCCTGCTTGTCGATACCGACAACGTTTTCGCCGACAACGATGGGGATACCGACAAGGGCAGCGCCCGTGGCGAATGAATCCCAGTACTTTGCGGCGATGAAGGTAGAACCGAGGGCGCCTGTCATAATGGGCATTCTGGTCTTCGTCGTCATTTTGGAGCCGAATTCGGACTCGATGCTGACATTGGGGAATATGCAGTCATCCGCGGTATTCTTCAGCCCCTTCGGGAGCCCCTTCACACCGTAAAGATATCCCTGAACCCTCAGGGCGTTGTAGTTCACTCCAAGGTGGGTAGTGTTGCCGCTTCCTGCGGTAACCAGGCCGAAATCCCTCGGATAGAGGATCTTCCTACCCTTCAGACTCGAAAGAAACGTTTCACATCTTCCTTTGCAATCCGCCCGGCAGAGTGTGCATAAACCTGATTCCGCGGGGTTACCACGGTTTACCGTTCCAATCGCGTCATTGGTTTTCGGCCATTCTATCATCTTAACCTCCTGAGTTTATTAATTACGGTAACTTGTTGCCAGTGTACCGGCAATCTATTGCCGTTACGCTGAGGCAAATAATAGCAACACGTCGAAATCTTGTCAATAAGATTCTTCTGCCATTTAAAGGGTTTTTTGGAATAATATTGCAAACCGTTTCTTGATGGGATATGATAGACATCAGCGGCAAAATTGCCGCAGTAAGAGTTGTTATTGCCGGAAAGGAGCCATATGGAAAAGAAACGAAAGAAGGACCTTCTGATTCTGGGTGTCCTCAGAAATTCCAGCGTCCCTCTCACAAGTATAAAGATAGCCCAGGAACTGGAGTCTCTCGGCCATGATATCAGTGAAAGAACGGTAAGGCTTTATCTGCAGCGCATGAATGCGGAAGGCCTGGCTGCGCAGAACGGCAAGAAGGGCCACGAAATAACCCTCAAGGGTGAGAGCGAACTGGATTCGTCCAAGATCATCGAACGGGTCGGGTTCCTTTCCGCCAAAATAGACCGCATGACCTACCAGATGAGCTTCGACCTCAATACCACGTCAGGCAGCCTGGTCATTAACGTCACCCTGGTCGATCCACGCCAGTTCGCGAAGAACGTCGAGTATATCCGGCGGGTATACGCTGATGGGTACGCAATGGGCCACCTCCTGACGTTCCTCGGTCCCGGCGAATCACTCGGGCACATTGCCATACCTGACGGCATGATCGGCATCGGAACGGTTTGCTCCATAACCCTTAACGGAGTTCTGCTCAAACACGGCATTCCTACCGTCTCGCGCTTTGGCGGCCTTCTTGAGATCGAGGAGAAGAAGCCTGTCCGCTTCGTGGAGATCATAATGTACGACGGAACGAGCATCGATCCCCTCGAAGTCTTCATCCGCAGCGGGATGACGAATTACATGGGAGCCGTTGACTCAGGAAGCGGCAGAATCGGGGCCAGTTTCCGTGAATTCCCCGCCGAGAGCAGGGACCTCGTGGCACAACTTGCCGAAAAACTCAAGAGAATCGGCCTCGGCGGCCTCGTCCGCATCGGCCTTCCCGGTCAACCGCTGCTCGACATCCCCGTGAATGAAGGCAGGGTCGGAGCCATAGTGATAGGCGGTCTCAACCCCGTATCCATCCTTGAAGAAACAGGCGTCAGGGCATACTCGCGGGCCCTTGCGGGCCTTATCGACTTCAGTAGGCTCTTCCGCTACGAAGAGATGGAAACGAGGATAAAGGAGTTTCTGTAGAGAAACCAGGTAATGGGTAATGGGTTATAGGTAATGGGTAAGAGCAAACGACGGGTTTTTCTCATAACCTGTTATCGATAACCCACTGTCTGTTCTTTCCGGCAATTTTGCCGTTTCAACTGCTGGCAATTTTGCCGCACGGACATTCTTCATACAGATCTGAAGCCAGGCATGCCCTTTTCCTATAACCCATAACCTATAACCCATAACCCCTCTTCTCCCTATCCCACAAATTCACCCTTCATGACCGTGACGGCCTGGCCGAAAAGGTGGACGCGGTCACCGGCGAGATGCACCTTAACCACCCCTCCCCGCTGCGATACCTGGTAGGCGACGAGATCGTTCTTTCCGAGACGTTTGCCCCAGAAGGGGCCGAGACAGCAATGAGATGAACCGGTAACGGGATCCTCGTTGACGCCCACAGCGGGTGCAAAAAAGCGGGAGACAAAATCGAACCCTTCCATGGTTGCCCGGCTTGTCACAATGACCCCCCTGACCGGCAGCCTGAGGATCAAAGCAAAGTCCGGCGT
Source organism: Deltaproteobacteria bacterium UBA5756 (assembly GCA_002418985.1). Classification (GTDB taxonomy): domain Bacteria; phylum Desulfobacterota; class Syntrophorhabdia; order Syntrophorhabdales; family Syntrophorhabdaceae; genus Delta-02. Next base: position 29,182 of record DIFE01000044.1, read on the forward strand.
CAGGCTTCTCACCATTTCTTCCGAGTCAACCTCGACGATATAGTCAGACCGGCTGGCGCCGACATAGATCGCAGACACACCGAGCGCCTCGGCGAGGCCATAAGGAGCGGTCACTTCTTCGTCAGGGGTCGAGGGGAAATCCAAACCGATCCAGTCGTCTTCCTGAGTGCACGTCAACGTACCGCTGCGCGTGTGGAACGTGATCTTTTCTCCGGCCCTGGCGAGGCCTTCCTGCCACAGAACGTGGGCGCTTGCAACGGTGCCGTGTCCGCACAGATCGACCTCCACTTTCGGAGTAAACCATCGCAGGTTGTATCCGTCGGCACTCCGGATGATAAATGCCGTCTCGGAAAGGTTCATCTCTGCGGCCACATTTTGCATCCAGGCGTCCACTTTCGGGTGGGGAAGGATGCAGATCCCTGCCGGATTGCCGCTGAACGGTCGCGAAGTAAAGGCATTGACGTTGAAGATCTTCATAATAACCTCTTGAGCCAGGTCTTTGATGGTGTAAACCAAGTATATCGTAAAGATTCTGCGCCTCACGCCAGTTGTTGTCAACACCGTTCGGAAAAGGGACATAAAACATCTTACAGTTATTGACAATTCCCATCCATTTGCATATGCTGTTTAACAGGAATGGTTGTGACGGCAGTACCAGTCTGGAAAGGGGGTTTGTTGCCATGAAAGTAATCACCAGGATCATTGTCACCACCCTTTTGGTGCTTTCGGCTTCAAGCATCTGTCTTGCCGATCCACCGGATCCGCCGGCCCCTCCGCAATCGCAATATACTATTCAACTGCCCGGCTGAGAGGTTCTCGGATCCACGAGATGACGAAGGAGGCGAAAAAGATCCCATGAAGAAATTTGCCCTTACACTGATAGTGGTTTTGTTCCTCATCACCTCTGTCAATATCTGTCTCGCAGAGAAGGGGCGCGATCCTCCGGATCCCCCTGCCGCACCTCAGATAGACCTCTCATTGCAGGCATCCCTGATAGAACCACCCGATCCGCAGGCCTTCGGGGAATTCGATGGATCGCCCCGATTTCAATCCGATCGGAGCGATTTCTGAAAAGTGGTTATCTTTCACGGGGCCAGACTGGAGACGGTCATCCTCGCTGATAGATACGCTGTAAACAGTCCTCAAAAAAATACGTCGAGAGAATACGCACCGGGGATACCGTCGACACAATGAAGAACCGCAGGATCACGCACCCGTTTCTTATTGCCCTTTTCATCGTATCCGCCTTGGCTGTTTCTTCATACCTGCCCTTTTTTTCTTCCTTTGCCTCGACGATACTGAACCAGGACCAGCAAAAACTATACGATGAAATTGTCCGCAGTTCCGACTCCGGCGTAAGCGGTTTCTGGAGTGCCTTTGACGATAACAAGGAAAAGATTGACGGGCCCGTTCTTCAGAAGACCCTCGAACATGCCGTCGAGAGCCGGGACGAAACCCTTGTCAACCTCGTGCTCGAAGGGGCGCGCATAAAAGGCGACGAGAAGGCACTGATCTCCATGATGCTGGCAGCCGGTGATTTCTTTCTTTCCATTTCCCGGTACAATGAAGCCTTGAAACTTTACGACGCCTCGATGCCGCTGGCACGCGGTGCGGGAAGTCCCCTGCTTATGGCAAAGGCATACGAAGGCAACGGCGACATTGCGTTTTATTCGGGAAATCCAACCAACGCCCTTATGATGTACAACCGGGCGGCGGATCTCTATGCCAGGGAAGCTTCTGAACTCGATCAGGGTATCGTGGCCCGAAAAATAGGAGATGTCCTGCTGCAGACGGGTGACAACGGTCAGGCCATGACCGTGCTCCAACGGTCTCTCGCCGTTCTCTCTCGTCTAAAAAGCCCCGTGGAAGAGGCAAACACCTACCGCAGTTTCGGAAACCTCGCCATGAGGCAACGGGACCATAAGACCGCCCTGGGCTCCATGGAAATTGCCCTCGCGCGGTACACGGCCGCCGGTTACAGAAACGGCGAGGCCGACATTTACCGGGCTTTCGGGGAGACGGCCCTTCGGACCGGAGACAACCAAAAGGCGACGGAAAACTACGAAAAAGCCCTCGCCATATATGACAAAACAGGATCGCTCGTCGGCCAGGGTTACGCCCGCAAAGGGCTGGCGGACATCGCTTATTTCGCCGGCAAGAATGATAAAGCCCGGGGGCTCTACGAAAAGGCCCTCGATATCTTTACGGCAGCCGGCTATCCCCTGGGACAGGCCGACGTGCTAAGGAGGATGGGGCAGCTCAATCTTCGCATGGGTCAGATAGCTCAGGCCCTCGAAGCCTACGAGAAGGCCCTCCCTGTCTATCGGAAGGTAAGAGAGCCGGTGGGGCAGGCCGACGTATACAAGGGACTGGGCGACATTGGTTATTACAGCAGAAATTTTTCAAAGGCGCTGGAGATGTACGACAAGGCCCTCCCCTACTACGTCCACGCCGGCGAGCCCCTCGGTCAGGGCAACGTTCAGCGCTCCATCGGAGATATCCATTTCTACACCGGTGACTACACCAGAGCCATGGAATATTACGAAAAGGCGCTCGCCCTCTATATCAAGGCACATTCCCCTATGGGCCAGGCAAACACGTACCGCACCATGGGCGAGACTTACCTCAGGCTCAAGAAGAACGACCACGCGCGTGCAATGTTCAATTCGGCAATGGCCCTCTACAAGAAGACCAACGAGCCTGTCGGCCAGGGAGACATCTACAAGACTCTTGGCGAGATGTACCTCGAAAATGGCAACAAAATGGGGGCGCTCGACATGTTCCGGCAGGCCCTGGTGCACCTCAAGAGCGCACATTCCGTCGTAGACCAGGGGCATGCATACCAGGGAATCGGCGACGTATTTCTGTCGGCGGGCGATCTGGAAAAGTCCCTCGAAAATTACGACACGGCACTCTCACTTTACGGTCAGATGCAGGACAAGGAATCCGAAGGCTTCGTGCTTATCAAGAAGGCATCGGTATTCGGCCGGAAGAAAGATGTAAAGGAAGCCATAAAATTCTTTGAAGCCGGTCTAGGCAAGTTCGAACAGGTGCGAACCCAGGCAGTGTTCCCCGACATGAAGAAGAGCTACATGGAAAAGGTCTACGGTTATTATGAGGATGCCGCCCTGTTCATGCTCGACAACAGGGAAAACGAAAAGGCCTTTCACTATATCGAAGCCATGAAAGCCCGGGTATTCCTCGACCAGCTCGCAGAGGCACGCGTCGACCTCCAGAAAGGCATCGACCCGGCGATGAAAAAAGAGCGCGACTTGCTCGAAGCGGACCTCCTGGTCATGGAAAGAAGACTGGCGCAGGAATCGCAAAAGAGCACCACCGACAAAGAAGTCATCGAAAAACTGAAAAAAGACTCTTCCGTCACCCAGGAAAAGCTTGACGTTCTCAGACGGGAAATACGATACAGGAACCCCCTCTATGCATCCGTACAGTACCCCGAGCCCATCGCTGCGAAGTCTCTCCAGGAAAAAGTCTTGAGAGAGGGAGAGGTCCTTGCCCAGTACTTTCTGTCGAAGCAGGGTGTCTATTGCCTGTTGATCAGCAAAACGGATTTCAATGTCATCAACCTTCCCGTCACCCATGGTGAACTGGTCCGGAAAGTAAACGACCTTCTCGGAAACATCCGGGGTTATCAGGAGGGGGAGCGTTTTCGTGCAAGCCTTGCGGAAGACCTTTATGACATTCTGGTGAAACCCCTCGAGCCTTTTCTGGGCGACAGAACGATCATCGTGGTACCCCAGGGTGTTCTCGCGTATCTTCCCTTCGAAGCCTTGCGGACCCATGAGGACGGCAAGAAGATGTTCATGATAGAAAAGTACCGCGTCAAATATATACAGTCGGGAACGGTCCTCGGGGTACTGCGCAGCCAGTACGAACGGGAAAGCCCGGGCGGGAGCTTTATCGGTTTCGGCGATCCGGTTTACAACTACCAGAATTACATGTCGGAAAAGGCAAAAGGCGGGGAAAAAGGAAAGCCGGATGGCAACGGCAAGGAAAGCGAGGCACCCACCGTCACCCCCGGTGCGGCATTCATAAAGAACAACTATCTCAGGGCCGGGGGCGTCCTGACGAGACTGGAAGGCAGCGGCGAGGAGATAGAAGGAATCCGGAAGATATATGAGAATCGGGGCAATGCGGCCCGATCGTTTCTGAGGATCGAGGCCCGGGAAGAAAACGCCCGATCTCCCCAGATGAGCCACTACACCTTCGTGCACTTCTCCACGCATGGCATCGTGGAGCCGGGTTTCCAGGCAATCGCGTTAAGCCAGATACCGGGGGACCGTGAAGACGGGTTTCTCACGCTCGGGGAGATCATGAACAGCCGCTTCAATGCCCGCCTCGTCGTTCTTTCCGCGTGCGAAACCGGCCTCGGGGACTCGAGCAACGCGGAAGGTATCACCGGGCTCACGAGGGCCGTCATGTACGCCGGCAGCGCCGCGGCGCTTGTCAGTCTCTGGAGCGTCGCCGACGAGGGTACCCGCGATCTGATGGTCCGGTTCTACGAAGGTTTGATAAATAAGGAGATGACGAAAACCGAGGCCCTCCGTGCCGCCAAGATCCAGTTGCTCACCGATACCAAAGACTTTTCCCACCCCTTCTTCTGGTCGGCATTCGTGATGTATGGAGAATAAAGAAACGTTTACTTGTATATTCCGCACCCCAGGTAGACGTCCCCTACCCGCTGGCAGTAGGTTGTTTTTTCCAGGATTTTACCGGTGACCGGGTTTATCCATTTATAGTCGCTCCAACCCTTGCCCTGCGTCTTCGCAACGTCCGTGATCTCTTTCATGAAGTATTTCCCGTCGGCGTCCTTCAGTTCGAGCATGGCCTTGCCGACAAGCCTGGCGTTCTGACCGTGGGCGACAGTCACGCCATCCATGGTATTCACAAAAATGTAGAGATCGCCCTTAACGAAACGTCCATGTGGGTCGCTTATTTCTGCATACACTTTTTTGGCGTCGCTGGAATTTTTCAGATAGTCGGCCGCCTTTTCCACAAAAAGCACGACCTCCTCTTTGCTGACCGACGGCATCTCGGAGACGGCACGGTCCTGCAATTTAAACTGGTTCCCGAGCCTGTTCAACTCCAGCGACAGGGCGGACAGGTTGGAGGACGCTTCGGCGTTCTCCGATATGTTCCTGGCCGCCGTGTCCATGATCCTGGATATCTTCTGTATGTTGTTGTTGATCTCATTTGTCGTGGCACTCTGTTCTTCGGACGCCACCGCAATCTGATTGATCTGCGCTGCCAGCGTATTGATCTGGTTCAATATCTCCTTGAGGGCATTACCGGATTTTCCCGTTTCATTATTACCTATCTCCACCTCCTTGACGCCACCCTCCATGGAGACCACGGCATTTTTCATCTCATCCTGCATGGTCCGTATCGTCTCGCCGATCTGCTTTGTCGCACCCGTCGTTCTCTCGGCCAGTTTACGGACCTCATCGGCGACGACGGCAAACCCTCGTCCGTGTTCGCCGGCCCTTGCCGCCTCAATGGCGGCATTGAGGGCCAGAAGGTTGGTCTGCTCGGCGATTTCGTTGATGATCCCGGCGATCTCCCCGATCTGGTCGGAACGCTCGCCCAGTTTATGAATGATAAGGGCCGATTCCTTGACCCTTTCGTCTATCCGGCCCATGCTCCGGATGATCTCCTGGATAATATTCTCTCCTGTCATCGCTGAATTGTTAGCGATCTCGGAACTCTTCGCGGCCGCGATGCAGTTGTTCGTAATCTCCGCCGCCGTGGCCGACATCTCTTCACTCGCCGTCGCCACGGAGGTGATCTCCATAACTACCACGTCCGCACCCCGTGCCATCTGGGTCGCTGTGGCATCGAGGGTATTGACGGCGAATGAAATCTCGTTGCTCCTTTCCGCAACTCCGACCAGGGCTTCACTGAAATGTTCCACAAAGGTGTTGTAGTTCTTGCCCATCCCACCGAATTCATTATCCGATGTGCCATCCAGCCGTCTCGTAAGATCGCCTTTTACAAGGATCTCGAGAGACTCCCCGATCTCTTTCAGCGGCGCACGAACCTGACGGGCCATGCAATAACCCACCAGGACCACAATCATAGCGGCAGCCAGAAACGCAAAGGCCGTAAGGATGCCCGGAGAGGATGGGTCGGTGCGTCCGCCAGCCGGCTGTAAATGCAATACAATGCCCAGACCGATGAGAAAGACAGCGGCTACATATGGCCCAACCATGACTTTTTGTGTGATAGACAAACTCCGCAGGAACGTTTTCACCATACCCCTCCTAATTAGTAATTCTCCTTTATTTTTTATCGAAGATATCGAGATCGGATTAAGGAAAAAACCAGGTGATAGGTAATGGGTTATGGGGAAAGGAATAATACATATATCCTGATATGCGATAGCCCGTTAACTGTCCGGAACGAGGTTGACCTGTTACGGAGATAGAGGAGCTTGATCCCATCACTCATAACCCACTGCTGTCCAGGATAATCCG
>DIFE01000043.1 GCA_002418985.1 Deltaproteobacteria bacterium UBA5756
GGAATGACCTACAGAGAAGGTCTTGATATGCTGGACAGCATAAGAGAGAATCAATGACTGCCGGATAAGGCAACCTGGTTTTGAAGTGTGGGATTTACCTGTCCTGAATCATTGTTTTATAAGGAACGCATTTTGGGAAACGGATTATCCTGGACAGCAGTGCCTGATCCCTGATCCCTGATCCCTGATCCCTGATCCCTATTACCTCGCCAGCTGCAGTATCCTGTAAGAACCCTGCATGATAATGATGAAGACGATTGTTCCCACGGCCAGATCGGGGATCTTCGATGCCGACAGGTATACAAGTACGCCCGCCAGGATTACACCGAGGTTTGCTATGACGTCCATGGATGTAAATATCATGCTCGCCCGCATGTGCACCTCCCGGCTTTTTGACCGTTGGAGCAGATAGAGACAGGCGGCATTAGCTGCCAGGGCGAGGACGGACACACCGATCATCGTGTGATAATCGGGGGTGTCTCCATGTCCGACGAAACGGCGGATGACCTCCAGGAAACCCAGTATTCCCAGCACGGCCTGGAAATAACCTGCTGCCGCCGCGATATTTCGTTTCCGCGCAGCTGCTCCTCCCACCGCGAAGAGGGAAAGTCCATAGACGATGCTGTCTGCCAGCATGTCGATGCTGTCTGCGACCAGTCCCATTGAACCTGCGATGAGACCTGATACGATCTCCACAACAAAAAAGAAGAGGTTGATGACAAGAACCTGCCAGAGAACGCGGGTTTGCAGGCGGTCGGCTTCCAGGCCGCCTTGCAGCTCTGCCTCTTCGGATGAGACAAGGGTCGCGCCAAGGTGAAGGCTTTTGAGGGGCGGGAGAAAATCCTCTGGATCGCCTGTATGATATATTTCCAGCTTCCGGGCCGGTATATCAAACCTGAGGGTTTGAATATTGCCCGTCCCTGCCAGCTTCGTCCGTATGAGCTGCTCTTCCGCAGGGCAGTCCATCCCGGTTATTCGGAAGGTTGTCCTCAACATGGCTTGTCCCGCGCCGGCCTTCCTCCTCCCGGCTATTATTTCTCCGCTTTTTCGAGGTCCTTGCCCGTGTCCCGTGTCATGTCCGTTGTAAGATAATCGAGCGTAACGGGCAGGCCGACTTCCAGCCGCGGCACGTGCTGTATACCTATGCGCGCTTCCTTTAACGAGCAAGCCATGAGATGGCCGCCGCGGCACCTGTCCCCGGTGAGAAAATGGAGGTGAAATCCCGGTGCGTTGAGGGATTCCATAAAACCGGGGGTGTAGAACCCGGCAAGGGATCCCCTGACGTCGTGAAAATCAAAAACAGGCTGCTCCTTCGTAGCCTCCACGAGCGGCCGGTAGTTTTCCGATCTTGGAACCGCCCTGCACCTCACGTGGCTGAATGTGCCGTCAATGCGGATGGCATAGAGCATGTTTTTCGAAGGTATGAGATTATCAAGCAGGCTGGTCAGGTCATGGCTGCCGCCGGTGTCCTCAATGTCGTCAAAGGTGTCGGGGCTGAAAAAGGTAACGCAGGCAAAGGGAGATTTCTCATCGTCCGGGACATCGTAGACGTTTCCATCGGACCTTATCTGGTATACCTTCCCGTCAAGAAGGAGCATCTCGCCGTCGAGGTAGTTGAAGGTACCGAGTCCAAAATCACCGTGCTGTTTCACCTGGGCAATTGTGGTGTTTTCAACGTACAGCCCCTCGACAAGCGCATTGATGGGCGCCGAGAGATAGACAGCGTTTCCTTTGTCCTTGTTGACCAGGAAATGTCTCAACGCCTGTTCGATAAGATCCGCCGCTGAGCAGCCGGTGCGCTCCATCGCGCGTGTAAGTTGTGTCAGAATATCGTAGGATAACAAAAACTCCAGTTCCGTGATTTCTTCACTATCGGCCATGGTTGCCCTCTTCCTGGATCGTATCGCCTTGTGTCATCGCCGCTGTCTCCCGCGCACGACGTGGCCTTCTCCGCCTTCGTCTGCGCTTCTTTTTCGGTGTTTCATCCGTCGACTCTCCGGCGGACGCGACGGGAGGATTCTCAAGGAGGAAGGCCTCCCACCATTCCAGGGGAACCCGATATTCGCTCTGGGCCTGCGCCGCAAAATTCAGATAGGTAAGGGCTTCAGCAAATTCCGGCCTTGCGGAGATGAGAATCGGCCGTTTGGCCGGCATTTTACACAGGGAGGTTTTGAGGGAGATAATAGCACCCAGCCGGGCGCCGATCCGTCCCGGGATCTGAGCATTCTTAATCGTCTCATCCATGAAAACTGCGCACATTTCCTCAAGGGCCTGGTGTCTGGGGATGCCTTCCCGGTGCCGCGTCAAAGCCGCATCCTCTATACCCGGTCCAAAAAGTGCCGCAAAGAGAAGCGCGGGCGTTGCGCCTGTGCCGCTCCGGAATAGTTCATCGATGCGCGCCAGGTTCGCTTTCAGGAATTCGAAGCGGCCACTGACTGCCTGGATCCAATTACCGAGGTCGGGGAAAAGGGAAGCAAGCAGGCCTGCCTTCTCAAGGAGTACGAAGGTCGGGGCGGCAAAACCGAGGAGGAACAGTTTCTGTATCTCTTCGTAAAGCCTCGACGGAGAGACTCGGGAAATCGTTGACGAAAGCTCGCAGATACATTTCCACGCCTGCGACTCTATCTCAAAGTCGTGGGATGCGGCGAACCTGACAGCGCGCAGCATGCGCACGGGATCTTCCGTAAATCGGATACGGGGGTCACCAATGGAGCGTATGAGCCGTGCTTTCAGGTCGGCAAGACCCGTGCTGTAATCCACAACAGACGAATCCGCGATGTTGTACGCAAGGGCGTTGATCGTGAAGTCACGGCGCAGGGCATCCTCTTCGGGATCTCCGAAGATGTTGTCCGCAAGAACCATTCCATGCTCGTCCTTCAGGTGGCGCACGTGGCGTCTCCCGGGGATTACCTCCTGATTGTCTGTAATATCGGAAGGATCGGCGGCGCGGCGGAACGTGGACACCTCCACGATCTCATCCTGAAAATGCAGATGGGCCAGCCTGAACCGGCGTCCGACGAGACGGCAGTTGCGGAACAGCCGCTTGATCTGGCCGGGTGTCGCATTCGTGCCGATGTCAAAATCCTTGGGTGTTCGACCAAGAAGCAGGTCGCGGACGCATCCGCCCACCAAATATGCTATGAAGCCGCGCGAATGAAGCCGATAGAGCGTGCGAAGGGCATTCGGGCTCACCTGCTTTCGCGAAACACGGTGCTGTTTTCGGGGAACTACGTGTGGTTCCATCGGCATCAAGATACCATACCCCGGCGGAAAATCAAAGAGCAGCGCGAATGACGATCACGCCTTCACTTTTCCGCGGGCTTGTAGACAACCTTACCTGTTTTATCGATATATATCTTTTTATCGTCAGTTGTAATGACCAGGGCCAACCCGTTAGAAAAGCCGAAGACGTTGAAACGATTGACCGGCTTGATGATGTATTTTCCGCTCTTGTCGATATATCCGAACTCGAGCTTGTACTGCGGCGCCTGTATTATGACACCGGCCACGCCTTCGGAAAACTCCATGGCGTTGGCAAACCTGGGGACTATCGCAACCTCTCCTTTTTTATCGATATAGCCCCATCTATCTCCAACCTTCACGGCGGCCAGCCCTTCCGAAAAACCGAATGCACCGTCAAATGAGGGTTTGATGACGAAAACACCCGCGGGATCGACAAATCCCCACTTTCCACCTGTCGGCTTCTTATCGCTCTTCCAGCTTTTTGGAGGTCTGGCCTCCTGCACCGCGGCAAGGCCTTCCGAAAAATCCAAAGCTTCAAAGAATTGTGGCTCTACGGCCCACTTTCCTTTTGTATCGATATACCCCCACTTGCCATCCACCTCAACAGAGGCCCGCCCGTTCCTGAACGGCATCGCTATTCCCATTTTGAACTGCGGGGGCACGACGTAATTGCCCGATTTGTCGATGTAGCCCCATTTCAGACCAGTATATTCCCTGACTGCGGCGAGTCCCTCCGAGAAATCAAGGCAGCTTTCATATTTGGGCTCTATCGCGTATCTACCCGTCTTGTCGATATAGCCCGTATACATGCGCTCCTTTCGTCCGGCAACGGCAAGGCCCTCCGAGAATTTCTCGGCATTCTGAAAAGTAAAATTAATGACCACCTTCCCCGTCCTGTCTATGTAACCCCAGAGATCGCCTTTCCTGACAGCAGCAAGACCTTCCGAAAACTCCCTCGCGCTGTCGTACTGTCTATCGATGACTACCTTTCCGCTTCCATCGATATAGCCCCACTTTTTGTTCCTATCCTCCACGGGAAACAACCCGTCACCGGCGCTAACCATACCTGAAAGAGAACAGAACAGTACCAGCACAAGAAAGAGCGTTACGAGTCTTCTCATATGTTCTCCTTTTTGAAATAAGCGGTGTTCCCGAATCAGGACGCCATAGAAACAACGATGCCCGTCCAAGCGTAACAAAGAACGCGCCCCCGGTCAAGCGGACACAAAGCCTCAGGGCGTATAGGAAAAAAAGTATCCATCCGGCTTCCC
>DIFE01000028.1 GCA_002418985.1 Deltaproteobacteria bacterium UBA5756
GAGGAAGGTGGTGGTGGAATGACGGAGGAAGAAAGGGCTGGAATGACGGAGGAAGGTGGTGGTGGAATGACGGAGGAAGGTGGTGGTGGAATGACGGGGGAAGAATATGGGGGATTATGCGTTAGTTTGTGACTGTCCGGAAAGAGTTGTTGACCTTTATATTATTTTGGGCAGATGTGAGCAATCACCTATAACCCATCACCTATCTTCTATAATTTTCTATTCGCTGCTTGGTCGGTTGTTTTGAATTTTGTTTTGAAATAGTCGATAATGCGGTCCGTAACACCGATCGGTGCGGCCGATCCACGAGAGGATGCACCCGTCTTTAACGATGAGTCGAGAGTGACATCTTCGGCCACTCCCGACTCATCCTTGATTAGCCTGTCTATCTTTTGCCAGTCGACCTTATCGGCGACACCCCTCGCCTGGAGCAGTCTGGAGACGTGTTCCTTAAGAGAGCGATGTTTTTTATATACATCGGTACGGACCTCCAGATAGGTCCTGCCGTCCGCCGTCCTGGCGATCTTGACGGGTTCATAGATGATCTCCCCCTGCATGTTTATCTCAACGAGGGGGAATAAACGCTCGATATGCTCGCGGAGCATCCTTATACACCCGTGGCTCATGTACCGGTAAACGCTTCCGGGCCAGATAGTCTCGTGGATGAGTACCGCCGGGAGGGATGTCTTGATTGCATATCTGCCGAGCGGATTCTTGGGGCCCGGAGGGACGGACTCCTCAACGGGTTTTCCCTTCAAAGCATATTCTATCTGGATCGACTCCGGTACATACCAGGTCGGGTCTTTCCTTTTGCCCGTTATGCGAAACTTGCCCTCCGGTGTCTTCCAGCTGCTGTATTCATTCTCAAATATGGCGCCCAGACCTACGGGGAGAGCAAGCAATTGTTTTTCCTGGAAGAAATAAAGAGTCCTGTCGGGTATGTTGACGATGATGCCGTTATCGACGATTCTGGGCACGATCTTTCTTGTGTTCAGTTTGAGAATCGTGCCCTCGGTCAGGGGTTCTTTCTCATTAAGGCCGTTGTCTCTCGCGATATTCTTCCAGAATACGCCGTACTTGGCACCAAGGCGGTAGAGGTTGTCGCCTTTTCCGACGGTATGGCTCACATTGCCGCCGATGATCATATCGATGGCCAGTGCCTGCCCGCTCCAGAAAAGGCAAAGAAGAAACAACGCTGTTTTCATTGATGTTTTCATAGGTATGACAGGAGCCTATTTTATTATACATCCGTCAAATTGACAATAGAAAAAGTGAAAATGGCATACCCGTGACATGAACATTTTTCTTGAAACGGACCTTGGCTCATGCATTAATTTAAGCATGGCACGCGCTGTGGACCAGCTCTTCCCCGGTAAATTCTTCATGCTTGGGATCATCCACCGGGATAGACGGAACGATCAGCTCCTCGAAGAGTGGATCGGAAAATTAAGGCCCGAGGTGATCACCCTGGAACTCTCGCCGTACGGGCTTGCCTTCCGGCGGTCACTGGGAGAGGTCTATCGCAGGAAGATCGATGACATATGCGACTGTCTGCGTCTGGAAGGGCACCTGTGTCTGCCCTCGGAACTCGACGACCTTTACTCGTACGTTGAGATTCCCCGGGAATACGAGATTGCCGGCGATTACTGCAGACGCAATAATGCCCGCCTTTATCCCGTGGACATGGACCTGTTTTCGTTCATGAAGCTTCGGGAGATCGACGAATTAATCAGCAGGGAGAACATACGAAAAAACCTGTCCGAAAAGGAACGAAGGGGCGGGTCCGTACAGTTGGTCCTTGCCGACCTTTATTTCCGGTCGGGAGTCACCGCTTTTTCGTACAGCGAGGAGATGGTGCTTCGCGACAGGTTCATGTGCCATGGAATAGGCCTCCTCATGAAACGCCTCTGCGACAAAAGATTTCTCCATATTGCCGGTTGGCAGCATCTCAAAGACCCTCTTAATCTTTATGCTCAATTCCATCCCGTGAAGATATTTCCTTATGATTAAGCTCTTTGTTTTTGACCTGGGGAATGTTATCCTCCCCTTCGAGCACCACCAGATCGCCGTGAAACTCCATGAAGCGTCGCTCGTTAAGGACCGTTTTACGCCCGACGATATCTTCCGGTATCTCTTCGATCACCAAAAGGGTTTCGTGAACGCCTACGAAGAGGGCCTGATTTCATCCAGAGATTTCTTTAAGGAGCTTAAAGAAAGGTACAAGCTGGAGCTTGAACCGGAGGATTTCAAGGAGATCTGGAATGATATATTCGAAGAAGACGCGGGGGTGAGCGAAATCATCCTTTATCTAAAGGAAAAGGGATACCCGATCTTTCTCCTCAGTAATACCAATGAACTTCATTTTTCCTATGTCATGGAGAGATACCCCATAATACACCATTTTGATGAATGGATACTCTCTTTTGAGGTCGGCGCGAAAAAACCCCAGGAAAAGATCTATGATGTGATATTCGAAAGAAAGTCCCTGGAGCGGCACGAAGTGCTCTATATAGATGACATTCCCGACTATATCAAGGCGGCCGCCGGCTTCGGCATCCCCGGCATAGTTTTCAGGGAGGCTGCCGATATCTGGAAAGTAATACGCGAGAATTGTGTGTAGAAGAGGGGTAATAGGTTATGGGTTATAGGTGATGGGAAAAAGTCTTTCCTATTGCGCCATAACCCATCACCCGTAACCTCTCCTCATTAAGGAGAACTCATGCTTTCTTTTCCCCATATTGACCCCGTTATCTTCAGAATCGGGCCGTTGGCCATGCGATGGTACGGGCTTATGTATATTCTGGGTTTTCTGGCCGGCTACGGTCTGACGATTTATCAGTTGAGGGGCAACCGGAAGCCCGGCATATCACGGGAAGCGGTGGACGATCTTTTCTTCTACCTTATTATAGGTCTCATAGTCGGTGCCCGCCTGGGATATGCGATCTTCTACAATTTCGGGTTCTACATGGAAAACCCCCTCGAAGTATTCATGGTGTGGCACGGGGGCATGTCTTTCCACGGTGGCCTCGCCGGCGCCTTTATTGCCGGGACCGTCATTATTGTTAAGAAGAAGCTTCCCTTTCGCGCCACCATGGACCTGATCATTCCCACCGCACCTGTGGGAATCTGCCTCGGCCGGATCGGGAATTTCATCAATGGCGAACTCTTCGGCAAGGCGACGGATGTTCCCTGGGCCATGGTCTTCCCCCAGGGCGGCCCGGTACCGCGACATCCCTCGCAACTGTACGAAGCGTTCTTCGAGGGTCTTCTCCTTTTTGTAATTTTATGGTTTTACAAGGACAGAAAGAAAAGGGACGGCGACGTTTTTGCGATGTTTCTTATTCTCTATGGATTGTTCAGGACCTTCTGCGAATTCTTCAGACTCCCGGATACGCAACTGGGAGCCGTCCTCGGCCCCTTCAGCATGGGCCAGGTCCTGAGCCTGATAATGGTCCTCATGGGCGCAAGCCTCAAGTTTTTAGTCCTGCCGTGGGTTGAACGGTTGCGGGGCCGACCGAAAACGTAGGAGCCTGTCTCGCGCCCTCCCGCCCTGGCGGGTTAGAGTTCGTAGAGGGCACAGAGAAAGGCAATGAAAGAAAAGAGTGCGGCCTGATCCCGGAGCCAACCAGGATCAGGCCGCATCTGCAAAAGAACAAAAAGCAAATTATAGGTCCTATAAGTCGTATAGGACCTATAATTTTTCTCGGACCAGCACGCTCACTACTGGATCCCGGTTGGAAATTCTAACCAGTTTTCTCTGCGAGCTCGAGCCCCGTCTGTGACGGGGCGGGCGCGAGACAGAGCTGTTACAGCACCTCCACCAAACCCGTATCGATGTCGTAATATACCGGGATAACCGCTATCGTTCCTTCCTGTACCATCTTCTGGAGAATAGGTTCCGACGACGCGATGGCGGCCGCGACGAGCTTTGCGTTTTCCCTTATGGCGTTGTCGACGAAGTCGCCGGGCCTGCCTTTTGCAAGCTCGAGGGCGGGGGTGATCAGTTTCACGATGCCGCCGATATGGCCGTGGGCGTCCCCTCCCTTCGCTGCTGCCGTAACAGCGCCGCATTTGGCGTGGCCAAGGACGACGACCAGCCGCGTGGCGAGATGGTCGACGGCGTACTCGACGCTCCCGAGCGCCGTATCGTCAACGACGTTTCCGGCAAGCCGGATGACGAAGAGATCACCGATCCCCTGATCGAAGAGGATCTCGGGGGGGATGCGGGAATCGGAGCATCCTACGACGACCGCGAAGGGCTTCTGGCTGGCCGTTACCTCATCGCGACGATTCTTATCCTGGTTGGGATGGGTCTGTTTCATCGCGGCGAACCGCTTGTTTCCGGCAAGAAGGGTTTGGAGAGCCTGATCGATCCCGGAATCCTTCATCATAAATATTTCCCCCTGATTGTATTTTTAAAAAGTATCATAATGGATTTATTTCGATTCATCAAGTCCTAAACCCGGACCCCTGCCCGCCGGCCGTTGGACCACAAGTATTGTGAAAAGATTAACAAAATTTTGTTGACATCCCCACCCCTCCCGTTTAAAATAGTCTGTTCCATAAGCTAAATACGGGTAGCTTAAGCTAAATACGGACAGCTTCATTTCTAAAATCAATAAGGAGGTTATGTATGGCAGACGCAACAGAAGAAACCAGGTTGTATCCCCCATCGAAGGAATTTGTCGATCAGGCTTATGTAAAGAGCCGCGATGAATACGAAAAGATGTGGAAACAGTCAATTCAGGACCCCGAAACATTTTGGGGCGGCATCGCGAAAGAGCTTCACTGGTTTAAGCCGTGGCTGAAGGTCAACAGGGAAGAATTTGCCAAGGGCGAAGTGGAGTGGTTCATCGGTGGCAAAACCAACATCTCTTACAACTGTCTTGACTATCAGGTCGAGAAGGGTAAGGGAGACAAAGTCGCCATTCTGTTCCAGGGCGAGCCGGAAGACGATGTTGTAAAACTCACCTACAAAGAAATGCTTTCCATGGTTTCGAAATTCGCCAACGTTTTGAAGAAAAAGGGCGTCCGCAAGGGTGACAGGATTGCCATCTACCTGCCCATGATCTGGCAGCTTCCCGTTGTCATGCTTGCATGCGCAAGGATCGGCGCTGTCCATACGATCGTTTTCGGCGGTTTCTCGGCTGAGGCGCTCCGCGACAGGATCCTCGACGCCGGCGCAAAGCTGCTCATCACCACGAACGGCTACTGGCGTTCGGGTAAGAATGTAAGTTCAAAGGCAAACGCTGACATCGCTTGCGACCTCTGCGCAGCACAGGGTCACACGGTAGATAAGGTTGTCGTCGTAAAGAGACTCGAGAAGTTTGAAGTACCGATGAAGGCTGGCAGGGACACCTGGTTTGAGGATGAAGTCGCTGCGGCAGACATCACAGACAATTGCCCGGCCGAGATGATGGACGCGGAAGACCCGCTGTTCATCCTCTATACCTCCGGTTCAACAGGCAAGCCGAAGGGCGTGCTCCACACCGTCGGCGGCTACATGGTCTTTGCATATTCAACATTTAAATACATATTCGACTACAAAGACAAAGACGTTTTCTTTTGCACCGCTGACATCGGCTGGGTAACAGGCCACTCTTACATCGTATACGGCCCGATGACGAACGGCGCTACATCGATCGTTTTCGAGTCAGTCCCGACATTCCCGAACCCCGACAGGTTCTGGCAGATCGTCGAGAAATTCAAAGTCAGCACTTTCTACACCGCTCCGACAGCCATCAGGGCCCTCATGAAAGAAGGCGAGAAATGGCCTCAGGGCAGGAACCTGTCCTCACTGAGACTCCTCGGTTCCGTCGGCGAGCCGATCAACCCCGAGGCGTGGCTCTGGTATCACAAATACATCGGTAGTGAAAAGTGCCCCATCGCAGATACCTGGTGGCAGACCGAAACAGGCGGGATCCTCATTACCTTGCTTCCTGGCGCATGGCCGGGAAAACCTGGCTACGCAACACTTCCGTTCTTTGGTGTTGACGCCCGCGCATTGCAGTCAAGGCCCGACCCGAGCCAGCCTGCGGTTGACGCGCCCGTGAACGAGCAGGGCGAACTCTGCATCGGCAGGTCATGGCCCGGCATGATGAGGGGCGTTTTCGGCGAACCCGAAAGGTTCTTCAATACCTACTTTGTCCAGCAGCCCGGTTTCTACTTCTCCGGTGACGGTGCATTAAAGGACGAGAACGGCTACTTCAGGTTGATGGGCCGTATCGACGACGTCGTTAACGTATCCGGTCACAGGATGGGAACTGCAGAAGTTGAGGCAGCCCTTAACTCATTTAACACAGCGGTTGCGGAATCCGCCGTTGTCGGTTTCCCGCATGAAGTCAAGGGCGAAGACCTTTATGCATACGTCATTCTGAAAACAGGCGTAGAGGGAAGCGATGCCTTGAAAAAAGAGCTCGTTGCCCACGTAAGGAAAGAGATCGGCCCCATCGCATCACCGGGCAAGATCCAGTTCGTACCCGGTCTGCCGAAGACACGTTCGGGCAAGATCATGAGAAGGATCCTGAGAAAGGTCGCATCCGGCGAGATCGATCAGCTCGGCGATACCACGACGCTGGCAGATCCGTCAGTTGTCGACGAGATCGTAAAGGGCAGACAGTAAGACTGTTCCGCCTTTTTTGAAAGGCAACGTGAGGCCCCCGGGATCATACCCGGGGGCCTCTTTTATGAGGTCATTTCATGAATGACAGGGGTTCTCCATCCGGCGGTTCGGGATATCGGCTAAGCACAACCGGGGCTTACCACAGAGAAGATCTGAATACGCTGGGTTGGGAACTGACGGTATGCAATTCCCTTAACCCCGTCGATACCCCGATACGAAGGATTCTCAAGCACAACGCCTCGTACGGACATCTCCTTTATGATTATCTCACGCGATTTATGCCCCTTGAAAAGATCACATCCGTTCTGGAAATCGGCGGCGGTTACGGCTACCTCATGAAGGATTTTCTTATGAGAGATAGCGGACTAAATCCCTCGATGCTGGATATCTCTCCCGTACTCCTCCAAAAGCAGCAGGAGACACTGGCCGGCCATGATGTCTCATATGTGCTGGAAGATGCCCTTGAGACGGACCCGACTATTTTTGGGCGCCATGAACTGGCGATACTGAACGAAAACCTGGGGGATTTTCCCACCCTCATAGACATTGACCCCGTTATTCTCGAGGAAGCGCCGTCTTCGGCCGGCGCCGCCATGAGGACGAAGGTTCGCCGTTTTTTCACTGCTTACGGTCTGGAAAAGCCGAGGGAAGAATTCAACCTCAATATCGGGGCCATGGAAATGGTCGAAAGGCTGTGCTCATCCGGGATCCCCTACATTTTCATCGGCGAACACAGTTGTGAGGCAAGGGTCCCTCCGATGCTCGAACCGTACATAACCATCCGGTCCGAGGGAAACCCCAGACGTATCCCACTTAAGGGGCACGATGAATACACCATAAAATTCTCCTATCTGCAGAGGATAGCCGGGTATCATGGATATAATACCGTGCGTGGCCCCTTTGCGGATTTCATCACTCCAATCCTCACAGAGAGACTGAAGGCTACTCTCGCTACCAGGGGTCTTTACAGCGACGCCGAAGAGACGGTCTACCACTTCGTCGGCGACCTGCATGAGTATGAGTACCTTATCATGGTCAAAGAAGGGTATGGGATTAAGGGCTGCCTCACCACCACCGACCCCCTCGCCTGAATGCCGACAAAAAAAGGAGGCATGTGACCATGCCCCCTTGTGATATTCCTTATTATTGAGATCACTTTTTCGGTGGACGAAGAAGGGCGAAGGCGACAAAGATGCCCACGATGGATAGGATCAACGTAGGCCAGAAGGCCGCTGTATAGCTTCCGAAGGTATCTTTTGCCATGCCCGAGATGATGCCGCCGACGATGGCTCCCAGGCCGTAGGCGCTGAACACGACGCCATATTTCTGCGCGTACCCCTCAAGACCGAAGAAGGATGCCGTACTTGCCGGACCGATTGCGAGCCAGCCACCAAGGGTGAGCCAGAAGCCGCAGAAGGCGATCGCAAAAAGCGCCACCGAACCTTTACCCGCGCTCAACATCATAAGAGAGGAAACCCCGATGATCACGAAAGTAACAATGGCTGCATACCTCGGCGTTATCTTGTCTGCAAGGGTGCCGAAAATCGGCCTCCCTATACCGTTAAAGATAGCAAAGATGGATACCAGAAAAGCTGCGGTGCCCACATCGAGTCCGATGACCTCTCCGCCTACCGTGGCAGAAACGCCTATTGCCATGAGACCTGCCGTGGTGCCGAAAAGGTAACAGATCCAGAGACCGTAAAAACTCGATGTCTTAACCATACTGCCCGGGGTGATCGCCGCAGCTGCGCCGCCTGCGGCCTGCGGCGGGTTCCATCCTGCCGGTTTCCATCCTGCCGGGGGGAACTTCATGAACATTGAGAGGACGACTGTCACCACGAGGAATCCGGCGCCCATATAAAGAAAGGTGTTCAAGGCCCCGGAAGAAGCGATGAGAGACTTTGCAAGGGGTGCCGTTATGAAGGCGGAACCGCCAAAACCGAGGAGCGCCAGTCCGACGGCCAGACCTTTTTTATCGGGGAACCACCTGGTGCATACCGAGACGGGCCCTCCATACACAAGGCCGACCCCGGCACCGCCGATGATGCCGTATGTGATCGAGACCATCGTTATGCTGCCTGAGAATTTCGCGAGCATCCATCCGAGGCCGACGACGATGCCGCCGATGACCATGACGATACGGGGACCGAGCCTGTCGATGAATCTTCCTGCCAAAAACGTGAAAATGGCAAAGACTGCGATGAAGACCATGAAGGGCATGTTGCCCTGCTTTGCCGTTGCGCTGAAAAGTTTTTCAAGAGGCCCTTTGAAAACGCTGTATGCGTAGACCGCTCCGAGGCACAGGTTGATGACCATGCCGAGGATTACGAATACCCACCTCCCTGCGTTTGCCGACATACCAAATACCCTTGTGTTATCGGACATATGCGCTACCTCCCCTTTTTTGTATGAGACCGGAATGTTGCAGAAAATTATTATACTCACGTCGAGAATGTCAAGAATTTTCTGTAACATCCTTCACAAGCGCTGCAAGCTCGCGACTGTCGATTGCGTGGCGCCTCAACCCACTGAAAAAATATTTGTATTTTTTCTTCCATTATTCCGATGTGTTGGGAATTTGTGAGATTCCCGGGTTCCCAAAAAACTCCTTTTCTTCGACTTTTTGGATACCTCCGTATTCCATAACAGGATGGCTCTTTATTGGGATAAGGCCAAAAAAGCTCTTGACATTAAAAGGGGTAATCGTTTAATATAGCACTGCTTTTTGCGCCACTGTTGACCTATATCCCTTCAAGATAAGGGATTATTTTTTTGGAGGTATTGATGCCTACTATTAACCAATTAGTGAGGCTTGGGAGAGAAGCCGTCAAAAAGAAGAGCTCTTCTCCAGCCCTGACGAACTGCCCTCAAAAGAGGGGAGTTTGCGTAAGGGTCTATACGACGACGCCCAAGAAACCGAACTCGGCACTCCGCAAGGTTGCCCGTGTGAGGCTCACGAACAGCATCGAAGTTACGACCTATATTCCCGGTATCGGCCACAACCTGCAGGAACACTCAGTCGTCCTAATCAGGGGCGGCAGGGTAAAAGACTTACCAGGCGTCCGGTATCATATAATCAGAGGGTCGCTCGATGCCAGCGGTGTTGCGAACAGGAAGAAGAGCAGGTCCAAGTATGGGGCAAAGAAACCGAAACAATAAGGGAGCATAAGAAATGCCACGCAAAGGACACATATCGAAACGGGAAAAAACACCCGATCCAAAGTACAATGACATGATGGTTCAGAGGCTCATCAACTGCGTGATGCTCGACGGGAAGAAGAGCACGGCGTCGGGGATCGTGTACGGTGCGATAAATCTCATCGAAGAGCGACTGAAAGAAGAAGGTCTCAAGATTTTCCACAAGGCCCTCGACAACATCAAGCCGGAGATCGAGGTTAAGGCGAGACGTGTCGGCGGCGCCACCTACCAGGTACCTGTAGAAGTAAGGCTCAACAGAAAACTCTCACTCGGCATAAGATGGCTCATCCGCTATTCGCGGGCACGTTCAGAAAAGTCGATGATGGAGAGGCTTGCGGGCGAGTTGATCGACGCTTACAACAACAAGGGAAGCGCGGTCAAGAAAAGAGAAGACACCCACAAGATGGCAGAAGCCAACAAGGCCTTCGCACACTACAGGTGGTAACAGGTTTATAATGAACAATCGAGTAAGAAATGTGGGGATCATGGCGCACATCGATGCAGGGAAGACGACTGCAACGGAGAGGATCCTCTTTTATACCGGCGTCAACAACAGGATCGGCGAGGTTGATGATGGCGCCGCAACGATGGACTGGATGGAAGAAGAGAAGGAGCGGGGAATCACGATCACGGCCGCCGCGACCACCTGCTTCTGGCGGGACCACCGGGTCAATATCATCGATACTCCGGGACACATAGATTTCACCATCGAGGTCGGCAGGTCGCTTCGCGTTCTTGATGGGGCGGTGGCCCTTTTCTCGGGCGTCGAAGGCGTAGAGCCTCAGTCGGAGACCGTCTGGAGACAGGCGGACCGGTACGGCGTACCCCGCATAGGGTTCATTAACAAAATGGACAGGCCCGGATCGGACTTCGACAAATGTACCGCCATGATGCGCGACATCCTGCGGGCCAACCCGCTTGCGCTTCAGATACCCGTTAAGAACGGCGATGACTTCATCGGGGTTATCGACATCATTGAAGAGAAGATGAACAGGTATGACAGGGACCGTATGGGTCTCGACTGCGGTGATGAGGAAATCCCCGAAGAGTACAAAGAAAAAGTCCATACGCTCAGAGAGGCAATGTTCGAGTCTTTGTCGGAGATTGATGATCACCTTATGGGGCAATACCTCGATGGTGGACACATCAGCAACGAGGCGATAAAAAACGTCATCAGGAAAGGAACTTTGGAAGGCAAGATCCTGCCGGTCCTTTGTGGCAGCGCTTTCAAGAACAAGGGTATTCAGCCGCTGCTCGATGCCATCGTCGATTACCTTCCGTCACCGGACGATGTTGCTCCCTACCAGTGCTGGACCAGGGAAGGCGAAGAGCTGAGCCTCAAAGGCATCGAAACAGAGCCGATGAGTGCCCTCGTCTTCAAAATAATGACGGACCCTTTCGTAGGTCACCTGAGTTACATCCGGGTTTATTCGGGCGAGCTCAAGGCAGGCGATACGATAACGAATACGTCGCGGGACAAAACGGAACGTGTGGGCAGGATACTCAGGCTCCACGCCAATAAACGCGAGGACGTCAAAAAGGTCAGCGCCGGCGATATTTGCGCTATCGTGGGATTAAAAGGCGCCGTTACAGGCGACACTCTTGTATCCACCGACCACGACGTGGTTTTCGAGACTATCGAGATCCCCTCGCCTGTCCTGTCCTGTGCCATCACACCGAAGAAAAAGGACGACCTGAAAAAGATGTGGCTGGTTTTCAACAAGTACACCGTTGAAGATCCGTCATTGACTGTGAAGCTCGATGGGGATACCGGCGAAGTGATCCTCTCCGGGATGGGTGAGCTCCATCTCGAGATCATTATGGACCGGGCCAAGAGGGAGCATGGCCTTAACATGGTCACGTCACCTCCGCAGGTCGCCTATCGTGAGACTATCACCAGGCCCGCTTCGGCGGTGGGAAAATACATAAAACAATCGGGCGGCCGCGGGCAGTATGGCCACGTTGTCATCAATATAGCCCCTCATGACGGCGCCGATTTTGTCTTCGAGAACAAGATCATCGGCGGCGCCATACCCAAGGAATACATAAGCAGCATCGAGACGGGCATCAGGGAAGCCCTGGAAAAGGGCATTTATCTGGGCTATCCCCTTATTAATGTTAAGGTGGAGCTCATCGACGGTTCCTATCACGATGTCGATTCCTCGGAGCTGGCATTCAAGCTCGCGGGGTCACTTGCCGTAAAAGAGGCTGTATCGAAGGCAAACCCCGTGGTTCTTGAACCTATCATGAAGGTCGACATCCATTGTCCGCAGGAAGCCATGGGCGCCGTGATCGGAGACGCCACGTCGCGCAGGGGAAGAGTCCTTGAGGTCGATGATCGAAATGGTTTCAAACACGTCCTCGCCCACATCCCTCTTGACGAGATGTTCGGCTACACAACGCAGCTTCGCTCGCTGACGCAGGGACGCGGTTACTCCAGTATGGAATTTTTCCATTACCACCCCGTACCATCCAACATATTAGAGAATTTAAGAAGAAAAGATAAATTTGCAACGGAGGTCCTCTATGGGTAAGAAAAAGTTTGAACGGACGAAACCACATGTGAACATAGGAACCATCGGACATATAGATCACGGGAAGACCACCCTGACGAGTGCTATCACACGGTGTCTTGCCAATAAAGGTCAGGCCCAGTGGATTCCTTTTGACCAGATCGACAAGGCCCCGGAAGAAAAGGAAAGGGGCATCACCATCGCCACCGCCCACGTGGAGTACGAGACGGACAACCGCCACTACGCGCACGTGGACTGCCCGGGCCATGCCGACTATATCAAGAACATGATCACCGGAGCCGCCCAGATGGACGGCGCCATCCTGGTTGTGGGCGCCAATGACGGCCCCATGCCCCAGACCCGTGAGCACATCCTGCTCGCCCGCCAGGTCGGCGTGCCTTCCATGGTCGTCTACCTCAACAAGACGGACATGGTCGACGACCCGGAACTTATCGAGCTCGTCGAGATGGAGCTCAGGGAGCTTCTTACCCAGTACGAGTTTCCCGGTGACGAGATCCCCATCATAAAGGGATCGGCCTTAAAGGCGCTCGAGCACGGCTGCGGCGATCCCAACTGCCCCGACTGCAAGAGCATCTACGAACTCCTGGCGGCCGTCGACTCCTACATACCGGAGCCGGCCCGTGATACGGACAAGCCCTTCCTCATGCCCGTCGAGGACGTCTTCACCATCTCCGGCCGCGGCACCGTCGTGACCGGCAGGATAGAGAGAGGCGCCGTCAAGCCCGGCGAGGAGGTAGAGATCGTCGGCTTCCGTCCCACGGCAAAGACCGTCACCACCTCCGTGGAGATGTTCCGCAAGATACTCGACCAGGGCATAGCGGGCGACAACGTCGGCCTCCTGCTCCGCGGCACCAAGAAGGACGAGGTGGAGCGCGGCCAGGTCATCGCCAAGCCCGGTTCCATAACACCCCATACGAAGTTCAAGGGTGAAGTATACATCCTCAACAAGGAAGAGGGCGGGCGCCATACACCCTTCTTCTCCGGGTACCGTCCCCAGTTCTACCTGAGGACCACCGACGTGACCGGTGTGGCGAAGCTGCCCGAAGGCGTGGAGATGGTCATGCCCGGCGACAACGTGACGCTGTCAGTCGAGCTTGTCACCCCCATCGCACTGGAAAAGGAACTCCGTTTCGCCATCCGTGAGGGCGGCAAGACAGTCGGTGCCGGCGTCGTCACCGAGATAATTGAATAAAGGGGAATTACAATGCGGCA
>DIFE01000122.1 GCA_002418985.1 Deltaproteobacteria bacterium UBA5756
TAGAGTTCATTGACTGCTCCCCCCTGACGAAGGAGATCCGCAAGTACAAGTCTCCATTTGAGATAGGCCTTATGGAGAAGGCTGCCGAGATCGGCAGGAAGGTTTACGCGAAGGTGCCGGAATTGCTTCACGAAGGTGCAACTGAAATCGAGGTGGGCGGCCAGATGGAGGCGTATGCCAAATCCCTGGGGCACGAAGGGCTGCTCAGGGTGCGCTCCCTCAATTACGAGGCCTATACCTGGCATATTCTGAGCGGGCGCACCGGCAGTATCGTCAGTCAATCCGATTCCCCCATGGGTGGCCTCGGCCTGTCCCCAGCCTTCCCCGTCGGCGCCAGCTTCAAGAAGATCAAGAAGAACGAGCCCATACTGATCGATTTCGGCATCTGCTACCACGGCTATCAGGTGGACCAAACAAGGATGTATGCAATCGGCTCGATGCCGGACATCTTTGTGAAGGCATATGATGCGTGCAAGGAGATCCACGATCGTGTACTGGACAAGGTCGTCGAAGGGTATACGAGCAGGGAGCTCTTCGAATATTCGAAAGAACTGGGAGACAAATTCGGATACGGGGACTATTACCTCGGGTACAAACCCCACAAGGTGAGGTTCCTGGGTCACGGCATTGGCATTGAACTCGCGGAGCTTCCGTATATAGCCGCCACCCACACCTATCCCATTGAAGACGGAGCCGTCTTTGCCATCGAACCAAAAATGGTCTTCCCGAAGAAGGGTTGCTGTGGATACGAAAACACTGTCCACTACACGAACGGGAAATGCCGGATAATCACTGATATTGATGAAAACATCATTATCGTATGAAATATATCTTTTCTACAGGCTGTCTGTACCATCTTCCCATCGAAGAGATATTTTTGCTCGCCCGCGAGGGGGGGTTCGACGGATGCGAGGTTGTCATAGACCAGCGCTTTATGAATGACGGCTACCTGGACAGGGTGCAAGCGTGCAGGGAGATACTGCCCGTTCATACCATACACGCCCCTTTCCTGAAAATGAAGAAATGGGGAACAAAGGTGAACGAGCTGAAGAGGACCATCGACATAGCGAGGGTCCTGGAAGCAAGTGTGGTCAATTTTCATCCTCCCGCCTGGCTGACCATGGAAATAAGCTTTACCCGGTGGCTTAACAGTATCCATGACTTCCAGAAAGAACTCGATTGCGGCGATATAGCGCTTACCATCGAAAACATGCCGCGATCAGGCAGGCGTCTCATGCTTGCTTCTTACATACTCAACGATATCAATGATCTGATTGTCTTCGGCGAAGAACACAACCTCTATTTCACCTTCGATACAACTCACCTTGCCAGCTTCGGGATAGACATCATCGCCCCCTTCATAAAGGTCTTCAAGACTGGTCGACTGCGCAATATCCATCTCAGCGATTCCTCCGACCACGAAAGTCATCTTTTTCTCGGCCGGGGAGAACTCCCCGTCGCCAGGTTTCTCAACACGGTCCGGAGACTTGGCTACGACGGCATGATAACCTTCGAGGTATCGCCCGGGGAGCTGCCGAAAACAAGGGGATGGCTGGTGAAGCTCATCGAATATCAGCTCCGGTTGATCAGGCTCCATACCGGGGCGGCCCTGGTGTAAAATGGCAAAAAAAACCTTCTTTGTCTGCGCTGCTTGCGGATACGAAACATTGAAATGGCTCGGAAAATGCCCCATGTGCCAGGGATGGGATACGTTCAAGGAGGTCGCGCCCGTCTCAAAGGCCGATGGCAAAGAACCGCGGCGCCCGGTCATCCTGTCCGATGAGGAGCTTGCCGATGAAGAGCGGGTGGCGTCGGGCATAGGAGAAATGGACCGCGTCCTTGGCGGGGGCATGACGATAGGGTCGGCCATTCTGCTGGGCGGTGACCCCGGTATAGGCAAAACGACGCTATGCTTTGAGATCGCATCCAGGCTGACGGAACTCGGGCTCAATGTCCTCTATGTCTCGGGCGAGGAATCTCTGAGACAACTGGCTTCCCGAAAGAAAAGGTTGGGAATCAAGGCGGCTTTCGCTTTTCTTACCTCGAATCACCTCGATGATGTCATATCGGCAATCACGGAGAAACACTATGCCCTGGTCATCGTCGATTCGGTCCAATCCGTCTATAACCCCAAGCTGCCCATGCTGCCCGGCAGCATGGGCCAGGTCAAGGACGTTTCCACGCGCCTTACGATGGAAGCGAAAGCCCTCGACACCAGCCTCATCTTCATAGGCCATGTCACAAAGGAAGGTGTCATAGCAGGACCAAAGGTTCTGGAACACATGGTCGATACCGTCCTGTACTTCGAAGGCGACAAAATGCTCCCCTACCGGATCCTGAGGACGATCAAGAACCGCTACGGTGCCATCGAGGAAGTAGGAATATTCCAAATGACAGGCGAGGGTCTTATAAGTGTCGAGAATCCCTCGCAGTTCTTCATCTCGCAAAGAGGTGATATAGGCGAAGGGAGCAGCCTCTTCCCCTATATCACCGGATCACGGCCCATCGTCCTCGAGGTCCAGGCCATCACCCAGAAAACGAACTTCTCCATCCCCAGGAGGCTCTCCCTGGGTTACGACGTGAATCGTCTTTTCATCCTCATCTCCGTTATTGAGAAGACTATAGGGAAGCCTTTCTTCGATAGGGACATCTACGTCAATGTAACGGGAGGGATGAAGGTCAACGAACCGGCCATCGACCTCTCCGTGGCTGCATCCATACTGTCCAGCTACAAGGAGGTGACTCTCGGCCAGGACTCTGCGTTCTTCGGCGAAGTGGGCCTCACTGGCGAGATCAGAAAGACAGTGAACATGGACCTCAGGATAAAGGAATGTCAGCGAATAGGCATCAAGCGCATCTTCTGTCCAGGTGATGTCCGGCATTCCGACGGCACAGAGATAGTAACCGTAAGAAATGTAAAGGAATTGGTGAAGAAGATAGGCAATGGGCAATAGGCTATAGACATTGTGTCATGACGTCGTTTTTCCCATTACCCATTACCCATTACCTACTACCCATCTTCTAAGGCATTTTGAATTCTTTTCCCTTAGGACGGATGGTCAGTACCGGGCAGGGTGATTTTCTTACCACCTTTTCAGCCACGTTGCCAATCAGGATGTGCTCGATTCCGCTGCGGCCGTGAGTACCCATAACGATGAGGTCTATCCCTTCAGATTTCGCATAATCGATAATCTCTACAAATGCGACACCAGTCTTGACGACCCTCTTGATCTCCATATCGATGTGTTTCAATATCTTCCCAAAATCCCTTTCGACCTCGTCCTGGATGTTTTTCTCCACGGCCACAAGGTTTTCCGGGGTGAGGAAGGATTCATAAGGCGTGAAATAGGTCAGGTTGGGTATCACATGGAGCACATGGAGTTCGGCGCCATACTGCTTCGCGATATCAGCGGCATAGGCAATGACTTCCTCTGTGAATTTGGAAAAATCCACCGGACAAAGTATCTTCTTGAACATTGAGAACCCCCTCCTTCATGTAGTAAATCTCTTATATAATCACTTTGCCCTTTAGTCAATCCAATTCTCTCCGATAATTCTCTTCGTGGCGGAATTCACAAAGACGGAAAATCAGCCTTGACAAAAATACCCCCCGGTTGCTATATTTATTCTATAGATACGGAGAAGAACCAAAAAAATGCCCTAGAACCAACCACTTAGGGCATTTTTTACTGTCCGGAGAATAGATGACGATAAGAAATCATAGTGAGATCCAACATCTCGTAGACATCGGAACTGAAAAAGGATACCTGACTCCAGACGAAATTAACGACTATTTGCCCCAGAACATCTTTTCCCCTGAGGATATTGAAGATATTTTTGACTTCCTTACCGAATCCAACATCGATATCGTCGATACGATCAAAGAAAAGATAGAAGCCGCCCCCGAAGAAGAGTCTCAGGAATGGGGCGAAATGGAGCGGTTTCCTTCGGAGCGGACCGATAATATTATCTGGGCCTATCTCAAAGACATCGGCCGGGTATCCCTTCTCAATTCGGAAGAAGAGTACATGATCGCCAAGAGGATCGAGGATGGAGAGCGGATGATCAGAAACCTCCTCTTCGACCTGCCTCACGCTATCCAGGAACTCATGGATATAGCTTCGCTTTTGAAAAAAGAGGCCATCAACATCGTCGATGTGGTCAAGAACATCGACGAACTGAACTATACAAAGAAAGATGAGGACAAGTACAGAAAGAAGACGGTTTCCCTCATCAACAGCATCAAGAACCAGCACGTGAAGAAGGAAGAGCTGCGGAAAAACTCCGTTAAAGTCAACGAGGCGACCAAGAAACTCAATGAGAAGAAGCTCAACGCACTCGAAAAGAAGGCCGAGGAAAATCTCATAAACCTTAATCTTAACAAGAAGGTCCTTGAGGAGATTATCCGCAAAGTCCAGAGGCAGCTCAAATTCATGGACGACAAAGAGGCGCGGAAGGTAAAAAAACGGCTCATGCAGATCGGAGAGATCGAAAATGGTCTCAAAACCGTGAAAAACCGCCTCATACAGGCCAACCTCAGGCTGGTCATCAATATCGCAAAAAAGTACCTCAACCGGGGGCTTTCCTTTCTGGACCTTATCCAGGAAGGCAACATGGGGCTCATGAAGGCGGCTGAAAAGTACGACTATCAGAAGGGATACAAGTTCTCAACGTATTCTACGTGGTGGATTCGTCAGGCCATCACCAGGGCCATAGCCGACTATGCGCGTACGATACGGGTTCCTGTTCATGTCCTCGAAACAATGAACAAGATAACCAAGGTCACCATCTCCCTCTTCCAAGAACTCGGACGGGAACCGAATCTCGACGAGATATCTCTGAAGGCCGGTCTTCCCCTTGAAAAAGTAAGAAAGATCATGAAGGTTTCCAACGAGCCCATCTCGATTGAAACGCCTATTGGCGACGATGAATCCAAGCTCGGGGACTTCATCGCGGATCCTAAGTCGCCCTCACCTTTCAACGAACTCGTCAGTATATCTCTCAAGGAGGAGATCGATAAAGTCCTCTCCACTCTGACACCGCGCGAAGAGAAGGTCATACGAATGAGGCTCGGTATCGGCGAAAAGACTGATTACACCCTTGAAGAGGTCGGCGAGGTCTTCGGACTGACCCGCGAACGCATCCGCCAGATCGAGGCAAAAGCCCTGCGCAAACTGAAACACCCTTCGAGGCGTAAGAGACTCGAGAGTTTTCTGGAATGAGAAAGTAGGGACTAGGGACTAGGGACTACAAATATAAAGGCCCACATCATTAAAGGAATAAAGGCAAAAGATCGATTCTTTTGCCTTTTTTGTTCTCATCTATCGCCGGTTCTAATATAGAGGACCAGTGCCCACCTGATCTCTAGTCCCTGATCTCTAGTCCCTAGTCCCTTTCCTTATTGATACAGATTCTCCTGATCGTGCTCCGAGCCGACTGTGCCCAGTCTTGGCGAACGCTCCTGCTCCCCTGTTTTCCCCTTGGACATGATGTCCGAAACATTGGCTCTGATCTCGGTCATCTTGTCCGCGGAAAAAGGCTTGATGCGGGAAAAGGCCGGATTCAGAGTGACGTCGGGTCTGAATGTCTGGATGATGAGGTCTTTCGCTCCCTGAAGCTCGGCAGCAACTGTATAGACGTCTTCTTCCCTGTGGAGAAAGGGGACCACCGTCATCCTGAAGTGATAGTCGATTCCGCACTCCATGATGAATTCGATGCTCTCCCGCACTTTGCGTTCATTCACATTAAGGCCGCACCATCTCGAATAGCGGTCCAACGGGCCCTTGACATCCATGGCAATGCAATCTATAAGGCCGTCATTGAAGAGACCTTTCACCACCGAAGGGTTTGATCCGTTCGTGTCGAGTTTGATTGACATGCCTTCGCTCTTCAGAAGGCCGATGAGCCCGAAGAGATTCATGTGTATCGTCGGCTCGCCGCCCGTTACTACAATATTGTCTATCCATTGCGCCCTGTATTTTCTGATCGTCGCCACAACGTATTCAATGGGAACATCCTCAAGCCCTCCCGGGTTGAGAACGAGATCGCGATTGTGGCAAAAGGGGCACCTGAAGTTACATCCGCCAAGGAACAGGACGGACGCGAGATGCCCCTTCCAATCCACAAAGCTCGTTTCGATGAACCCCTTTACGGCAGGGCAATCAGGCGCTGTGAACGGCACTCAATACCTCGTCGATATGAGGCACACTGCCTCTCCATTCGCCAAGAGAATTTTCCGCCTCATCTTCAACAAGGATGGTCGGCAATGCCATAACGCGGTAAAACGTCGCCTCGGCAAGACCCTCCGTTGTGCCCACGTTGAAGTCATCGACGGCGACGTTCTTCTCCCGAAGGTGGTCTTTCAGTTGTTTTGCCATCGGACACATCGGACAATCATCCTTGTAAAAGATCTTCACTATCCCCATCAGCCCCTCCTAAGAAATTTTGAAAAATTGAGGTTCCTTTTCAATCGTTTGCCGCTTTGCGCTTTTCGGAGAAGAATTCCACATTGCGATAGCGGTCTTTGAGCTCACCTAATTTGCCCTTGTTCCAGCTTGACACCTTTGTAAAGTAGCCGGTGATCCTCGTAATGCCGTCCACGTCGGTTGAACCGCAGTATGAGCAGGTATCCGCAAGGCCGCGTCCCGTTCTATGGCATTTGTTACACGTCGTGAACTCGGGCGAGAACGCTATCTGGTCGTTTGTTGTATGCTTGAAGGTCTTGATAACGAAATCCGCAATGGCCTCTTTCGACGGCTGTGCCTCACCCAGCCAGACGTGCGATATCGAACCTGCCTCGATGAGAGGGTGGAAAAGCCCCTCCGTAGTGACCCGTTCGATGGGATTCATTGCGTGTTTGACATTCAGGTGTGTTGAATTGGTGTAGTACACCTCTCCGGAGGCAACATCACCCTTTACAATCCTTCCCGCGTGCGGCGAGAAATACCGAAGGTCCAACCGGGCGAAACGGTAGCTCGTGCTTTCCGCCGGCGTTTGCTCCAGGACAATCTTCATGTTTTCCTGGCGGCGCATCTTTTCCGTCAGGAGGTTCATGTGGGCGATCGCCTTGATGCCGAACTTGAGGGCCCGTTTGGAATCATGCATTTCCTCGCCGGTATGTATCTGTACCATCTCGTTGAGCCCGACCATGCCGATAAGATGAGAAGCATGGTTAAACCTGAGATAGGGCATCCCGTCCCGATTCATTGTAAGAAGCGCCAGAGGTCCGTTTTCACCCAGGGAGAGGAGCTTTTCCATAAAGACCCTTTTTTCTTTATGGGCCCTGACGGCAAGGACGAACCTTTCGGTGATGAGGTTGAAGAGCTTCGTATCGTCATTCTTTGCCATATACGCCAGCCGCGGCAAGTTGAGGGAGACGTTCTGAAGGGCACAGTAACGCATTCTCCAGGGCTCCCTGGCATCGAGAAGATCGCTCTCCTCAAGCTTGAAGCTTAAGCGGCAGCATTCGGATATCTTTGCGGTCTCGCCCCGGTCAAAAACATAATAGGTATTGCCCTTATCGGAGGCCACGTCCGAAATGAGATTGAGAAAATCCATGTGCCCGTCCGTATGAAAAAACTTTTCAGTGATGTGGACGATCGGCTTCGGGAAGAAGAATGGCCGCCCTGCCCCATCGCCTTCCTTGAAAACCTCAAAGAGTTTCCAGGCAAAGCGCTGGGCCTCTTTTTGGTACTCCCCGTAAGTCTTACCCGTGAATTTACCACCGGGGCCGATAGCGGGAACAGTGACAAAATGCTTCGGTATCTCCCAATAGATGTTGATATCGGTGAAGATCGCCTGGCCTCCCCTGGCCACCGCCTGCTGGGAGAACTCGAAAATGAGCATCTGAGCGAGCTGCTTCACATCGCCATCACTCATCCCCTCTATGTAAGGCGCGAAGAAAATGTTTATGGCGTCCCAGCCGATGGCACCCGCGAAATGGCTTTGCAGCGCCGCGGCAAACTTGACAAGGTGGGCGAGAAGAACCTCAGCGTGCTTCGCAGGCTTGGCCATGGAGAGCGAATGAGGCAGGTCAAGACCGAATTTCTTAATATATTCAAGTGATTGTCCGCTGCAATACGGTCTGTCGACAAAACCAAGGTCGTGGAGGTGTATATCGCCGTTCATGTGGGCATCGGCGACTTCCTGGGAGAAAACGGACAGGAGGGCGTATTCCTTCTTGATCCCCTCGGCAAGGGTAAGGTTCGTTGCCTCAGGGCCATGGGGTACGTTTGCATTCTCCTTATTGGGGTGCAGGATGAGGCTATCTACATCATAAAGGGGCATACCGAGCCTTGTATGCATTTTGCGGGAGGTCTCGAGCCCTTTTTCAATCAATCTTGCATTTACAAGCTCCCTGATAAGAGGTGCAGTGATCACTTCAATCCCGGATTTCCTGATCATCTGTTCTACTTCTTTGCTTATCTCGTCGGCCGAATCGCGATCGATCAGGGTTTCCCTGATGAGCGCATCAACGATCTTCGACCGGTTCCAACCGGAAATGCTTTCCTCTGAAGTCCTGACAAAAAGATTCAGATCCGTTGTTTCCATGCAACCCCCTATCAGAATTGATTAATCTTTCGTATCTCGTTGTTAAAGCAGGTGATACTTCCCGGTATGAAACTTCGCCGCAACCCCCTCCGAAACACTACATGTAGTATGCTCGCTAAATATCCATACTACATGTAGTACTTTTTACCCGAGCAACCCATCCATTGTCAAGACATTTTTTTGTGTTTTTCAGCTTCCGTTACTATGGAATATTTTTTGACAATTTTATACATAGCCAGATTTCTTCAAGAATTTTCTCACTCTTGCGTCGATGAGAGATAATCTGCTGTATGCACCAAATTGCGATCGCTGATGAGGCCTTTTTCGCGTTGAAACCACCCGGCCGACTATATCCGCTGGGTTTTCATCGCTTCGGCAGCCTCTTCGGGTGTTATTGACGATACGGAGAATTCATCTTCCCGTTTATACTTCGATGACCGGAAGTCCCTCGGTAGGATCTCGATATGCCAGTGATAGTATTCATGGAAAGGAAGCTCCTCGCCACGCGTCTGCGCGAATGTGGTATTAGGCGAGGTATGTATCTCCATGGTGTACGCATTGGCGATCTGTTCTACGCGCTTCATCACGTCAAGCAGCATATCGGTAAGGTCGTCCTTGACCCCCTGGCTCGTCAGGTTTTCGTAACTGGCTTCATGAAACCTCGGCAATATCCATGTTTCATAGGGAAACCGCGACGCGAAGGGACAAATGGCCACGAAACTCCTGTTCATGCTCACCAATCTTTTACCCTGGCGTATCTCCTGACTGATAATATCACAGAGGAGACATCTGGCTTTTTGGCCGAAATGGTTGCGGGTGATGATGACCTCGCGGGAGACGCGCGCCGGTACGATGGGCGTGGCCAGTACGTGAGAGTGGGGATGCAGGAGATAGGACCCCGCGAGCTCGCCGTGGTTCTTGAATACCTGTACGTATTTGAAACGTTTATCACCCTTGAGGTCGAGGATGCGGCCCCTGTACATATCCAACACCAACTGCAGCTCAGACCTGCTATACATCGACATGACCTTGGAGTGAAACCTGCTTTCCACGATTATCTCGTGAGCCCCTACATTTCCCATCTTATCGTACAGACCTTCGCCCCGCCTGTCCTCCGCTACCTCTATCACAAAAATGGGGTTGGAGGCAGGAAAACAACGCACGACCCAGTCACCGCAGTCATCGGCATATTCACGGATAGTCGGAGGGGTCAACGACTCATGACCGGGGCAGAAGGGGCAAACACCGGTTCCACCCGACTTCGAACCGCCATACCCCACAACTACCCAGTTACCCGACAGAGGGTCTCTTCTTAGCTCCGCCATTGGGGAAATAATAGACTAGAACCGTACCGTTGTCAATTCACTGTTTCCTTGCAAATGAAAGAAATTATCGATTAGAATAACCTTATGAACGACCCTCTGCAGTCAGCCGTTGAAATCGCTCTTGAGTCCGGGAAGATACAACGTGAGTCGCTCAAGAAAGACTTCGCGATCCGTCACAAGGGCGAAATAGACCTTGTCACCGATGTCGACATCGCCTGTCAGGAAAAAATCATATCCATGATAAAAGAACGCTTCCCCGACGATGACATTATCAGCGAGGAAAAGTCGAACCGCTTCGAAGGGGACAACAACAGGTGGATCATCGATCCCATCGACGGTACGACGAACTATGCCCATGGATACCCTTTTTTCTGTACATCCATTGCTTATGAGAAGAAAGGCAGGGTCGTCGCCGGAGTTGTCTACAGCCCGATCATGGATGAGCTTTTTTGCGCCGCCCGGGGGAAAGGGGCATACCTCAACGGCAACAGGATAAAGGTTTCATCGGTGGCGCAAATGAAGAAGTCCCTTCTCAGCACGGGATTTCCCTACGATATCGCGACCAACCCCGACAATAATATCAACCATTTCGTTCGCTTCCTCTATGAGGCCCAGGCAGTCCGCAGGGACGGTTCCGCCGCTTTAAACTTAAGTTACGTCGCATGCGGCCGATTTGACGGTTTTTGGGAGCTGCACCTCAACCCCTGGGACGTAGCCGCCGGCGCCCTCATTGCTGAGGAGGCGGGAGGCGTGATCACGGATCTTCAAGGGGGAACATTCAACATTTATGACGGGGCGGTCCTCGCTTCCAATGGTCTCATCCACAAAGCCATGGTAAGGGTGATCGAAAAGAGCGGCGCTCCCTCCGGCGAAGTCGGCTAAAACCTGGAGTAGCACATCACGGTTTGGAGGTTCCCGGAGAAAAGCAGGAGAAGAACGGGGAGAAGATCACATGAAAGAGTACCGGATAGACGATATTAAGAATATAGTACGCCCCAAGCTGGGCGATGACGTGCCCCTCGTTCTTTTTCGTATCCTCCGAATCATCGGTATGCGCGGCATTCTCGGTGAGACTTCAGGGGCCACCCTCTATATGATGGGCAAGCACATCGGCAACATGCTCCCGGCGACAACGATGGACGAATTCACCGCGATGATCCGCGATCTCAAGATCGGGATCCCGGAGACAACCATTACCGACGAGGACCACATCAACGTAAAACTCTACGAGTGCATAACCTGCGCCGGCTTCACCTATACCGGTGAGATGTTCTGCGATATGGAAAGCGGGATCATAGCGGGACTCCTCGAGAACGTTCATGGTAAAAAAGCGAAGTCAACCCAGACCAAGAGCTGGTCCGTGGGCTACAATTATTGCGAGTTCGAGGTTTTTCTGTACTGATGACACCTCGGAAAAAAAAAGGTGAGGCCCCATCCGCCGACCGCACAAGAGATCTCGAAATAGCCCTCGAAGAAGAGAAAAGTCTTTCCCGGGCGCGAAACACCCTTCTCGAATCGAACATAAAAGAACTCAACGATGTCTACGTTGCCTTGAACGACAAGCTGAAGGTCCTGCGCAACCGTGACGAACGCATCAAGAGTTTCGAGGCACAGCTCGTTCGGGCAAACAAACTGTCCTCGCTCGGCGAACTCGCCGGGTCTATCGCCCACGAAATCAAGAATCCCCTTATTGCCATTCAGGGTTTCGCAAAAAGGATAGCGAAGGCAAGAGACCTGGAGAAGGTCAGGCGTTACGCGGAACTTATAGACAAGGAAGCGGGCAGGCTTGCCAACGTACTCATGAAGCTCCTCGATTTCTCCAGGATGGATGAACCCCGGAGAGAAAAACACGATCTCAACGATATCGTTGAGGATACGGTCCTCTTCATGGAGCACCACCTCACCCGATTCAAGGGCGTGAACGTCGAGGTTCTGAGAAGCAGTGAACCCGTCGTGGTCGCGATCGACAGGATACATATCCAGCAGGCGCTGGTGAACCTCATAAACAATGCGGCTCAGGCGATGCCGAAAGGCGGCACAATCACGATTTCATCAGGTACCGAAGATGGTTTCGGCTTCATAAGCGTGGCCGATGAGGGCGGCGGAATCGACAAGGAAATCATGGAAAGTATCTTCGAACCCTTCTTCACGACCAAACCGAAGGGCGAGGGAACCGGTCTGGGTCTTTCCCTCAGCAGGAGACTTCTCGAAACAAACCAGGGCTCCCTCAACGTGGAAACAAAACCTGGCAAAGGCAGCACCTTTCGGATGCTCCTGCCCCTCATAGGTGATGGGTTATAGGTGATGAGAAGAAAAAACTGACGTAGAATTTGTAAACACTTTTAGTTACTCGTGCACCTAACCTTTACAAAATCACCCATTACCCACGTCTGTCCAAAATAATATAAAGGTCAACCTCTTTCCGGACAGTCACAAACTAACGCATAGTTCCCTATTTTCTTCCTCCGTCATTCCACCACTACCTTCCTCCGTGATCCCGCCCTTTCTTCCTCC
>DIFE01000025.1:0-4210 GCA_002418985.1 Deltaproteobacteria bacterium UBA5756
CTGCCCTCCGGCACCATCCTCGCGGCGAAGAACATGGAAGAATACCGCAGGCGCCTCATTGCGGCTGACGCGAAACTCAAGGACCCCAACGAAGTCCTGATCACCTGGGGCTATCACCAGGCGTTCCATGGCAAACTCACGCGTGCCGATCTTGATAAGATCAGCACCACCCGCCCCATCATCGTCTGGCACCGCTCGTGCCACGAATTCATCGTCAATACCAAGGCGCTTGAGACGTACGGCGTGGATGCGGCCTTTATTGCCAGTTTGACGAAGAGCGCCCAGGCGCAGTCGAATATCAACGAAGGTCACTTCTGGGAACAGGGACTCTTTGGGGTTGCCCCCAGGTTCCTCCCCGCTATTGCCACACCTGATCGATTCCGGCGGGGGCTGGAATTCATGGTGGCCTATTATCATGCCAATGGTGTGACTCTGGGCTGCGAACCCGGCGGTATTCTTTCGAAGAAGATCCAGGACGGTGTCAATGCCGTTCTTTCCGCCCCATCGAATCCCTTCCGCTTCTACTTTATTCCAGATGGGAAGTCTCTCATCGCGGCTTATCCCCACGGCACCATCGCGGAAACCGTGAAAGTGCTCAACTGGGGTGCGGGCATGACCGCCATGATGCCGAAGCAAATCAAGCTCTTCGCCGACGGCGCTATTTATTCGCTGGCCATGCAGGTCCGCCAGCCCTACCTCGACGGCCACGAAGGGGCGTGGTTGATGGATCCTGACGTATTTGCCGGAGCATTCCGCCTTTACTGGGATGCCGGGTATCAAATCCACATCCATGTGAACGGTGACCGTGGCATCGACATGGTACTCGACAACCTGGAGCTGAACATGCGCCGCAATCCCCGCAATGACCACCGGACCGTCGTCATCCATTTTGCCGTGTCAAACATGGACCAGGTGGAGCGCATCAAGCGCCTCGGGGCCATTGTCAGCGGAAACCCGTATTACGTCACTGCGCTGGCGGACAAGTACAGCGAGGTCGGCCTCGGCCCAGAGCGCGCCGATCACATGGTGCGTATGGGCGACGTCGAGCGGGTGGGGATTTCCTTCTCCTATCACTCCGTCATGCCAATGGCCCCGGGTCAGCCCCTGTTTCTCATGCATTGCGGCGTTAATCACGTCACCATGTCCGGCCGAGTGGCGGGCAAGGACCAACGCGTCAGCCGGCAAGGCGCACTCAAGGCCGTGACGCTGGACGCCGCCTATTCCCTCGGGCTGGAAAAGAAAGTGGGAAGCATTGTCCCCGGCAAACTGGCCAATTTCACCATCCTCGGGGACAATCCGGTCACATGCGATGCGGCCAGGATCAAGGACATCCCGGTGTGGGGTACCGTCCATGAAGGACGCGTCCTGCCGGTGAAGCGCCCGGGCCAAACCCAGACTAGTCTCGGACCGGCACGGGACAATGAATCACTGGCCCCATCGCTCTCGGTTGCGCACGAGAACCATGGGGATCACGCAGGGGGCGGTTGTGTATGCATGCTGAACCGACTCTTCGGTGCAGCGTTCGCCTCGACTTATAATGCGGGTTTGACTCGATAAAGGGGAACACAAAGCAGAAAATATTCAGGAACGACCGTGACAGGAAGGGATTCCTCAGCCTCAGCCAATCAAAAGAGAAAACAAACTTTTTCTCTAAGGCCTTTTGAGAAGGATGGGTCGCTATATGGAATAGAATGTAAAGGATACCTCGCCCGGCGGATCGACACCCTCTTTGTCCATTATGAAATAATTGGAAGTTCGCTGAGAATTGATATTCCCGAACGGAAGCAGGAACCATCTCGAAAAAAAGGCCTCTGGGAGAATACCTGTTTGGAACTTTTCGTTGCCGTCAAGGATTACGATCAGTACTGGGAATTCAATCTTTCGCCGTCAGAAGATTGGAACGTCTTTCGTTTCGAACACTATCGAAATGAAAGATATGTCGATAAGCTGCGAGAGGAACCTTTGATTGTCTCACTTCCTTTCAGAACTCAAAGACAATCAGGATCATTTTTGCTTGATATGGAATTTAATCTGGACAAGCTTATTCGTAAAGACCGATTATTAGAGATAGGTATTGGCTCGATCGTTAAATCCAATAAAGATAAAACCCACTGGGCACTAGCTCATTGCGGCTCTATACCTGATTTTCACAGGAGAGACAGCTTTATCATAAAACTGTAACCGCCGTTTATCTGATACGAAATATCACTTTTCCCGCGATATGCTCTCTCCATGCCCCGGCTTCCCGCCGTCTTGAGCACCTGCCTTCCGTTCTCGGTCGCTCCTGCACCAACAGTCTAAGTTTTTCTGTCCCAGGCGTGGTCGTTTATTGCCGGGTTGTCTGCGCGGTCCTTCATGAGCAGTTCTTCCTGGGTAGAGATCTCTTCACGGGTGTTGAATATGTAGGCCTCCTGGTTGTGGCGGTGCTCCGCCAGGCGGGGGAGCGCCGCTCCATCGTACTTGATGAAGTTCTGGCCCGCCCTGGTGGCGGTATATCTCCTGAAACCGAGGTGGACAAGCGTATCAACCCCCAGCCGTACCGATGTCTCCAGGGATTCGCGATAGATATTCTTCACGCCGGCGTCGAGAAGGTCGTACGCGTCGATGCGGTTTCGGGCCCGCACCATGATCGTGAGATGGGGAAACTCCGTCTTTGTCTTTTCCACCAACTCGGCGTTTATCTCGGGTGAGTCGATGGAGGCGATGAGGACCCTGGCGTGGTCAGCCCCGGCCGATTTCAGAATGTCAATCCTTGTGGCGTCGCCATAGAAGACCTTGAAACCCATTCTTCTCAGAAGATCCACCCTGTCGGAATTGTTGTCCAGGATAGTGGTCTGTATACCGTTAGCTCTGAGGAACCGGCCGATGGTGCTGCCGAAGTGACCGAAACCAGCGATTATCACGGCCTGTTCCTCGTCGATGTGGTCTGCCTCTCTCTCTTCCCCGGCCTCCTTCGTCCCGAATCTCGGGAGGATAAGCCGTTCGTTCACGAGAAGCAAAAAGGGTGTCACCGCCATGCTGATGGCCGTGACACCCATCATCATATCCGACCAGTGGCCTGACAGGATACGGAGCTGCGCAATGAAGGCGAAAAGGACAAAGGCGAATTCACCGACCTGAGAGAGCGCCAGGGTGAAGATGGAATTCTGGTCGAAACTCAGGCGGGTCATCCTGCCCGTTATGTTGAGCACGAAGGCCTTGACGACGATAACGCCCAGGACAAGCACGGTGACCGTAAGGGGATTGTCCAGGATCAGCCTGAAATTGATGGAGGCCCCCACGGCTATGAAGAACAGGCCGAGGAGCACGCCCTTAAAGGGTTCGACATCGCTTTCCAGTTCGTGGCGGAACTGGGAGTTGGCAAGGACCACGCCCGCGAGGAATGTCCCCAAGGCCGGGCTGAGACCCACTATGGTCATCAGGTCGGCGGTGGCTATGACGATGAGCAGTGCGGCGGCAGTGAAAAGTTCGCGGAGGCGTATCCGGGCGATAAATCTTAGGAAGGGCACGATGATAAGCCGCCCGCCCAGAACGACGGCAGTCACGGCCCCTATCAGGGTCAGGGTCTGTGCCCACCCGGGCAAGCCTTCGAGCAGCGTTTTGTGCCCTTCCGTGGTCTGGGGCGCAGACGACATGGCTAAAAGGGGCAGGAGGGCAAGGATAGGTATGACTGAAATATCCTGGAAAAGCAGGACAGCGAAGGAAGACCTTCCGGACGCTGTCTTCGTCAATCCTTTCTCGCGTAGGGTCTGCATCACTATTGCGGTGGAGGACATGGAGAAGGCAAGGCCGCAGGCAAGGGCCGCCTGCCAGGAGAAACCTGCAGCAAGGAGACCGCCGAAACACAACAGTGTCGTAGCGCACAGTTGGACCGCTCCTGTTCCCGCGATGAGCTTACGCATCCTCCAGAAGCTGGCGGGTTCCAGTTCAAGGCCGATGAGAAAGAGCATCATCACCACGCCGAATTCGGCGAAGTGCATGATGTCCTTGCCTTCCTCGCCCACAAAACCAAGAAGGAAGGGGCCGATGATAATGCCGCCCAGGAGGTAGCCCAGCACCGAACCCATTCCCAGCTTCTTCGCGATGGGTACGAACACGATGGCGGCGGTGAGATAGATCAGGGCATCGTGAAGAAAACCGCTGTTCATCCGTCAGCCCGTTCCTTCCCGGCTTGAAGCCAGTCGTTGAGATATTCGTACTCCAGAATGTC
>DIFE01000025.1:4245-4861 GCA_002418985.1 Deltaproteobacteria bacterium UBA5756
TCCTCCACCTCCCGGTCCGTCAGGAGATAGGTGCCGTGCACGACAAAAGGGGGCAGGTAGACCATGTTGCACAGGCGCGCTGTCTGTTCAAAGGATATGAAAAACTCCCGAAGGGTATACCCGTGCCCGCCCGACACGTAGATATCTCTCGTGCCGCCAGCCGTCAGCGCGTTGAAGATGAGCTTGCCCCTGAGATTATTGCCGCCTTCGCCGTGGGCCCAGCCGTGTTCCAGTACCATGTCGATCCATTGCTTGAGGAGGGCCGGCGTCCCGTACATGTACAGGGGATGCTGCCAGATGACGACCTGGTGGTTGAGAAGGAGTTCTTTTTCCCGCTCCACGTCCACGTTGAAATCGGGGTATTCCTCGTAAAGGTCGTGAAGGGTGACGCCTGGCAGGTTTGAGGCCTCCTTCAGGAGGGCCCGGTTCACCCTCGATCTCTCGAACCGGGGATGGGCGAAAAGTATGAGGACGTCGATTTTAGCAATATCCATTGGATAGGCCTTTTCCTGCAGGAGAAGCGGTTTCCTCCGTCACAATGCCGGATGATCTAGATTATCATATCAGGGACATACATGACAAGACGCCGTGCCGGCCCAAATCCACCACCTACTTC
>DIFE01000002.1 GCA_002418985.1 Deltaproteobacteria bacterium UBA5756
ATCCTGACCATGATCCTGGGAAACATCTCGCTGGGAAAAATGTACATGGACACGGACGCGC
Organism: Deltaproteobacteria bacterium UBA5756; assembly: GCA_002418985.1. Lineage (GTDB taxonomy): Bacteria > Desulfobacterota > Syntrophorhabdia > Syntrophorhabdales > Syntrophorhabdaceae > Delta-02. Next base: position 62 of record DIFE01000002.1, read on the forward strand.
AAAGAGCAAAGGAAAAGCTGGAACTCGCCGAACAGTCCATCACGCGGGCGAAAGACCTGACCCAACAGCTTCTCACCTTCTCCAGGGGAGGGGCTCCGATCACCAAAGTTTCATCGATTACCGACCACCTTAAGGAGACGGCCCAGTTCGCCCTCACCGGTACCGGCGTAACCTGCAGGTTCGACATTGCCGATGACCTTTTCCCTGTTGCCATCGATGAGGGCCAGATAAATCAGGCGATCGGTCATATCGTGATCAACGCCCATCAGGCGATGCCCGAAGGTGGTACAATACTGATTGCCGCCCAAAACGCGGTTCTCGAGAATGCCACACCGAACCTCACCTCCGGAAGATGCGTACACATACGCATCACCGACAACGGCATCGGCATTCCCGAAGAGCACCTCGATCGCGTCTTCGACCCCTATTTCACCACAAAACAAAAAGGCAGCGGCCTCGGGCTTGCCATCTGTTATTCCGTTATAAAGAACCATCAGGGACACATAACCGTTGAATCTACACTGGGTGTGGGAAGCACCTTTCACATATATTTACCGGTATGCGATGTACCATCTTCAGGGAAAAAAGGAGGTAAACAGGACATGACCAGAGTGATCGGGGGAAACGTACTTGTTATGGATGACGAAGAGGCAATCCTCGAGATAGTCGGCGACATCCTTGCCTACCATGGCTTCACGGTGGATTTCGCCCGCGACGGTGAAGAGGCTCTCTGTCTCTACCAGGAAAAGGGATACGACGCCGTGATCCTGGACCTGACCGTCCCCGGAGGCATGGGCGGCAGGGAGGCGATGAAGGAGCTTCTCCGCATAGATCCCATGGTACGTGCCATCGTGTCCAGCGGCTACTCGAACGACCCCATCATGTCCGATTACAGGCAATACGGGTTCAAGAACGTAATCGCCAAACCTTACGACCTGGAGGAATTGGGCGAGGTGCTGCGCTCGGTGATGGGGGGAAACTAGAAGAAGAAGCGGCTTGAGCCGCCTGAATTTTACAACGTGAACCACCTTGGTTCGCTGAACAATTTCGTGCTCCTCAATATGCGATTCGTGTAGTTGGTGACAAACTCCCTTTTCAGTCTGCCTGTTACTTTGCGGAACTCCTCGTTTCTCAGGATACGACCTATATCCTCCGAGTCTTTGAATGTAGACTCAAGGACGATCTCGCAAAAACCGCCAAGCACTACATTCCAGCGATTCGTTACCTTGCCGTACTCAATCTTTTGCATCGCGGGCAGGTATTCGTTGATTACAAAATGTTCATATTCACTTTTCATCTCGGGTCTTATATCGTAGTACTGATTGTATTTCCATACCCCTTTCTGGATGGGATACCTGCCCAGTTGTACCGTGCCGTCAGGCTCCAGAATGAGATTCTTGAAATTGATTACGTATTTCTTCAAAACAAGAGTGAGGTCTCTGAAACGTTTACCCGTAACTATTTTCGAAATATCGTCCAGGCTTTCCGAAGAGAACGCGGCAATGATCCTCGGGCCGAAGCCCACTTCAACGTAATATCCCCCTACAGGGACAAAACCAAGGGTTGTTATTTCCGGAAGGTATGTGTTAATGACGTACCGCGAATGCTCGGCCTCTTTTCCTTGAATAACGTCCCAGTATTGGAAAAATAAAATCGACATATCAGCCCCCTTTTGTTTTCCGGGTCCCGGGCCGCCCTGCCTTGCCCCCCCGTTGCCGCGTTACCCCTCGCGTTAGTTGATCCAGGCCCCTTCTGACCAGCGGGGAACGGATCACTCTCAGACTAAGACAATTGTAGCCTGCAGTAATGAAATAAAGCGCTCCATGCGGCCGGTCATTTTGTCCTCAGCGCTTCCACAATATTCATATGCGCGGCCCTCAGGGCCGGCAGTACACCACCGGCTAGACCCATCACTATTGCAAAGGCAAGGGCCCTGACCGTTATGTCGACGGTCAGGGAGAATTTGAAGGCAAGCTCCGAAAAGGTCTGGAAATTTACCGTCGATACGGTGACAAGCTGCATGAAGGATGCGAAGAAGATTCCCGCGGCACCCCCGCACAGGCCGAGAAGAAGGGCTTCCATCAGGAAAGAAAGGAGTATGCTTCTCCGCCGGAAGCCAAGCGCCCTCAAGGTGCCTATCTCCCCTATCCTGTTCGCCACCGCGGCATACATGGTGATCATCGCGCCTATGATCGCGCCGAGCGAGAAGATCAGGGTCAACGATATGCCCAGTATACGCAGGAACTTCGCCATCATCTCCGACTGTTCCAGGTAATAGCGGGTTTCGCGCTTTGCCTCCTGGGTGAGGCGGGGGTTCGTCTCGATCCTTTTTTTGAAGGCATCGAACTGTGAGGGATCGTTCATCCGAAGAATCATCGATGAAAAGACCGGGCGCCTGAATGCCGGCATGAGTTGCTCCACATCGCCCCAGATCTCTGAGGTAAAGCCCGTGTTCCCCGCGTCGAAAACACCCGTGATCCGCCATTGCCGTGTTCCAAAGCGCAGTTCGTCTCCCAGGTCGGCCCCCTTGAAGCGCCGCGCGACGCTCGACCCGACCACCACCTCCGACGAACCCATATTCGGCATTCGCCCCCGGATGAGCCTTACCTGCGGACGCAGGGGGAGCGAACTCTTCTGGATACCCCGGATCGTGACGTTGGACACCTTGTCCGTGTCTTTCTTGGGAAGGCCTATGAGGACAACGAGTTCCTTCGCTACAAGGGGCTCTCCATCGGCACCGGTGGCAACAATGGGGTCCGTTTCGATGATCCCCGCCTGAGCCCGGTCAACCCAGCTCTGAACCTCGGAGCCGGACCCTTTTCTTATTACGATGGCGTTGTCGTAAGACCCGGTTTCCACAAGCGTTTTCTGAAGACCCTGCGCCAGCATGAGGATAGTCGTGAAGACAAAGACCACGAGGGCCATGCCGGCAACCGTCAGGATCGTCGTAAGTCTGCGCGTCCAGAGGTTTCTCAGGCTGTAGGAAAAGGGGACGCCTTTCATTCTATCATCCTCAATCCGTCGGCAATCTTGACCTTAAGCGTCCGATATACCGGTATGATCGCCGCCAGGATGCCTACGCTAAGAGAAAAGACGATATCAAGCCAGATGGTCGCGGGTTCCACTTTGAAGACGGGCAAATAGGCCCCCATAGCCGCCGCAAAAGCGGTCGCCGCCGGAAAAGTGGCGGCAATGCCGACGGCGCATCCCATCATCGTGATGACGATGGATTCCCCCAGGATGAGTCCTGCGATGCGCCAACCCCCGAAGCCCAGCGTCTTGAAGACGGCATACTCATTCGTGCGCTCCCTGACGGACATCGCGACCGTGTTGGCCACAACGGCAAGGATGATGATGATGACCACGAAGGAAACCAGCTCAATGGCCGTTATGATGGCATCGGACATTGCCACGAAACCGAGCGTGAACGCCTTTTCCGTCTCGGTAATGGTCTCCGCAAAGGAATTCTTGAAAAGACCGTCTATGTTGCTCGCAACCGATACCGCCCTTTCGGGGTTCTCAATACCGATTATGTAGAAACCGACCTGGTCGGCCCTCGTCGGGGCCGTTTTTTTCAGGCTCTCATTGAGGTAGTCCCAGTGGAACATGAAAACCGTCTCGTCGGCATTGGGCTCCCGTCCCCTGTAGATGCCCCGCATCACAAATTCCCAGTTGCCGGGATAGATGGTGCCCCTGAGAACAACCGTGTCCCCTATCTTCCATCCGAAGCGTCCTGCAAGCTTGCGTCCCGCAATGAAACCCTTCCGGTCACGGAAAAAGGCCTCCCTTTGGTCGTTGGGGATCACATATTCGCGATAGAGGTCGAAATATGTCCTGGCATCTACGGCAAAGTTGGCAAAAAAATTCTTCTCGTCGATATAGATACCGCCAAACCAATTTCCCCAGGATACTTCGGAGACCCCGTCGACCTGACGTATCCGGTCTTTATAAGACAGGGGCAGCGGGAAATGATGGAAACTGCGTTCCTGGTGACAAGCCGGTAGGCCGACGATGCCTCCCCCCCTGCATACCAGGCGTTTACGACCGTCCTCAGGAGCCCGAAGGCAAAGAGGGCGATCGTGATGGAAAGGGTCGTGAGTCCCGTGCGGAGCTTGTGCCTGAACGCATTTTTAAAGAGTATTTTGAGAATCTGCATTTGTCAGGATTCCCTTGTCGAGATGTCTGATGACGTGTGCCTTTCTTGCGGCGCGCGGATCGTGCGTGACCATGATAATCGTCTTTTTCGATTCCTGGTTCAAGCGGTCCATGAGATCCATAATCTCCTCAGCGGAGACCCTGTCGAGGTCGCCCGTCGGTTCATCGGCAACGAGTATCGTGGGATCAATGACGATTGCACGCGCTATTGCCACGCGCTGCTCCTGCCCGCCGGAAAGCTGCCCCGGATAGTGGTCCATCCTGTCGGCGAGGCCCACGACCCTAAGCGCCATCTCGACGTGCGCCTTGCGTTCCGCCCGTGAAAGAGGCGTGAGGATCAGGGGCAATTCCACGTTCTCAAAGGCCGTCAGCACGGGAATAAGGTTGTAGAACTGGAAGATGAAACCCACGTTGAGCGCCCGCCACCCTGCAAGCTCCGTTTCGGAGAGGGTCGTGACATCGACGTCCCCTATGATGATGGAACCGCTGTCGGGCTGATCGATGCCGGCAATGAGATTGAGGAGCGTGCTCTTCCCCGAACCGGACGGACCCATGAGGGCGAGGAATTCACCCTCGGCAATATCGAAGCTGATATCGGTGAGAACGGGGATAGTCTGATCTCCCCGATGATAGGATTTGTTCAGCTTACTTATGGAGACTATGATACCGGAATCCATCCATTGCTCGTTGATTTTCACCCGTGAGCCATTCTTCAGGCGCCCGGGAGGATTGAGGACCGCTCTGTCGCCGGAAGCCGCGCCGCTTGTGATCTCTACCATGTCGCCGAAGACGGCGCCGGTGGTCACCGCCGTCATAACGGCCCTCCCCTGCCTCACGAGAAAGATAAATTTCTTTCCGTTCCTCTCCACCACGGCTTTACCGTTCACGGCCGTTCACGGCTTTTTCTCATCCCCGCTGACCTCGCGGGAGAGGAAGGCCACCTTCGCGCTCATTTCGGGAAGGATCGTGCTGTCAAGGTGGTTGAAGTTGACCTTTACCATGACCGTCGCCTTGGTCCTGTCCGCCGTGGGAACGATCATGTGGACCGTGCCCTCAAAACGCGTATCCGGTATGGCATCGAGCTGTATCTGGCAGGGTTGCCCGACTTTCAGCTTCTCGATGTTCGACTCTGAGACGTCGGCCTCCACCTTTAATGACGACATGTCCGCCAGCGTGACAACGGCCGCCTTGGCGGTTGCCGCGGCGCCGATCGGCGTGACGATGTCACCGATATCGGCATTCTTGGTAAGAACCACGGCATCGAAGGGTGCGCGTATGTATGTATATTCCAGTGAGACCCGGGCCTCGGCCGCATCGTAAACGGATCTCGTGGTGAACTCCTTTGCGAGCAGGCGCCTCTCGCGTTCGAAGTTCACCCTGGCGTCGTTGAGTTCAGCGCGTGCCTGGTCCACAGACGAACGGGCAACATTCAGGTTGGCTTCGGCCTGCCGCACTGCCGCTGCAAGATCGGCATTTTCGAGGCGTGCCAGGACCTGGTCTTCTTTTACCTTGCTCCCCTCTTCGACAAACAGCTCTTCAAGCCGTGCCGTTATCTTTGAAGCAACCGCCGCTTTTCGCTGGGGCACCACGTACCCGCTGGCATTGAGGAGCGTGAACGATTGCGCCGGGTAGAACTGCTGGACGCTCACCACGTCCACCCTGGCAGCCGGCGAGAACACCCCGGTAACCGCAAGGATAATGAGGAGCACCACGAACGCCCCGACCGCAATGTAAACAATCTTTCTGCGGCTCCTTACCTTGCGGAATGCCGGTCGGGTCTTGTCTATTTTCAGCTTCGAGAGGTCTTCGTCGGCCATAGGCGGTTTATCCAAATAACAGCAATATAAGTAGTTAATGTTAAACGACAGATAGGCCCCTGTCAATACCTGCCCGGTGCCGCAAGGCCTGATCCACTTGAAAATTCGTCGTTTTTACACCATAATAGAATGATGGAAACAAGAAACTGGTACGTGGTAAACACAAAAGCACGGAATGAGGAACGGGCTGCGTTGAATCTGGCGCAGGGGGGCATCGATGTGCTGGCTCCCAAGCTGCGATTCAGGCGCTGGCGGGAGGGAAAGTTCACGGACATCATCGAACCCATGTTTCCGGGGTATATCTTCGTCAAATTTCACCCCGTCGACGAGTTTCGCCTCGTCAAATACACCCGCGGCATAAAGACCATCGTCAACTTCAACGGCAGGATAATCCCCCTTCAGGAAGGGCTCGTAGATTATATCCGGGAACGTCTCACGGAGGGCGTGGCCACGGTGGAGAAAAAAACCTTCCAGAAGGGTGAAAAAATCATCATCCAGGAAGGGCCCTTCAAGGGTTTCAGCGGAATTTTCGAACAGGACCTCGACGGCAGGGAAAGGATCGCCATTCTTTTGGAAGGGGTCGATTATTGCGCGCGCATGGAAATTGACCGCGAACTGGTAACGAAAGCATGACACACAGAGGTACACCATAGAGCTTTACGGAAATACCCAGGGGCTCAACCACCTCATAAAAAGACGTCTCACAAACCTGTACAAGAAGCGGCTCGAACCTTCTGTCGTCATCACGCAGGATCTGGCCCGACAGATCATGGACATATCTAAAGAGACGGCGCGCCAGATCGGCCTTCTCATCAATCGCCGCGGTCTGGTCGAGTACGTGATTGTCGGTGACAACCACCGCATAGAGATACCGTCGCTGTCTACGGAGCGTACCGGACGGGCGCGCTTCAGGGGGATACGGTTTATACATACCCACTTGCGGGGTGAATTTCTCTCGCGGGAGGACCTGACCGACCTGGCCCTTTTGCAGCTCGACCTCGTGGCGTGCATTACGGAAATGAGAGGCGAGCGGCGGGAAACCATCCACGTCGGGTATCTCATCCCGGAGAATAAAGCGGGGCGGGCCTGGGATTTCATGGAACCCCAAGCGGTCTCCGAATTCAACCTCGACTTCACAGAATTCATAACGGAGCTGGAAAATGAATTCGTCAGGGAACGGGGCAGGTTCTACGTGACGAAGGAGAAGCATGACCGCTGCATCATCGTGAGCGTTGTCATGCCCGGCAGGGAAAAGAATGTGGACGATTATGTCGCCGAAATGAAGGACCTGTGCTATTCGGCGGGGATCACCGCCCTTGATGCCGTCGTGCAGCGCCCCAAGGAGCTCCATCCCCGATACCTGATCGGCAGGGGCAAGATCGAGGAGATCGTGATGAAATGCCAGCAACTCGGGGCCGATCTCCTTGTCTTCGATGAAGAACTGACACCGGGCCAGATAAAGAACATATCACAGATAACGGAATTGAAGGTTATCGACCGCAACCAGCTTATCCTCGATATTTTCGCCGGAAGGGCCAACACGACCGAATCGAAGATCCAGGTGGAACTGGCGCAACTCCGCTACATACTGCCCAGGCTCAGCGAGAAGAGCACGGCGTTTTCGCGCCTCATGGGAGGCATCGGAGGCCGCGGGCCCGGCGAACAAAAGCTGGAGGTGGACCGCAGGAGGATCAGGGACAGGTTAGCGTCTTTGGAACGCCGGCTCACCGAGATACGAAAGGTCCGTGACAAGAAAAGACAGAGGAGGCGTGCATCCTCCATCCCGATCGTATCCATCGTGGGCTACACGAATTCCGGTAAATCGACGCTCCTGAATCTCCTCACCAAAAGCAAGGTCGACGTGGAAGACAAACCCTTCTCCACCCTCAACCCGACAACGAGGATGATAAAATACCCCGAGCGAAAAAGGATAATCCTCACGGATACCGTGGGTTTCATAACCCGCCTGCCCGAGGTGCTGCTTCGCGCCTTCATGGCCACGCTGGAGGAACTCGAGGACGCCCACCTGCTCCTCCACCTCGTCGATATAAGCGCCCCCGATTTTGAAGACCGCATCGTTTCCGTGGAAAACGTCATCGACGGCCTTGGTCTTTCCAACAAAAAGAGGCTGGTCGTCTTCAACAAGACGGACAGGGTCAACCCCGCACTGGTTCCCAATGTCGAGAGACGTTACAATGCGGTTTCCATCTCGTCACTCAGGAAAGAAGGTATCGACAGCCTGGTTGAAGCGATCGAGAGCGCGCTGGCCGAAGGTCCGCCGCCCACGCCGGATTGATTTTTTTCTCATTCTCGCTTACAATCTCACGGCAGTAACATGAGTCTCAGAGGTCCATGGTTTGAAACGCGTTTCAGGGTCAAAATAAAGCGTAACAGCGTCAGGAGAGACAGCGATGGAAGGACAAAACGGCACCAGCGAAAACAAGGGCCAGGGACGTTACCAGGTTCTTGGCGAGCACACCTCGGAAGCAAGGCTGGAGTCCATCGATGCCTTCATTGAATTCGCCTGCGGCCACGCCAGGGAGCGCGGGTTTACCGATGACCGTATGGACCAGATCACGCGCGTTCTCAGGGAGGCGCTCACCAATATCATCACCTTTACGTTTGATGATGCGCCGGGAGAAATGAAAGTCTCATGCAACATCGACAAGTTCGGCAAGTTCGTCCTTGCCATTGTCGATTCCGGTAAGCCATTCAACATGCTTCTCGAAGACGACCCCTTTATCGGCTCCCTCGGCCCCACCACCGATACCCCCCGTCTCACGACAAAGACCATGAAGCGCTTCTCCAGCAACATAGAATACAAACGCCTCGAAAACAGAAACCACCTCATCATCACCCTGGCAAGGGACATGAGAAAGGGTAAAGAGTAAGTTTTTCCATGATCCGGATTACTATCAAGCTCTTTGCAACACTGAGAAAAGACCGTTTTGACGTGGCCGAGGGTGAATTTCCGGACGGTGTGACGGTGAGTGATGTCCTCCTCCGGTACAGCGTACCCGAAAAGGAAGTGACGCTTATCTTCATCAATGGACGTCACGGCGATTGCGACACCGTCCTTTTCGACGGCGACACCCTTTCCCTCTTTCCACCCGTCGGGGGAGGATGACGAGCATGGATGCAATCTCCGATTTTTTGAAGGAACACGCCCGGGGTGATCTTGTTCCCTGGGAAGTCCAGAAAGACACCGCCTCCCGGTTCAACACAACGGTGCGGCAGATCGAGGAAGCCATCCTTTCCATGGATCTTCTTCCGGCACGCTATGCAAGGAACCGGACAATGATCGACATTGCCCGGCAGAGAATCCTCTTTAACAGCACCGTGGCCGTAGTCGGCTGCGGCGGCCTCGGAGGTTACGTTATCGAAGAGCTCTCGCGTCTTGGCGTGGGAACGTTGAGAGTCATCGATTCCGACGTTTTCGAGGAACACAACCTCAACCGTCAGGCACTTTGCACCTTCTCATCCCTTGGAACGGCAAAGGTAGATGCCGCCCGGGACCGCGTCCGGGCAATCAACCCCGCTTGCGAGATTGTCACCCTTGAGGCACGGCTCGATGCAAACAATGCAGCTGCCCTTCTGGCCGATGCGTCAGTGGCTGTCGATGCGCTCGACAATATCCCGTCGCGTCTCGATCTGGCCGACGCCTGCATCGGTCGGAAGATCCCTCTCGTCCACGGCGCCATCGGCGGCTGGTACGGCACCGTGCTCACCCAAGGCCGCGCGGAGAATACCATACGGCAGCTTTACGGGGACGTCAAAAGTTCAAAGGGCATCGAAGAATCTCTGGGAGCACCCCCGTTCACACCGGCGGCCATCGCGTCCATGGAGGCCGCTGAGGTATGCAAACTCCTGACCTCAGACGGCTCAACACTCGAAGGCCGGATGATCTTCATCGATCTTTTCGAGATGAGCATTGCAACATTCCGGGTATGATTATTGTAGTATTCAAATCCTTTCCGTTGCATGGGGACGTTCATTGTTGTAGACTATTGTTAGAAATTACAACAGTGCAACAGAGGTGTCAGTATGCTAGTAGATTTGAAACAGAAATCACAGGTGACCATTCCAGGGGGTTTGGTAAAGAAATTGAACTTGAAGGTAGGCGACAAACTGCAAATAGAAGAACAGGATGGTAAGCTTATTCTTACGCCGGTGGTCGTCGTACCCAAAGACCAGGCCTGGTTTTACAGTCCTGAGTGGCAGGAAGGGGAACGCGAGGTTGACAGGCAAAAACAGGCCGGTAGAGTACACAAAGCTTCCACAAAAGAGGAACTGTTTAATAAATTGGGGTTGGATAAAGTTTGAATATCTACTTTTCCGACCATTTTCTCACATGCGTAAAGCGTTTGTCGGACGATGTTAAGAAGGTGCTCAAAGAAAAACTCGAACTCATGACCGACGATCCGGCCCATCCGTCGTTGAGAACAAAGAGAGTGAAGGGCCATGATCAAATATTTGAGGCAAGTATAAACATGAGCATAAGGATGACGTGGGAATATTACGAAGATGGCATCCTCCTGAGAAACATCGGCGAGCACGACAAAACACTGAAGAAACCTTAAAAGACATGAGACAAACGCGTATTCCACTTGACGTCTCTCGTGACCTCTTCAAGGAGGTTTTCGAGAACGTAACCCGGGACTTTGATCTTGCGAAATAGAACGCTGAAAGGAGTGTTGAAATGAACAATCGCGGTTTCGTTCGGGCGTTTGTGATGGAAGGATTGATCGGAATAGCTATCATCGCGATCATCGCTACAATCGCTATTCCACAATATATAAATTACAGAAACCGCGAACTCAATAAAGAAGCTAAAACGCACGCCTATAAGGCATACGAAGCGTCACAGGCCTTTTTCCGCATTAACCCAAAGGCGCAACCGACCGTGGAAGACATCTCCCAATACGGTTATGGAAGCTCTCCGGACATCATATTGATCATCAGCGGGGGCAAGGAAAGTCTATCCATAAAGGCCAACCATGTGAGAAGCAATAAAACGTATCGCATAGATGCGATGGGAGAATTGTCCACCGATTAAAAATCTACCGAACATCTCGCAAGAAACAGTCTTCCCCATTACCCATTACCCATTACCCATAACCTGGTCTTTATGAAAAATCGCGTTTCTCGTCGGCCTTTTCTATACAGCCCGCCATTCCTTTGACATAAAGTCTGCCGACGGTCTCAAAAAGAATGTATTTCGTTGCCAGAATCGGGATATGCAGTTCCTCCGCAAGCTGGATGGTTTCCGGAAAAGGGCGTTTTCCGCGAACCAGGACGACGGCTGCCGCATCGAGAACATCCGCCGTACGGACGACCTGGGAGTTGGCCAGTCCTGTCAGCAACAGGCTTCCCGTTTTGCAGTATACCAGCAGATCGCTCATCAGATCGGCGCAGGCACCTTTGTCCACCTCCCGGTCAAGCTGATCGTGACCGACGATAACGTCGGCATTCAATATCTCCTGTACCTCTCGCAGTTTCATTTCACGTCACCTTCTGGAAATAGAATATGTTAAGAATGACAACAGATCAACTTTTTAACGTATGCGGACAAACGGCACGTGCTTCATTGAAACGTGTTTGAGCGTTTGCGCGCTCGCGCGCTGCCGTGTTATAGTGGCTATGTATGCTGGCGGAATCGTTTTATAGGAGTCAGGGCAAAGGACTTATCATTGGATTTGCGGGCGGCGCTTTCGGGGGCCTCGCGGGACTTGGCGGTGGTATCATCATGATCCCGCTCATGGTCTTTCTTGCAGGTGTAACCCAGCACGGAGCTCATGGCACGAGCCTTCTCGCCATCGTCTTCACAGGTCTTATCGGTTCCATAACCTACTTCTCCCATGGCTCCGTAGACTGGGCGGCAGCCCTTGTTCTTGCCGCCTCCGCCCTGTCCATGGCCAGGTTCGGGGCCCTCTACGCCCATTCGCTCCCGGAAGAGAGACTCAGGAAGGCCTTCGGATGGTTCCTGATCTGCGCGTCTCTTTTGCTCGTCTCAAAGGGCCTCATCCTGAAGTCGTCATATCACATCGGTCCCATAACATACTACATCGTCCTTTTTGCAACGGGCATGTTCACGGGCTTCCTTTCGGGAATGATGGGTATCGGCGGCGGCGGCACCATGATACCTCCTCTCGTTATCCTCATCGGCATGCCGCAGCACCTTGCGCAGGGGACATCGCTGCTCGCCATGGTGCCGGGCGGCGCCATGGGGGCATTCACACATTACAGACTCGGCAATGTGGCAAAGGATATCGCCCTGGGATTGATGATAGGCGCCGCCATCGGAAGTTACTTCGGCGCCACCTTCGCCCACGTCCTGCCGGAATTCTACCTGAAGCTCGTCTTTTGTGTTGTCGGTCTGTGGATGGGAGTGAAATACATCAGAAGAAAGTAAAGAAACCCGAAACCTTCTTCTAGTCCAGTTTCAGTTCCAGGATCTGGTCCGCGGTGAAGTCTTCGAGGCCCATGTAGTACGCAGCGCTCTGGGTCAGGGCGTCTGCGGGGACGAGGCCCACTATTTCACTGCCGATGACATTGACTCCGTAGCGTTTTGCCTCTATTCTGACAAGCTCCAGGGCCCGATAGAGAGGTGTGCGGGTATAGTCCGTCATGTTCATCGAGACCTGGACGATGCCTCGCTCCTTGAGGTTGACGGCGATGGCCCGGCAGCAGGCCAGGCCGCCGCTGCGGCAACGGACAGCCCGGGCGATGGCCGTGGCGACGGCCATCCTGTTCGTATCGAGGTTGACATTGAACGCGACGAGCGGTCTCCTGGCCCCCACGGCGACAACTCCAGCAGTGGGATGTATGGCGGCATCGCCGAAATCCGGCTTCCAGAGAGGGTCTTCGAGCTTCTGCGGCATCCCCTCGAATTCCCCCCTGCGAATGTCGGGAAGGCTCTTTCGTTCGGGACTCGTTGCTGATTCCTCGTACAGAAATACGGGCAGATGAAAGGTCCGCCAGATCTCTTTCGCAACCTCTACCGAGAGCGCGACGGCCTCTTCCATGGAGACCTCCCTGACGGGTATGAAGGGTATGACATCAACGGCCCCCATACGGGGATGCTCTCCTGTGTGTTTGCGCAGATCGATGGTCCTGACGGCGACTCCGACTGCGTCCAGAACCGCCTTTTTCACCCGGGCAGGCTCACCGGCGGCGGTAACTACCAGGCGGTTGTGGTCCTTATCCTTATGGTGGTCGAGAAGCGTGACGCCCTTGACTGTGTTGAAACAATCCAGGATCTTTTTGATCTTCGCCTGATTGCGCCCCTCGCTGAAGTTAGGAACGGTTTCGATGATCTTTTTCATGATGTGCGTTCATTGTAACCTTTACCAGACTGTTGATAAAGTGTTTTTTGCCGTCATCCCGGGCCCGCTCCGAAATCGTGATGTTTTCCCGGTCCACCTTTTCCTTGATTCCGGCCCGCAGGAATTACGACTGTTTCCTCTGCGGCCCCGTGTCGTAATTTTAAATATTTATACTCTTTTGGTTATTTGTTGTCCCTCCTTTTCCTGAAGCCTATCCCTTTGTTTTTTTGCCTATTTCGCAATTGCACAAAGCTTTTTTTGGTGACAGAATAAGTAATATAGGAGTGAAAAATAACTCCAACACGAGGTGATACTATGGACAAGATATTACGCATCAACATGGGGGCCCAGGGAGGCCCGAAGTTCGCGGAGGCGCCCATTGGCGAGTTCGCGGGTCTTGGAGGCAGAGGGCTTACGTCCACTATCGTTGCCAGGGAGGTTCCTCCAACCTGTCATCCCCTTTCTCAAGAAAACAAACTTGTCATCGCCCCGGGGCTCTTAAGCGGTACCACCGCCGCCATGTCGGGAAGGCTCTCAATCGGGTGCAAGAGCCCTCTTACGGGAGGTATCAAAGAGTCCAACTCCGGCGGGCAGCCGTCGCAGGTCCTGGCCCGGCTCGGGTATGCGGCCGTAATACTCGAGGGGAAACCGGAAGGTGACGACCTTTACAGGATCTTCATCAACAAGGACGGGGTCACGATCACCGTGGACAACAGCCTCAAAATGCTCGGCAATTACGCCGTTGTGGAGAAAATGCAGAAGGAATTCGGGGACAAGATCGCATGTATCTCCATCGGCCAGGCGGGAGAGATGAAACTCGCCGCCTCGTCGATAGCCTGCACCGACATGGAGGGGCGGCCTGCGCGTCATGCCGGCCGCGGAGGCGTCGGCGCCGTAATGGGATCGAAGGGTGTCAAGGTTATCGTCCTCGATGACACAGGAACGTCAGTCCGTCAACCGAAGGACCCCGACAAGTTTCGCGAGGCAAACAAGATATTCGTCGACGGTCTCAGGAAACATGGCGTCACCGGGGAGGCTCTTCCCGCATATGGAACCAATGTCCTTACCAACATTCTCAATGAGGCCGGCGGATACCCGACATACAACTTCAGGGAAGGCCGTTTCGCAGGGGCATCGAAGATCAGCGGAGAGACTCAGGCGGCCCTCGAGTTTGACAGGGGCGGGGTCCCGACGCACGGTTGCCACCGCGGGTGTGTTATCCGGTGTTCCGGAATATATAACGACAAGGACGGCCACTACATCAGCAAGCAACCCGAGTACGAGACGGTGTGGGCCCATGGAGGCAATTGCGGCATCGACGACCTGGATAAGATTGCCCTGATGGATTTCATTGACGACGACACGGGCCTCGATACCATCGATACGGGCGTCGCCATCGGCATCGCCATGGAAGCGGGCGTCATCAAGTACGGCGATTCTGACGGCGCCATAAGCCTGCTTAAGGAAGTGGGTAAGGGTACCCCCATGGGAAGGATTCTCGGCAGCGGTGCCGCTGTCGTGGGCAAGGTTTTTGGCGTGGAACGCGTTCCCGTGGTGAAAGGCCAGGCGATGCCCGCCTATGATCCCCGTGCCGTGAAAGGCCTCGGTGTCACCTATGCCACAAGTCCCATGGGCGCCGACCACACCGCCGGTTACGCCACCGCCACGAACATCCTCAAGGTCGGCGGCTACGTGGATCCCCTGAAGGCACAGGGTCAGGTCGACCTGTCGCGAAACCTGCAGATAGCAACGGCCGCCATAGACTCAACGGGCATGTGCGTCTTTATCGCGTTTGCCCTTCTCGACCTCCCGGAGACCTTCCAGGCCCTCCTTGACATGCTGAACGCCCATTATGGGATCAACCTTAACGCGGACAATGTCGCCGACCTGGGAAAGACAATCCTTAAGCTGGAGCGCGACTTCAACAATCGGGCAGGCCTCACGAAGGAGCAGGACCGCCTGCCGGCCTTCTTCAAACTACAGCAGGTTCCTCCGCACGACGTCACTTTCGACATCACCGATGAAGAGCTGGACCAGGTTTTCAATTTCTAACCGAGGGTCCTTTATGATTGGAAGAAGAGGCCCGATGGCCTCTTCTTTTTTGGGCGAGAGGAGGGCAAGACATAAGGATGATGCCGGATTTTGATCACGCACGGGAGGTACAATGCGTTATGGAGGGGATCGATGCCGGTCCTTTCACGTCCATTCTGCAGGGCGGCTTTATCGTGAGATGCCGGACGGGTCGCACTATCGAGGATCTCCTCACGCAGGAGTTCGGCATCACCGGGGAATATCTGGAAAGGAGATTGAGCACGGTGTTTCTGGAAGGACAGTGCGTAGACGACATCGGCGCCGCCGTTGTAAGGACCGGTGCCACCCTGGCTCTGTCTTCCGCGATGCCGGGCCTGGCGGGAGCGACATTGCGCCGCAAGGGGACCCTCTCCTCCATGCGAGGCTCCATTACCCACCACGACAATTCCCGGCCCACGGACGTGGTCGCGGATGGTTTCATCACCCTCAAACTCTTCAATGTCCTCTCCGGTGAATTGGGCCCCATCTTTCTTGCGCGCGGTATTTACGTTAAAGCCTCGGAACTGGCCGACCTTCTCACAATGCGCGGCAAGGCATTCCGTCGGGGGTGCACCCGGCTGACGATGGATGGCAGGCCCGTCGATCCCGAGACCCTTTTGAACTCCCTCGGGGGCCGGGGCTCCTGGCTTGTTCGGCTCGTCGGAGCCCGGTCGGCGGCTGGGTAGAATCCTTCCTGTTTTTCCGTATCGGCCAAAATCCTGCAGACCAGCGGTCGGCAATGGTCCATGGATTGTTCGCGTTGATTTAACGGAACAACGGCCTTACTTTTTTCCAATAAAAATCTTCCCGGCCTTGCGTAAAAAAACACACTCGGGCCGCGATGAGGAAGAAAATCACAAAACCAGGAGGGTGTTATGAGAAAAGTAGTTATGGTATCGATGGTTATGCTGTTCGCGATGATTGCCTTTGCCGCGTGCCAAACACCGGCGGGCAGGTCGGCCGGAGAGGTGGTGGATGATGCGTCCATTACAACGCAGGTCAAGGCGAAGCTTCTCGAAGACAACGTCACAAAGGGCATTGCGGTGAGCGTCCAGACTTTCGACGGAACCGTGACATTGATCGGGGCCGTGGACACCCAGGCACAGATAGACAGCGCGAGCCGGATCGCACGCAGCGTCAAAGGAGTGAAAGGGGTGGATAACCGGCTGAAAATTAAAGAAAAGTAAGGATCTCTCCTTCACGTCCTTATCAAGTACAAACGGGGAGCATACATGGTGTCGCCGCGATCCGTGACAGCATTTGTCTGCGTTGTCGCCGTCCTCTCTCTCGCGGGCTGCGCGGCACGTCTCCCCGACGTTTCGCGCCTGATGGAACAGGTCGTCCTACCGGGAAAGAGCCCTGCCATCTCGGGCGCCGGGGTAAAGTTATCGGAACGAAGGTCTGAAAGAATAATTGCCGGTATCGAGCAGCGCGCGGGCACCACGGACCTTCTGGAGAATAACGCGGTGCTCATGGAAGCGCTCTCCGGTCATCCGCTGACAGCCGGAAACAAGGCGACCCTGCTCGTCGACGGTCCGGCCACGTTTGCCGCCATCTCAAGGGCCATCGACGAGGCTCGGGACCATGTCAATGTCGAGATCTACAACTTCGAAGACGATGAGGTAGGCCGGCGTTTCGCCGATCTGCTCCCTCAAAAGCAGGAGCATGGGGTTGGAATACATCTCATCTATGACAGTGTCGGCTGCATGAATACCCCCGCTTCATTTTTCAAACGCCTCCGTGACTCGGGTGTGAAAATCGTCGAGTTCAACCCCATCAATCCCGCAAAGTGGGGAACCCGAAAACTGGTGACCCGTCGCGATCACAGAAAGGTGGTTATAGTCGATGGAAAGGTCGCATTCACCGGGGGCGTGAATTTCAGCAACGTTTATTCCGGAAGCTCTTCCAGGTCCGGCGGCGGGGGAAACGTGACCGAATTCGGATGGAGAGACACCCACGTAATGATCGAGGGACCGGCCGTTGCCCAGTTTCAGAAACTCTTTTTTAAAACCTGGCAGGAACAAAACGGACCCTCTCTCGGGGACAGGAACTATTTCCCGTCGCTGGAGCCCAAAGGGGTTGAGCTGGTGACCGTAATAGGCGGCAGCCCCGTCGATCCCAACCGGCTGACGTATATCATGTACGTGGCCGCTATAAAAAAGGCGGAGCGGTTCGTGCATCTGACCAATTCCTATTTCGTGCCCGACGAACAGACGCTGGACGCCCTCACGGCGGCCTCTCGACGGGGGGTCGATGTGGAGCTTGTGCTGCCGGGTAAGAGCGACTTCAGCATGACGCTTTATGCCGCCCAGTCACACTACGAGGACATGCTTGAAGCCGGCATAAAGCTGTACGAGCATAGAGACAGGGTTCTGCATGCCAAAACGGCCGTTATCGATGGTGTCTGGTCCACCATAGGCTCCACGAACTTCGACCTCTGGAGCTTCGCTCGCAATGAGGAGATCAACGCGATCATTCTTGGTGTGGATTTTGCGAATCAACTGGAGGCCCTCTTCGAAAAGGACAAAGAAGAGTCCATTGAAGTGACCCCGGGAGAATGGTCCGTCCGTCCGTTATTCACGCGGATGAGGGAATGGATCGCCCGCCTGCTGTCCCCCTGGCTTTAAAAGATCCCCGTTATTTCATCGAATGGAGCAGTTTTTCGAGAAGGTCGTCCTTGCTCAAACCATCGGGGAGGGGGGCGCAGGCATTATCCCCCCTGACGCCGCCGCTATCGTTTTTCTCGTCGAGACATGCCCTCACATTCGGCGCCTCGATGAAGCGGGAGAGCCGGTTAAAAGTGTGTATGCCGTTATTGCGCCCCTCATGATGGGCAAGAACCCAGAGGCGCTCCCTGGCCCGTGTCACCGCCACGTACAGCAGTCGGCGCTCCTCTTCAAGTCCTTCGTCATCGCGCGTTGTGTAGCTGGAGGGCAGGACGCCGTCCACCGCGCCGATGAGAAAAACGTTGCGCCATTCCAGCCCCTTCGCTGAATGAATCGTCGATATGATGAGCGGCCTCTCCCATATAGTGTCATGGAAATCCTTGACACCGCGTTCGGGCGGCTCGATGGCGAGGTCGACAAGAAAGTCGCGGACCGAGTCGTATCTTCCCGATATCTGGGCCAGGGCATCGAGATCGTTCTTTCTCAGGTTCCAGTCAAGGTCGAATTTTTCTCTCAGGAGGGGTTCGTAGTAGTCGATGACCGACCGGCAGACGTCTTCGGGATTGGGCCGGCCGGTCCCAAGAAGGCCTGAAAGCCTGGAAAGTCCATCGGAATACCTGCCCCCGGACCGGGCATAGCGATCGATGACGGTGTGCACTATGGATTCAAGACTCTCGTACGGAGCCATCTCGCCAAGCATCTGTTCGGCCGTTTTGGGGCCCAACCCGGAGATGAGCAAGAGCACCCGGCTCCAGGCCAGTTTGTCCTTGGGGTTCACGAAGAGTCTGAGGTGTGCGATGAGGTCCTTGACGTGGGCCGTTTCATAGAACTTCAACCCGCCATATATGGCAAAGGGGATGTTTCGCCTGCCAAGTTCCGCCTGCAGGGGAATCGTTATGTACGAGGACCGAAAGAGAACGCACTGGTGGGAGAGATCCATTCCTTGGTCGTAGAATTCTTTTATCCTGTCGACTACCCAGGCTGCTTCCTCGTGGGCGTCTCTCGAATAGATGAGATACGGTTTTTCTCCATAGTCTTTTTTTACGGCCTTGAGGCATTTCTGATACTTGTTTGCCATGTTGTCCAGAATCGCGTTGCCGACATCGAGGATTGCCTGGGTGCTCCTGTAGTTGTCCTCCAGTTTGATGATCCTGCAGCCGGGAAAGCGGTCGGGAAACCGCATGATGTTCTCATGGGAACTCCCTCTGAAGGAATAGATGGACTGCGCATCGTCGCCCACAACGAGGATATTGCCGTGGCGCGCCGCAAGATGGCAGGCAATGTCCCCCTGCATGGCATTGGTGTCCTGAAATTCGTCGACCATGACATGATGGTATCTTTCAGCTATGCGGGAGCGGATCTCTTCATTTTCGAGGAGGAGCTTGAAATAGAGGAGGAGATCGTCGTAGTCGAGACATTGCGAAGCTACCTTGTACTCCACGTACTTCCTGCGCAGATCGCCGATTTCCTCTGAAAATTGAAGGAATTCCGGGTAATACCTCTCAAGGACCCCGTCGAGGGACAGGCCCTTGTTTACGGACATGCTGAGGATCTTTCTCAGCATGTCCTTCCGGGGGCGCCTCTTCTGCCTTTCATAAAAACCGAGACCGACGGCGCAGCGATGCACGGCCTCCTCGGCGTCGGATTCATCGTAAATGGTAAAGGCATCGGGAAGCCCGAAGAAACCGCTGTATCTGCGGAGCATCTTGTTCGCAAAGGAATGGAACGTCCCGCCCTCGACACCCTCACAGCGGGGATCGTGCCGCGCGGCGCGGGATATCATCTCTTTGGCACTGCGTCTCGTGAAGGTTAGAAGCAGGATCGAGCCCGGGTCGATGCCGCTTTCCACGAGACAGCGCACCCTGTATTCGATGACCCGCGTCTTCCCGCTGCCCGCGCCCGCAATGACTAG
>DIFE01000097.1:0-160 GCA_002418985.1 Deltaproteobacteria bacterium UBA5756
TACCCATTACCTGTCTTCTTTACGCCGTATGTCTTTTCTTTTTGAAGTCGTCGGGGTTGAGATGGTGCTTTCTCAGAAGATCGTAGAGGTCCGCCCTGTATTTGCCGGCATACTTTGAAACCTCGGTGATGTTTCCCTCACAGGTCTCGAGAAGATAGAT
>DIFE01000097.1:286-3849 GCA_002418985.1 Deltaproteobacteria bacterium UBA5756
TCCCGCACATTCCCCGGCCAGTCGTAGAGCATCAGCTTCTGCATGGCCTGGGGTGTCACCCCTTTGATCTCTTTCTTCATAAGCGCGCCGGCCTTCTTCAGAAAGAACTCCACGAGAGACGGAATGTCCTCTTTCTTATCCCTCAGCGGCGGCAGATGGATCGGTATGACATGGATCCTGTAGTAAAGGTCCTCGCGGAAGAGCTCGAGCTTTACCTGCTCCTCGAGGTTCTTGTTTGTGGCCGTTACAATCCTGACGTCGACGTCGATGACCTTTTCACTCCCAACGGGACGGATCTGTTTCTCCTCGATCACGCGCAGTATTTTGGCCTGTATGGGCAGGGACATGTCCCCTATCTCGTCGAGAAAGATGGTGCCGCCGTGCGCCTGCAGGAACAGCCCCCTTGTCTCGCGTATGGCGCCGCTGAAGGCGCCTTTTTCATGGCCAAAGAGGTTGCTCTCCAGGAGTGCCTCCGGCAGGGCCGCACAGTTTATTGCCACAAAAGATTGTTCCTTGCGGTCGCTGGCAAGGTGGATCGCCTTGGCGATAAGGTCCTTGCCCGTGCCGCTTTCCCCGAGGAGTAAAGCGGTGGAATCCGTTTTTGCGATCCGCGAGATGGTCTCCAGCACGTCCTGCATCTTCTTGCTCTTTGCTATAATGTTGGAAAAACTGTATTTCCCTTCCAGAAGGCCCTGGAGCCTCTCAATTTCGGAGGACATCCGGCGGTTCTCCATCATCTTTCCTATCTCCAGGAGGAGGACCTCGGAATCGAAAGGTTTGGTGAGGTAACCGTAAGCCCCGCGCTTCATCGCGTCGACGGCATTGGCGATGCTGCCATAACCCGTGAGAATTATGACGGGCATCCGGGGGCTTATAAGATGAAGTTTTTCCATCAGCGTTATGCCGTCGGTACCTACGAGCTGGAGGTCAAGCACGGCAAGATCGATCGTCTCTTCCTTTACCCTGGTAATCGCCTCATCCGCCTCCGTCGCTGCGACCACGTCATAACCGGCATGTTCGAGACCCATTGCGATCAATTCCAGGAGATTCTTCTCATCGTCGACTACGAGTATTTTACCTAGGGACATAATCTGCCTCTTTATCTTGTTTCTTCTCTCTTTTTTTCTTCCATCTGGATATCCACCGCTTTCGATTTTTCGATGATCTGCTTCAGCTTGGCATTTTCCTGCTGAGCCTCCAGGGAGGCCCGCCTCAACTTTATGTTCTCCTCCAGCACCCCTACCCATACAGTGGCCTGATCAGCCAGGGGGCTCCGAGGATATTCCTTGACGAGTCTCCTGAAGGAGGCGATGGATCTTTGATAATCCCTGCTCCGGTTTCCCGGATGGGCAAATATAATGCCGATGTTGAACAATGCCTCGTCCGCCGGGGGTTTGCCCGCCGATGTTTTGAGTACCGTTTCGTTGATTCTCAGGGCGGATTGATAGTCGCCCGCGGCAAGGAGCCGTCGCCCTTCCGCAAGGTCCCTGCGGCGGGCAGACGCAAAATCCCGGCGCGCGTCCGCAAGGTCCCGCTGCACGTCCGATCCGGCCGGGACGGTTTCGTTCGGCGGTTCGACGATGTCTCCCCCCGTGGCACATCCGATCACGGCGAAACACATCACAACGGCAACGCAAAGATAAACGTGGTTCCTTTGCCTGGTTCGTTTTCTGCCCACACTTTACCTCCATGTGCTAAGACTATATGCTTGACGAATGCAAGGCCCAGCCCCGTGCCCTTTATCGACCCCCGGGCCTGACCGGGCGATTGGTGAAATTTTTCAAAGATCGTTTCCAGGTTCTCATCGGGAACGCCTGGACCCGTGTCCGTTATGGTGAACTCGACGGCATAATCCCTGCGGTATGCCCTTATCGTTATGGATCCCTGCTCCGGCGTAAACTTTACCGCGTTCCCGACCAAATTTCTGAGGGCCTGCAGGATTCTCTCACGGTCAAGCTTCAGGGAGGGGATCTCCTTCTCATCACCGAAATCCATGCTGATACCGACCTTTTTCGCCTCGATAAGGGGGCCCATTTCCGTGATAACGCGGCGAACCAGAGAGGGAAAATTCTCCTGATTCAGCGCGAAAGGCATCATCCCGGCTTCCATTTTTGAAAGCTCCAGGAGTGAATTCACGAGATCGATAAGCCTGTTCGTCTCTTCAGACAGTATGGTGAACAGCCTTTTCTGTTTCTCCGGTACGGGTCCTCCCGCACGGTCCCGAAGAAGGCTGATGCCCTGCTTTATCGATGCAAGAGGTGTTCTGAGTTCGTGGGACATCGTGGCGAAGAAACCGGATTTCATTGTATCCACCTCTTTGAGCTTCTCGCACATCCTGTTGAGCGCCCCCGCAAGTTCCGAGACTTCCCGGGGAGAGGCGATACTGAGATTCCCCTCAAAGACTCCTCTTGAGATCTCTTTTGTTTTTTCCATCAGGACTTTCAGCGGTTTGGTTATTCCCCTCGTACTGATGAATGAGCCCAGAATTACGAGAAGGATTGCTGCCGCGAACAGCAGGACCGACATTCGCTGCGCCGCTGCCGCCGTCTCGCGTATCCTGTTCATCCGGTCCTGGATATCCTGGAGATAGGAATTCTCCAATGTCTTCAATCTTTCCAGGACCTGTTCCACCGCTTTATCGGTCCTGCGCCCGTATTCACTTTTCGAATAGGGCTCTTTCGTCCTGACAAGCTCTATCTCCTCGTTCACCAGGGACGTGTATTCCCCATAGGTTGACGCCACCCCGTCAAGGAGATCCTTTCTCTCATGAAGTCCGGCGATGGACGATACCTGTGCGAGATATTTCTCAAATTCCTTCTGCCCCGAAATTGTCTGATCGAGAAAAATGGGGTCACCGGTGATGACAAATTTCTTTGCCGATCCCACCTGGGAGAGAAGGGAATCGACAAGCTTCTGCTTGAGATCGACGACGCGCTGATCCCTGTTGAAGATCAGCGTGACCTCCACATTCAACCGGTGGAGAGTGAAGACCGAATAGGCGTTAATCGCTCCCAGGACGAGAATGATGGCGATATAACCTAGAAAAAGCCTTGAAAAGATATTTAACCGCATCGGGCACCATTGGTTTCTATCCCATCGCGATCCTGCGACAGGGGATTTACGTTATCGATCGTTGGTAGTGTCGGAGTTTCATTGGACAGCCACGGGGGGGAGGTGTGAAGGAAAAAACCTTCGCACGGCAACCTGGTATGGAGGAAAAACCCTGCATTTGAATCCGCAAAACAAACCGCCCGGACCTCATATTACCTTTAACTCCGATAGTATAGCACATTTCATTTCCGGCGGCACACCAATTGCTTTATGAAAGGCACACGAAAAAGCCAGTCGGTTTTGTTACAAATCATTTTCTTATGTTGGGAGGTTTGAATGTATCACCAAAGCAACTGGAGCAGAGGCACCTCATTCTTACTGGTTTTTGTCGCGGCTTTCTCTCTCATCCTCGGAGCATCGATGGGGAGCGCCGAGGCAGCCAGCGCATCACTTGCCTGGAACGCGGCAACGGGCGTATCGGGATACAGGATTCACTACGGGACATCAAGCGG
>DIFE01000097.1:3880-8181 GCA_002418985.1 Deltaproteobacteria bacterium UBA5756
AACCTTAACGACGGGACCAGGTATTACTTTGCCGTGACAGCCTACGATTCATCCGGGGTGGAAAGCGATTACTCGAACGAAGTGAGCTATGGCGGCAGCAGTTCATGCACCTACAGTATCTCACCTTCGAGCGCATCCTTTGCAAGCACCGGCGGAACGGGAACAATTTCGGTCACAGCCACAAGCGGTTGCTCCTGGAGCGCATCAACGGGAGTCTCCTGGGCCACGATCTCATCGGGTTCGACAGGTACCGGCAGCGGCACCGTGAAATACTCGGTGGCGGCAAATACGGGCGCAGCGAGAACCGCGGCCTTCACGGTCGCCGGCAGGACCTTTTCCATCACCCAGATCGGCGCCTCATCATCGGGCAGCGGGTACACTCTGACGATAACCAAATCCGGAACAGGATCGGGAACGGTCACCACAAGTCCGTCGGGAACCGTATTCGCATCGGGGACCCGCGTGACCATGACGGCAACACCTGATGCAAACTCGGTCTTCTCGGGATGGTCGGGAGACTGTTCCTTCAGCAAAACGTCGACATGCACGGGTACGATGACCAGAAACATCAGCGTGGGGGCCATCTTCACCGCAAAGACAACGACTTCATCCTATACGATCTCCGCATCGGCAGGGACGGGTGGTTCCATTTCACCTTCAGGCAGCGTGAGCGTCGCATCGGGGTCGAGCAGGTCTTTCATAATCACACCGGCTTCAGGATACACGATCAGCAGCGTCACCGTCGACGGTCAGTCGGTAGGAGCCGTCAGTTCCTATACCTTTTCCAATGTGAGAGCGAACCATACCATCGCCGCCGCATTCCGGTCCAGCAGTACGAGCGGCACCACCTACACCCTCACGATAACGAAGGCTGGAACGGGATCGGGAACGGTCACGGCTAACCCGTCGGGAACCGTATTCGCATCGGGGACCCGCGTGACCCTGACGGCCACGCCCAGCTCCAATTCCAGGTTTGCCGGATGGTCGGGCGGCTGCTCGGGAACACAGACCACCTGCACCGGAACGATGTCGAGGAACGTCAGCGTAACGGCGACCTTCACGGCCCGGTAGTAGGGCTTCGAATTGATGTAAGGACGGAAGTATGGACATGAGCTATTATAATAATAATGGTACTCTCAAAGAAAACCCGTTCCCGGAAAATCAGCGGACCGGCCGGAAACACCGGAACAACTCACCGGTATCCGTTACAGAAGGGTCAGTCAAGGAGGTAAAGAAGTGAAACAGATTATATCAGGAATGGCAGTATTATTGCTGCTCGTCATATGTGCTACGACAGGTCACGCGACGGTGATCTGGCAGGAAAGCTTCGATGGATATACACGCGATTACAATTGCGACCTGGCGGACTGTTCGGTCAACCCGGGGCTGCCCTCGGGGTATTCGGGCTTCAGCGCCAACAGATTGTGCAAGAACTACGGTCAATCCAATTCCCAGGTTGTAGGGGCCGCGGAGAGATCGAATCCCGGCCAGACGAACAAACGCGGTTACCGGATCAATCTGGAGGAACAGTGCTGGCCGACAGGGGAAAACACCCTGAGAAAAAACCTCGGCAAGGATTACAGTCTCATCTACCTGCGCTGGTACCAGAGAGACTCGACAAAATCTTTCAGCAATTTTCAGAAGCTGTTCCGGCTGAAGAAGGCCGACGGCAATCAGATCCTCATCCCCGAATTTCAGGTCAGCGGCAGCGGTGTCCAGATGAACCTCTGGGATGCCCAGAGCAATGCCAATCACTTCTTTACCGGGTACAGCCTATCACAGTATACCCCGGGTACATGGGTCTGCTATGAGATAAAGATCGACCTCGTCAACAAGCAGGCACAGTTCTGGGTCGACGGTGTTTCCAAGGGAACACTGAACGC
The DNA here is from genome assembly GCA_002418985.1 of Deltaproteobacteria bacterium UBA5756. Lineage (GTDB taxonomy): Bacteria > Desulfobacterota > Syntrophorhabdia > Syntrophorhabdales > Syntrophorhabdaceae > Delta-02. Next base: position 5,764 of record DIFE01000097.1, read on the forward strand.
CACATGGTGGGCATCGGGCTGGACCATCCGGACTGTCGAGATCGGCGGAAACCAGTACGGGCATTCATGGACACAGCCCAAGGAAGAAACACGGGACTACGATGACATAGTCGTAGCCGACTCATATATCGGGCCTTCGGGTACCCCTCCCGCGGCGACAATCCCCGCACCGACCAATCTCAGGGTGGTAAGTCCTTGATAAACACCCTGTAGCTCCGAAACGGCCGGGGCCGCATCCCGCTTGACTCGCTCCGGGAGGCGGCCCCGGCTGTTTATTGATATTCTCCAAACAGAAACGATCATTTCTTCACTTTGATGAGCAGCCCATGTGCAAACAATCTACAGATGCGCCTGCTGCGGTTTTTGAACATCAGTTTCCCCAGTGCGACGGAAAGCCGGGGCAGAAGGATATCCACGAAGGGAATCCTGAAATCATAATGTTCGACGCGCAGGACCTCGAGCCCGCTTCGGGCGATGTCCCCAAGGAATTCTTTGCTCGAAGAGAAGTTGAACGAGAAATCGAGGCCGTCATAATTCTTTCCTGCCGTTACGGCCTTCAGGCGGCGATAAAGGGGAATAAGCGTACGGTAGAGTACCGGCCACCTGATGTTGTTGATCTGGATAACGGAGACACCCCCCGGCTTGAGGACCCTGCGTATCTCCGAGAGCACCCCCCCGTGATCTTTCACGTAGCACATGAGACCGATGGAAAGCACCATATCCATACGATTACCTGAAAAGCAGATTTTCGAGGCGTCGCTGACGACAAAATGAGGCACCGACGCTCCCTCGCCACCCGCGGTTTCTCTCGCCCTTCGCAACATCTCCATCGACAGATCGGCGCTGTAGACCACATGTCCGTTGTGAATCAGATCCCGGGTGAGAATCCCCGGTCCGCACCCGACATCGAGGACGCGTCCCGGCTCAATGTCGGCCAGAGAAAGCACCATCTGTCTTCGCGTCACGTAAGCAAGCCCTTCGCAGGTATCCGAACGATACCGCTCGGCCCTGTATCTCGTTGCGTCGGCATTATGAAAATCCTTCACCTTTTGCAGGTGGTCAACGGTTTGGACCGTCTCTTCTGCCACACTCACCTCCTCGGCTGTACATTTCATACCCGTGTCGACCTTCCCCATTGTCCCGCTCTCCTTCCGGATATCCCCAGGACATCTATGCACGCCTTCCAGAGAAGAAAAAAGGGCGCGAAACCAAGGGCGAAAAGGAACGTAAATACCGGCATTCTTGCCAGGAACATCCCGCTGGCGAAGTAGGCCACCTCGAGCGCGACAAGGACAATGAGCCAGGACACGACAAGGGGTACAGGATGGAAATAATTGACCCCGATGGCCACAGCCAGCGCGGCGGCCGTCATGTTGACCATGAGGGACAGGTTGGGCAGTATCAGCGGGAAAGAGGCGTCGATGGTCCTGAAATTCCGGTCCTTAAGACCCTTTTTAATCAACGTCAGACCGTACCTCTTCGCCACCTGGAACCGCCCCGAGGACCAGCGCAGTCTCTGCTTCGAGGCCTGTCTCAAGTCTCTGGATTCCTGGTGGTACAACCGTGAATTTGCGGCGAACCCCACAGGTACGTCGCAACTCGCCAGTCTCGCATAGTATTCGTAGTCTTCGGCAATGGTCCCTGTCGCCCACGGGTGGTCCCCGAGCAGCCCCGTCGTGAAGCACATGCCGTTCCCCATAAGGTACGAGGAAAGACCTATCTTGTACTTCGCATGGTGATACAGCTCGTTGTTGATCGTTCTCGACAGGTGGATGACCTTTGTAAAGGCCGTTTCGTCGGAATTTGCAAGACAGTTGTTGCACTGAACGGCCTTGAAACCGGCGTCCATGACCTCATCGAGGCCGCGGAAGAACTTGGGATCGATGAGGTTGTCCGCGTCGGCGATGACAACGGCATCGAAGGCGCCAAGGTCGACCTCCTTCATGGCCCAGGCGATTGCGAACCCCTTGCCTTTTTTCGATTCATCCCCCCTCGTGAGGACCCCGACGTCATGGGACCTCGCAACCTCGGCGGTCCTGTCCGTGCAATTATCGGCGATGACACGAACATCAAATCTCTCAGAGGGATAGTCCACCGACTGCAGGCTTGTAAGAATCCGCCCTATCATGATCTCCTCGTTATGGGCCGGTATGAAAAGAAGATACCGGCGCGTCCGGGACGCACCAACCTTCGCTCTGTCTGCGGTCACGAAATACGCGACGGCCAGGAAGACGTGATACAAAACGGCAAAGGTGAGATATACAAGCGGAAGAACCCACAACAGCAATATAACGGACTTCACTCAGCCAACCTCCGGGGGAAAAATGCTCTACGTTCTCGGTCAAAAACCGACTTTACTCCAGCGATCCTATTCTACCCGTCCATCACCCATCACCCATCACCCACTGCTGTCCAGGA
>DIFE01000091.1:0-872 GCA_002418985.1 Deltaproteobacteria bacterium UBA5756
ATCATCGAAGCCGGCTTCCCCATCGCCTCCGAGGGCGATTTTGAAGCCGTGAAGCAGATAGCCAAGACAATAAAGAACTGTCAGATAGCCGGGCTCGCACGAGCCAACGACGAGGACATAGACCGGGCGTGGAAGGCGATCAAGATAGCGGCGCAGCCCCGAATCCACACCTTTATCTCCACGTCGGACATTCACCTCAAACACCAGTTCAAAAAGACCCGCGACGAGGTCCTTGCGATCGCTGTCGCCGCCGTAAAGCGGGCCAGAAAATACACCGACAACGTCGAGTTCTCCGCCATGGATGCAACGAGAAGCGACTGGGACTACCTGTGCAAGGTGGTTGCCGAGGTCATCGACGCCGGGGCGACGACGGTCAATATACCCGACACGGTCGGATATGCCGTCCCCCACGAGTTCGGTGAGCTTATCAGCTACATCAGGAAAACCGTGCCCAATATCGACAAGGCCGTGATCAGCGTCCATTGTCACAACGATCTGGGCCTCGCCGTCGCCAACTCCATAGCCGCCATTCACAACGGAGCGCGCCAGGTGGAGTGCACGATCAACGGTATAGGCGAGCGGGCCGGCAACGCCTCCCTCGAGGAAATAGCCATGATCTTAAGGACAAGGAAGGCCAATTTCACCGCCGATACCCGCATCGTCTCCGAGAAGATCTATCCGTCGAGCAGGCTCATAACTTCCATTACGGGCGTGCCCGTCCAGCCGAACAAGGCCATAGTCGGGGCGAATGCATTCGCGCATGAATCGGGCATCCACCAGGATGGCCTCCTCAAGGCGAAGCTCACGTACGAGATCATGACGCCGGAATCCGTGGGTATCCCCAAGAGCTCTTTAGTTCTCGGCAAACACTC
>DIFE01000091.1:909-3017 GCA_002418985.1 Deltaproteobacteria bacterium UBA5756
CTTGTCTTCAAGCGCTTCAAGACGCTCTCGGACATGAAGAAGAACATTTACGATGAAGATATCGAAATGATCATTATGGATGAGATATACAAAACCGCCGAGAACTGCAAGCTTGTATATCTCAACGTGAGCTGCGGCAACACGACAATACCCACGGCCACCGTGAAGATGGAAATCAACGGGAATATGGTCCAGGACGTCGGTACCGGCGACGGTCCCGTCGATGCGGCATTCAAGGTCATAAAGAGACTGGTCAAGACGACGAGCAAGCTGGAAAAATTCTCCGTCAACTCCATCACCCAGGATATGGACGCCCAGGGCGAGGTCTTTGTCAAGCTTTCGGAAAAGGGTCTCAGGGCGATAGGGAAAGGGGCGGACACGGATATCATCGTGGCCAGCGCAAAGGCATACATCAATGCGCTGAACCGGCTGGAATACCTGAAAACGAAAACGTCTTAAGGGGAACGACATGGGAATGACTATAACAGAAAAGATACTGGCGGCACATGCGGATAAAGACAGGGTGGAACCGGGGGAGATCGTCGATTGCCGCATAGATCTCGCCATGGCCAACGATATCACGGGGCCTCTCTCTATAGAGGAGTTTGAAAAGGTGGGGGCAAAGGCTGTCTTCGACCCCGAAAAGGTCGTCTTCGTCCTCGACCATTTTACACCCAACAAGGATATTCTATCCGCCGAGAACTGTAAGAAGATCCGGGAGTTCTCGAAAAAATATAGAATCGTCAACTTCTTCGAAGGCGGTGAATGCGGCATCGAACACGCCCTCCTGCCGGAGAAGGGGCTCGTCGTGGCAGGCGATCTCGTCATCGGAGCCGACAGCCACACCTGCACATATGGAGCGCTTGGTGCTTTCTCGACGGGTATGGGCTCGACGGATGTCACATACGGAATGGTAACGGGCCGCATCTGGCTGAAGGTGCCCGAAAGCATCAAATTCCACTGCTACGGAAACTGGCAGAAATGGGTGACCGGCAAGGAGTTGATCCTTCATATACTCGGCATGATCGGAGTTGACGGGGCGCTCTACAGCTCCATGGAATACAGCGGCGAGGCAATCTCCGCCCTGTCCATGGACTCCCGTTTCTCTATCGCAAATATGGCAATCGAAGCCGGCGCGAAAAACGGAATCTTCCCTGTCGATGACAAGACGACAGCCTATATGAAGGAACATGCATCACGACCCCACAAGATCTTCGAGAGCGACGCCGATGCCAAATACGCTCAGATCTATGAGATCGACGTATCCGAAGTGGGCTTCAGCGTGGCCTGTCCTTCACTCCCGTCAAACGTCAAAGACGCGGGGGAATTGGGGGGAACGGAGATCGACCAGGTAGTCATCGGCTCCTGCACCAACGGCAGGCTGGAAGACCTGGAGATGGCCGCAACCATCCTTAAAGGCAGGAAGGTCAGGAAAGGTCTGCGATGCATCATCATTCCCGCCACCCCGGCAATTTACGGCGAGGCCATGCGGCGGGGATATTTCCAAATATTCCTCGACGCAGGATGCATCATCTCGCCCCCGACCTGCGGCCCCTGCCTTGGCGGTCACATGGGAATCCTGGCAAAGGGAGAAAGGGCGGTTGCCACAACGAACAGGAACTTTATCGGAAGGATGGGACATCCTCAGAGCGAGGTTTATCTCGCCGGTCCCGCTGTCGCCGCGGCCACGGCGATCAGGGGAACGATAGCCCGTCCGGAGGAGGTATTATGATACTGAAAGGAAAGATCTGGAAATTCGGAGACAATATCGACACGGATATCATCATACCCGCGCAGTACCTGGCCCACACGGACCCGAAGGTCCTGGGATCGCACTGTATGGAGCCTCTCGCTCCCAACTTTCCGCGGGAGGTCAAGGCCGGTGACATCATTGTCTCAGGGACAAACTTCGGCTGCGGTTCCTCGCGGGAACACGCGCCCATCGCCATAACGGCACTGGGAATACCCCTTGTAATCGCTAAGACCTTCGCACGTATATTCTACCGGAACGCCTTCAACAAGGGCCTCGCGCTCCTCGAAGCGGACATCTACGACCTCGTGCGGAACGGAGACGAGATCGAGGTCGACATCACAAAGGGCATTATCCG
>DIFE01000091.1:3064-4156 GCA_002418985.1 Deltaproteobacteria bacterium UBA5756
GGGTTGATAAACTATCTCAAGAAAAAGCTGGAGGGCTAAATGAAACAGTACAACGTTGCAGTCGCCGGGGCCACCGGCGCCGTCGGAAATGAAATGGTAAAAGTCCTCGAGGAACGGAATTTCCCGGTCAAAACCTTGACACTTCTCGCTTCCTCGCGGAGCGTGGGCAAGACTATGAGCTTTCACGGTGAAAACGTAAAGGTGCAGGAATTGAAGGAAGATTCCTTCAAAGACATCGACATCGGCCTTTTCTCACCTGGCGGATCGGTCAGCCTCAAGTTCGCGCCCATCGCGGCGGCAAGCGGATGCGTCGTCATTGACAACACGAGCGCCTTCAGGATGGATCCGGAGATCCCCCTGGTCGTTCCCGAAGTAAACGAGCATGCGATTGCGCGGCACACGAACCGGGGCATCATCGCCAACCCCAATTGTTCGACGATCCAGATGGTTGTCGCTCTGAAACCGCTCCATGACGCGGCAAAGATCAAGAGGATCGTCGTATCCACCTATCAGGCCGTTTCGGGCACAGGGATGAAAGCCATCAAGGAATTAGAAGCGCAGGTCCTGGCCATATACAACATGAAGAAGATAGAAAAGAAGGTCTATCCCCACCAGATCGCCTTCAACTGCCTGCCGCACATCGACAGCTTCCTGGAAAGCGGGTACACCAAGGAAGAGATGAAGATGGTCAANNGGTCAACGAGACGAAGAAGATCATGGAAGACGAATCCATCGCAGTCACGGCAACAACGGTGAGGGTCCCTGTCTTCTACGGGCACTCGGAATCGGTGAACATCGAATTCGAGCGGGAACTAACCCCCGACATGGCACGCAAACTCCTCAAGAAAGCACCCGGCGTCAAAGTCGTCGACGACCCGGCAAAAAACAAGTATCCCCTTGCCCTGGATGCCGCGGGCAAAGATGACACCTTTGTCGGCAGGATCAGGGTTGACGATACCGTCAAATACGGTCTCAACATGTGGATAGTCGCCGACAACATCAGAAAAGGAGCCGCACTAAACGCGGTCCAGATAGCGGAATCACTTATAAAGAAGTATATGTGAGTCAGGTAATAGGTAATGGGTGATAGGT
>DIFE01000075.1 GCA_002418985.1 Deltaproteobacteria bacterium UBA5756
TTGGATATCTTTCTCGTCCGGTGATTCCTTATCCATGATCTCTCCTGGGTTCCGGCCTACGCCGGAATGACGGAGGAAGAAAATAGGGAACTATGCGTTAGTTTGTGACTGTCCGGAAAGAGGTTGACCTTTATATTATTTTGGGCAGATGTGACCAATCACCCATCACCCATTACCTTTCTTCTACTCCATTACCAATTTGTAATCTTCCCGTCATGTTCGGATGAACTTCGCGGTGTAGAATACACCATCGGCGAATATAATGTTCGGCCGGCAATCTAAAACAAGGAGAGATTATAGATGGAACGGAGACGGGTAGTAAGGGCTGTTGTTGTTGCACTGGTGACCATCGCCCTCACGGTCGGCCTGGGCTACGGGGTCTCGAAGGCCGTCAAGGGAACGGAGCCTGTCGCTTCAAAGACATCGGGGGTGCCTATCATGGTCCCCGGTAATTTTACGGAGCTTGCCGAAAACGTCCGGCCCAGTGTAGTGAATATTCAGACGGTTAGGACGATCAAGGGCGATGGTCGCGTCTTCCGCCATTTTTTCGGGAATCCCTTCGGCAAGGGGAACCCTTTCGGCGGACAGGATCCCTTTGAGGATTTTTTCGGGCCCAGGGGAGGGAACGGTTCACCCGAGGATTTCAGGCAGAACAGCCTTGGGTCGGGGTTCATTATCGATGGCGACGGTTATATCGTGACCAATAATCACGTTGTTGACGGGGCCAATGAAATAAAGGTGAAACTGGCGGATGGAAGGGAGTTCGACGCGAGCATAGTCGGCAGGGACCCCAAGACGGACCTTGCCCTCATCAGGATCAAAGGCGCTTCAAACCTCACGCCGATAACGATGGGCAATTCGGACGAACTCAAGGTCGGCGGCTGGGTTGTCGCCATAGGCAGCCCCTTCGGTCTCGAACAGACGGTGACGGCGGGGATCGTAAGCGCAAAAGGCAGGATCATTGGTTCCGGCCCTTATGACAACTTCATCCAAACGGATGCCTCCATAAATCCGGGCAACAGCGGTGGCCCTCTCATCAATATGAAAGGGGAGGTGATCGGCATTAATACAGCCATCGTCGCTTCAGGACAGGGGATAGGTTTTGCGATCCCCATAGACACCGCAAAAAGTGTGGTCGCGCAGTTGAAGGGAAATGGGAGGGTCACCCGCGGCTGGCTTGGCGTGAGCATTCAGGAGATCACCCCGGCGCTTGCCGCATCCTTCGGACTGAAAGACAGAAAAGGGGCGCTCGTTGCCGACGTGGTCAAGGACGGACCCGCCGATAAAGCAGGGATTGCCCAGGGGGACGTGATCGTCGAATTTGACGGTAAAGAGATCACCGGTTCCAACGATCTCCCGCGGATCGTCGCGGCAACCCCGGTAGGTAAGGATGTGGCGGTGAAACTGCTCAGGAACGGAAAGGCCATCGGCAAGAACGTGAAGATCACGCAGATGGAAGACAATGTCCCGCAGATAGCGAAAGCACCTCGTGAAAACAAAGTGGGGATAACGGTTCAGCAGATCACCCCCGAGATTGCCCGGGCACTGCAGTTGAAGAACCGGACGGGGGTTGTCGTTACCGCTGTCGAACCGGGAAGCCCGGCGGAAGAGGCGGGCATCACCAGGGGGGACGTTATCAGGGAAGTGAACAGGGCCCCGGTCAAGGACCTGGAGAGCTTCCTTCAAAAGATGGAACAGGAAAGCAGGCAAAAGAGCATTCTCTTTCTCATACATAGAAAGGCAAACAATATATACGTGGTGGTAACACTCCGATAAGCATCGATACGAGCCCTTCCGATAGTGCCGGGCGGAACGGGATCCCTGAGAAGATCCCCCATGCCCGGCACTTTCTTTCCGGAGCACCCCCGCCCCGTCAATTGCAATTTATGTCGACACAGCAATAAAGCTCGATGATCATGGCGATCGCATCCGCGGATTCGATGGTAAGGCTGCCGGCCGTTTTTACCTGGCCCCTGATGGTCCACGATCCGTTCCCATTATCGATGGCGTACGTACTGATACCCGCAATCGGGTTGAGAGGGTCTCCGTAGCCTCCGAGCATGCGCACCGGCGTCACAAATATCCTCTGATACATGGAAGGATGGCAGGCTGGCTTCGCGATAACATTACCGCTATAGTGGATCCCCTTGTACATGAGTACGATGCTGCCGTCGCCCGCCGGCGGTATGATGTAGACGGCTTCGGCACAAACATTCGGTACCGCCGCCATGAAACCCGCAAGACCAGCGGCAAGAATCGTCCCGAACAGGACATTCAGCATGACCGTCACTATTGCCGGAAGGCTCGGGAACCTCATTGCCGTTCTTCTTCGCGGGGAGATTTCAAGGGGTTCGACAGCACGCTCATCTTGAAAGTCATCGCGCCTTCTATGACCCTGTCGGCATACCGGTCGTCTTTTGTTCCCAGGTACTTGTAGAGAGCAAGGCGCAGGTCGTTGTTTGACTGGTGCATGTACAGGCGGAGGATCCCGGTCCCCACAAACAGGTTCTTGTCAGGATCGTGTGCCTGTTCGGGCGAATCGAAGTACCGTTTCCATGTAGGCCAGTGTACTTGCATGAGGCCCCGGGCGTTCTTGCTGCTTACCGCCGCCGGATTGAAGCCGCTTTCAACGCGTATGATGCCCATCAGGACGGATAAAAAATTGAGCCTGTGTTCCTCGGAGGCAAAGCGGTACCTTTCCCGGTGAACATGGTCCGCCAGGGCCTTCGCCACGATGAGGGACGTCCACTCTTCCTGCCTGCGGTTCATCCTGCGTATATGTCTCAGTGCATACTGGAAATCCCTGTATTTATCGGGATTGTCATTCTTCATCGCCTTGATTTCGGCTCTTAACCCTGCCTGTTTGTCCCTGTCGTTGCTGAATGAGCCGCAATGCCCACGTTCGACAGCGATACAAAAGACGACAAGAATAAAAAGAGCAAACGCAATCTTGATTGCCTGCAAATCCTTCCTCCGCTGCGGGATTTCCCGGAAATGTCTATGGTGTCGGGCCGGCCGGAGAACTGCCGCAGTCCACGTCCATCTTGTTGTATGTCCGGGCGTAGAGATCCTCCAGGTCGAGCGGCGGCTTTACATTTCCGTCCAGCGTACACCTGTAAAGCGTAAGGAGCATTGAAGCTGAGGCCCGCAATTCGTTATCTCCATTGGGGTCGAATTTGAACCAGACCAGCTCCATTGCATCGTGAAAGCGCGGTGCGCTGGTAGCTTCCGCCAATCTCCTTACTGCTTCTTCTATCTTTGCCCAGGGAAGAACAATCTCGAAATTCTCCGATTGTCGCGCAACAAAGGTCTGTGTCATTTCATCCCGGCTCATCGTCTCACTCCACTATGGTCTTATGAAAGAAATAGCAGCGAGATACAGTTTCAGGTTCCAGATTCCAGGTCAGATTAAAAATAATTGGAACCGAGACCGTCCTTCAGGTCTTTTCGGCCTGTTGCCCAAACCGGTCCTCCCT
>DIFE01000029.1 GCA_002418985.1 Deltaproteobacteria bacterium UBA5756
TTAAGGCTTCCTCCTACTCTCTCTTTAATGCCTCCAGCGAGCCCCCTAAAAGGGGGCAAAGCGGGCGTGAGATAAGTCTTTTGTCTTTGCAGTCTTTTTCTATTTTCTCAGGAAGGATTGGTGAGAAATTCCCCGTCTACCATGGTTAGTTCTCGCTCGCCCAGGGCGCCTATTTCGGGGTCGTGGGTTACGAGGATGAGGGTTGCGGAGAGGTTTTTCTGGATTGCCAGGATCTGGTGCATGACGTCCCGGCCGGTCTTTCTGTCGAGGTTGCCCGTCGGTTCGTCGGCCAGGATCACCTGCGGTTCGTTGATGAGCGCACGGGCGATGGCTACGCGCTGCTGCTCGCCGCCGGAGAGTTCACCGGGCTTGTGGTTGCGCCTGTGCGTCAGTTCCACCGTCTCGAGGAAGGCCTGCGCCTTTGCCTGTGCCTGGGCGGGCTTCACACGCCTGATGAGCAGCGGCATCATGATGTTCTCGATGACGGTGAAGTCCTGCAGCAGGTGGTAGAACTGGAAGATAAAACCCACTTTTTCGTTTCGGAAACGGCTCTCTTCGTCCTCACCCAGGGTCATGATATCCTGGCCGTCGAAGAAAATTTTCCCTTCCGTGGGTTTGTCAAGGGTCCCTACGATGTGGAGGAATGTGCTCTTGCCTGCCCCGGAAGGTCCCATGATGGTGATAAATTCACCTCTGTCGGCGGTAAAATCAACGCCCTTGAGGACATCGATCACAACATCATCCTTCTGAAAGGACTTTTTCAACCCTGAAACCTCGATAACGTGATCACTCATAGCGCAGGGTCTCCACGGGGTCGATCTTGGCCGCCTTGTAGGAGGGATAGATCGTTGCAAGGACGCATATCACCGTTGTGACGAGGGCGATGAGCGCCACATCGACGATGCTGATCTTGGCCGGCAAGGTCGTTATGTAGTAGACATCCTCGGGAAGTCTTATAAGCTTGGTGCTCTTGATGATCCAGCAGAGGAAATAGCCCGTGACGGAGCCGAAAAGGGCGCCCACAACACCGATGGTTATGCCTTCCATCATGAAGATCTTCATGATGCTTCGCTTTTTCGCTCCGATGGATTTCAATATGGCGATGTCCTTTTTCTTCTCCATGACGGTCATGATGAGGGAACTGATGATGTTGAAGCTCGCCACGAGGATGATGAGGGCGAGAATGATGAACATCGCCAGTTTCTCGAGTTTAAGGGCAGAAAAAAGGTTGCGGTTCATCTCCATCCAGGTCCTCGCGAAATAGTCTCGTCCCAGGGCCTTGAGTATCGTCCATTTAAGGTCACCCGCGCGATATTCATCGGTCAGTTTGATCTCGATGCCGGTGGGGCCGACGCCCATGGCCGACTCCACGTCGGTAAGGGACATGACGACAAGCGTATTGTCTATCTCATACATCCCCGTTTCGAAGATGCCGCCAACGCGCGACCTGACTGTCTCCGGCATGGAACCCATGGGTGAGAAGCCGCCGAAGGGCACCATGATCGTGAAGCTGTCGCCCACGAAAAGCCCCAGGTGTTTCGCCAGTTCCTTCCCGATGAGAACGCTGCCCTTTTTCTGCAGGACATCCACGGAACCTTCCTTCACAAGCTTCGAGAGGAATTTCGCATCTTTCGGGTCGATTCCTTTTATCGCTACGCCTGAGAATTGTTTTCCGTTCTGTACCATGGCCTGAAAGGCCGTGAAGGGGAAGGCCTCTGAAACTCCGTCCACTTTTTTGACCTTCGCCACGATCTCCGCGGGGTTACGCAGTTCACCATTCACATCCATTACCAGGATGTGGGGGTTGATGCCGAGAATACGTGCCCTGATCTCATCCTGAAAACCGGTCATGACGGCAATGACCACGATGATGGCCATAACCCCGATGCCTATACCAACCACGGATATCCACGTCGTGAAGGAGATAAACGCCTCCTTCCGCTTGGATCTCAAATACCTCAATCCTATTGTAGTCTCGTAATCCATAAAATCGCTAATGTCTTACCACATGCCGGGTGGCCATGCAAGAAAAGCACGGAATATGCAGGAGCGGCGGCGGGGCATGCTTTTTACGGTCGCAAGAGCGGAAAAAGTATGACTTCCCGTATCGAAGCGCTGTCGGTAAGGAGCATGGTCAGCCTGTCTATACCGATGCCCTGGCCGGCGGTGGGAGGCAGACCGTACTCAAGTGCCGTGATGTAGTCGTCGTCGAGGGCGGCGCCTTCTTCTTTTTCTTTTATCTGGAGCTCGAAACGCCGGCGCTGGTCTTCGGGGTCGTTGAGCTCGTTGAAGCCGTTGGCCAGTTCCATGCCCGATATGTAGAGCTCGAAGCGCTCCGTAATGTCGGGGTTTTCGGCGCTGCGCTTTGCCAGCGGAGAAACCTCTATGGGGTAATGGGTGATGAAGGTCGGCTGGATGAGTTTCTTTTCGCAGAGTTCCTCGAAGATCTTCGTGATGAGCTTGCCCCCGGATTCCTTCTCGGCCCCTTCGATCTCGAGGTCCTTCGCGTAGGCGGCAAGCCGCGCGGGATCGTTAAGGGCGCTTAAGTCGAAATTGCCGAACTCGGCCATCGCCCCGGCCATGGTGATCTTTCGCCAGGGAGGGGTAAAGTCTATCTCCTGCTCATTATAAGTAATGATATAGGTGCCGAAGAGCTCCTTGACCAGGGATGAAACCATCTCCTCGGTAAGGGCCATGAGGTCCTCATAGGTGGCGTACGCCTGGTAGTATTCGAGCATGGTGAACTCCGGGTTGTGGCGCACCGAGATGCCTTCGTTGCGAAAGTTGCGGTTGATCTCGAAGACGCGCTCGAAACCGCCGACTACGAGGCGTTTCAGATAGAGTTCCGGGGCGATGCGAAGAAAAAGGTCCATGCCCATGGCGTTGTGGTGGGTGACGAAGGGCTTTGCCGTTGCGCCGCCGGCGATGACCTGCATCATCGGCGTCTCCACCTCGATGAAATCGCGCTCGACGAAATACCGCCTGATATAGTCAATGATCCTTGCCCGGGTGATGAAAACGTCGCGGACCTTTTCGTTGACGATGAGATCCAGGTAGCGCTTGCGGTACCGCTCTTCCACGTCCTTGAGCCCGTGCCACTTCTCGGGGAGGGGGCGCAGCGACTTGGTAAGAAGTTTCATCGTATCGGCAAGTACGGTGAGCTCGCCCGTTTTTGTCTTGAAGAGCTTGCCTTCAAGGCCCACAATGTCACAGATGTCGAACTTCTTGAATATATCGTACGCCGGACTCTTCAGGATATCCTTGCGGATGTACGCCTGTATCTTCCCTTTTCTGTCCTGTATATGGATGAAGGCACTCTTGCCGAAATCGCGGAAGGCCATGATGCGCCCGGCGATGGCGACACGTTCTTCGCTCTTTTCCAGGTCTTCGTGGCTCAAGGCCCCGAACCGCCCTTCAACATCCTTTGTTGTGGTGTAAGGGCCGCGGTCCTGGGGATAGGTCTCGATCCCCTGTTCTCTTAAGCTTTTCTCTTTTTCTTTGCGTACGGCGTGGAGTTCGTTTATCGGTTCCATCTCTTCCTCAATTAGTTGGCGATATATTTCTATACTTCCACAACGACATCATAATCAAGTGTTTTCACGACCTTCCCTTCGCATATGTCCCCCGCCCGGCACTCGCCGTTAAGGAATGCGATCCCGTCGATATCGGGAGCCTGCGTGAGAATGCGCCCTGCCTTCGGGCTCGCCTCGGTATCCTCGACGATGACCTTGACGGTCTTGCCGAGAAGACGGGTGAGGCGGGTACGCGATATCTCCTTCTGCGCCTCCATGAGCCGGTTATACCGGTCGCGCTTTATCGACTTTTTGATCTGTCCTTTAAGCTTGTATGCCACAGTACCTTCCTCCCGCGCGTACATGAAGGCGCCCAGCATGTCGAACTGGTATCGATGTACGAAAGCAAGAAGGGCGTCGAACTCCTCGTCCGTTTCCGTCGGAAATCCGACTATGATCGATGTCCGAAGCACCGCATCGGGCATGCGCTGTCTCATCATCGCAAGAGACTCTTCGAGGTAGGCCTTCGTATGACCCCTGCCCATGAGGGAGAGGATGCGGTCCTCGGAATGCTGGATGGGGATATCAAGATAGGGGATAACCCGTGCATCGCTTCCCATGAGCTCGATGAGCCTTTCCGTCACCCCCTTCGGGTGCATATAGAGGAGCCTCACGTGATAGTCGCCCCTTTCGCCGAGCAGTGAACCGATGAGGCCGACGAGACCCTCTTTATCGCCCCTGTCCTTTCCATAGGCGGTGATGTCCTGACCGATGACGTTGATCTCGCGATAGCCTTCCGCGAGGAGCCAGCGAAATTCCTCCAGGATGTCCTTGCGGGTTCTGCTCGTCAGGCCCCCGCGGATCGAAGGTATGGTGCAGTAATGGCAGCGGTTGTCGCAGCCTTCCTGTATCTTGAGATACGCCGTCGGCGGTTTTGTCAGGACCTGTCGGGGAAACGTTTCCGCAAAGGTGCCCTCCCGATGGTAATAACCCCGGGTCCCGATAATGCGGTCGATCTCATTGTAATAAGCCCTTCCCACGAAGGATGCGACCTCGGGCAGGAGCTTCGGCAGATCTTCGCGGTAGCGCTCGACAAGGCACCCCGTGACGACAACCCATTTTCCTTCATCTCTGGCCGCTTCCAGGATGGTCTCGATGGACTCGCGGGCTGCCTCGGCGATGAAAGCACAGGTGTTGATGATGATCGTGTCGCCGTCATCGCCCAGCGTGTGCCCCGCCGCGCAGAGCTTCCCCGTTAGATATTCCGATTCGACGAGGTTCTTGGGACACCCCAGGCTCACAACCCTAAATCTCATAGACGGCACATGTCTCCCTGCATTTCTCTGTTCGCTTCCCCGTGCACCCCGCACCGATGCCGACACCGTGACAAAGAAAAAAGTCATACTTCAGCGGGTCGGCGGGACAGTATCTTTTCAGTGCTTCGGTGACCTCCCGCGCCGCCCGGTACGAAGGCGTCTTCTGCGTGATCCAGCCCACACATCGTCCCACCTTATATATATGGGTGTCGAGAGGCATCGTCAGATCCGCGGGGTCGATGAAATTCCAGATACCGATATCTATCTCGTCCTTCCTCGCCATCCACCTCAGGTACATATTCCAGCGTTTCTGTGCGCCTGTCGGCGATGGCCGGGGAAAAAAGAAGGTGAGCCTGTCGTCGCCGCTCAAATACCGCTCGCGGATGCGCCAGATCGCCCGGCGTGTGTCGCCTTCGTAAAAGGAACGGAACATCGATCCAAGCGTGCCGTGGTCGCCGACTATTTTGCGAAGCACCTCAAAGAGGAGAACAAGGTCGTCTTCCTTCTGGAACCGGTAGTAGAATCCCTTCAACCCTTCCCATGAGCCGGCCTCGATGAAGCGCTGCGGGCCGTCTTCCATCAGGCGGAAGAGCCTGACCAGGAAATCCATGAAGATCTCTATCTTTCCGTAAGCAAACTGAGCGGCAATGAACCCCGCGATTTCACGGTCGCCGTCGGAGCGCCACCGGTGAACGAACGAAACGGGGTCGCTGCGTACACGGCACAGAAAAGCACTCTTCTCTTTTTCGTAGATATCGTCGAGATGGACTACCTGAGATCACCTTCCTGCAAGATGCCCCGTCATCGGAGGCCTAATCTTTGAACAATGTACACCAAAAGCCGGTGGTTTATCAACTTGACCTTGGAAGGGGGCTGGTTTGACATTTCAGCACTCAAACGATAGTATTGTCGTGGAATGTTTCCGCTTCATTTATAATTACAGGAAGATCGAATGGAAGGTACATCCAGCCCCAATCAGGAACTGCTCGAAGAGATATCTGCCCTTAAACTCCACGTCCGGAATCTGCAACGGTCGGAATTAGACAGTGGGCAGAGACTCCGCAATGTGACCAACAATCTGTCCAATGCCGTGGTCTATCAGATCACCGGTCTGCCTGACGGCAGCCGGCGCTTCACCTATGTCAGCCGCTCGGTGGAGCGCCTGAATGAAGTCACGGTGGAGCAGGTTATGGCCGATGCCGGCGTGATATACCGGCAGGTATTGCCCGAATACCGGGCAATTGTGGCCGAGCGCGAGGAAGAGGCCCTGAAAAACCTGACCACCCTGCGGGCGGAGGTCTTAAGCAGGTTGCCGAGCGGTCGTTTTCGTTGGTTCGAATATACCTCCACTCCGCGCCGCCAGGCGGATGGCCTTCTGGTCTGGGACGGAGTTGAGGTGGACATAACCGCGCGCAAACGAGCGGAGGAAGCGCTCCAAGAGAGCGAAAACCGGTTTCGGCGACTGGCGGAAAGCGCACCCGATCTCGTATACCGCATGTCTTTGCCTGATGGCAAATATGAATACGTGAGTCCCTCTTCCCTGCAAATAACGGGTTTCACGCCCGAGGAACACTATAGTGGCACCGGGAGTGCGAGAAAAACGGTTCACCCGGATTTTGCCGGGTATTTCGAAGAGCAATGGGAAAGTCTCTTAAAGGGCGAAATGCCATCGACGTATGAATACAAGATCATCCACAAAAACGGTGGGGAAAGATGGCTGCATCAGAGAAACGTCCTCATTCGAGACAAAAACGGGTCGCCCGTCGCGATCGAAGGAATCGTCACCGATATCACCGACCGCAAGAAAATGGAAGAAGAGCTGACAATGCACCGTGACCATCTCGGCACACTGGTGGCGGAGCGTACCGCCCAGATCCGTCAGGAGGTTACAAGAAGGAAGGAGAAGGAAGAACAGTACCTCGCCCTTGTAGAATCCATAAGAGGGTGGGTATGGGAAGTAGACACAGATCTTGTCTATACTTACGCAAGTTCCGGAATGCAGGACATCCTGGGATACAGCCTTGAGGAATTCACAGGCAAAAATTCCACCGATTTTATGGCTGCCGGGGAAATAGAAAGATTGGGGCCCTTGATAAGAGAGACCATTTCTCAAAGAAAACCATTCATATCCGTTCACCACACAGCCATCCACAAGAAAGGGCATCTCGTCTTCGTCGAAGTAAATGGAGTTCCTTTCTTCGATCAGAAAGGCAAGCTTTTGGGCTATCGCGGGAGCTGCCACGACGTCACGGAACAGAAAAGGACAATGGACGTTTTAAAAGAACGGGAAGAGGAACTGACGGTCAAGTCAAAAACCCTTGAAGAGGTCAATGCGGCCCTCAGGGTATTATTAAAACAAAGAGAGGAAGACAGGGAAGATCTGGAACAGCAATTCGTATCGAATATCAGAGAGATGATCCTGCCCTACATCCTCAAGGCAAAGAAAGGTCAACCGGACCCCACACACAAAACCTATCTCGAGATCGCTGTAACTAACCTCAACGAGATAATATCGCCCTTTCTGAACACGATGCGGCAGTTGAACTTTACCCCCAGGGAGATCGAGGTGGCATCACTCGTAAAAGACGGCAGGACAACCAAGGAGATAGCGGAGCTCATGGGCGTGGCGCCAAGCGCTATCGATTCCCACAGGAACAACATAAGAATCAAGGTCGGCCTCAACAAAAAGAAGATTAATCTTCGCTCATACCTCCTGGCGCTCAAATAATATGGTAACTTTACCCATACTACCACCAGATTAAATCGGCAGTATATTCCTCTTTGTTTCGTGTTACCATAGCAGGTGCATGGCATTCCAGTTAAAGCACAAGGGGGGAGATGGCATGACCAGGAAAAAATGTCCTCACTGCGGAAAAGAAGTGAATATTATTCCTTTCGGTAGCCGGTACATTGCGGTCTGCTGCAATCAGATCGTCTATGTCGGCCAGGAACCCCCACAGTATGACGAGAAGGAAATCGCAGACAAGGACCGCGTCAAACCGGTCTGACGGCAAGACACCGGATCCGGTCCCTTCGCACACTCGCTTTTCGATCACGATCCTCCCGGGAGAGACATCAGATCGGCCTCGCAGGCTTTGACATTCCACGGAGGTCTGGACAAAGACCTGCCTGGTGTACTTTAATATCCCGTCTAAACAAGATCAGCACAAGAAAAACCCCGGAGGAAAGTTTGCCAGAAGACGTGTCGCGCATTATCCAGAACCTCAGAACACAGCTCAACCCTTCGCAGTATGAGGCGGTCTCCACCACGGAAGGCCCCGTCCTCGTTATCGCGGGTGCGGGCAGCGGCAAGACCCGGGTCATAGAATATCGATCGCTCTATCTTGTTCAGAGGGACATCGACCCGGAATCCATCCTGCTTCTCACGTTCACCCGCCGGTCCGCCCAGGAGATGATCGAACGGGCCTCCCGGAACGATCCGCGCTGCTCGAAGATAGACGGCGGGACCTTTCACTCCTTTGCAAGCAGGGTCCTTCGGACCTACAGCAATAACCTCGGTCTGTCGAACTCATTCACCATATACGACGAAGGGGACGCAGAGGAGGCGATCCGCCGCTGCTGCAACAAAATGGGATACGACCAGGACAAGGAATTCCCCAAAAAGAATGAGTTGAAGAACGTCTTCAGCCTCTGCATCAACAAGGAGATGGACGTCGGCGACGCAGTCCTGAAAACATACGTGGACTACGAGGACAGGCTCGGGGAGATAAGGACGGTACAGAAGGAATATGCCGAATACAAACTCAGGAACAACTGCGTCGATTATGACGACCTCCTGGTCTATCTCAGGGTCGTCCTCGGGATAGACGAGGTAAGGCAGAGACTCTCGTCACGGTACCGGTACATCATGGTCGATGAATTCCAGGACACGAACGGCGTCCAGGCGGATATCGTCCGACTCCTGTCGGCAAAGCACAAGAACCTCATGGTGGTGGGTGACGACGCGCAGAGCATCTACGGTTTCCGGGGCGCCAACCACATGAACATCCTCCGATTCCCCGGCGATTTCCCGGGCTGCAAAGTGATCATGCTTGAGGAGAACTACCGCAGCACCCAATCCATCCTCGATGTCGGCAACGCCATCCTCAACACCATGTCTCACAAGTTCGAAAAACGACTCGTTTCCGCCAGCGGTACGATCGGCGAAAAACCCGTCGTCTCGCGCTTCGATGATGTCTACGAAGAGGCCTCCTGGGTGGCACGCAAGGTCCAGGCCTTCACGAAAACAGGTTTCCCCGTGAGAGAAATAGCCGTTCTTTTCAGGACCGCTTTCACCTCAATGGCCCTCCAGGCTGAACTGATAAAAAGAGGTATACGCTTCAAACTCTTCGGGGGCCGCAAATTTTACGAGATGGCCAACGTCCGCGATGTCATCTCTTACTTGAGGCTGGTCGCCAACCCCGCCGACGAACTGGCGTGGCACAGGGTTCTTTTGCTCCTTCCCGGCATCGGCGCCCGAACCGTCGAAAGACTCCTCGAGATGATCACCCACTACACCAGCCTCGCCGAAATCATCGAAAAGGTTTTTACGCCGCTGTGCGCGGGCCAAAAAAACTCCGACGTATTCGTCTCCTTCAAAAAACTTCTCACTGCCATCTGCCTCCCATCCATGGTGCCGTCCCGCCAGGTCGACCTGGCCATGGAACACTACGGCCCCATAATGATAACCAAATACAAGAAGGAGCCGCAGAGAGTAAAAGAGCTCACCATGCTGGGACAGATGGCCCGAAGATACACGAACCTCAAGGATTTCCTGGCCGACGTGTCTGTCGACCCCGACAAGGACACAAAGGACGACGGCGCTGAATTCCTCACCCTGTCCACGGTCCATTCGGCAAAGGGTCTCGAATGGGGCAGGGTCTTCCTTATCGGCCTCGTTGACGGCGTGTTCCCCTCGAGAAGGTCCTTTGATGACGGCGACATGGAAGAAGAAAAAAGGCTTCTCTACGTGGCAGTCACACGGGCAAAGGAAGAATTGTTCCTGAGCTTCTCCATCAAAAAGGCCGCCAACGAACGATCTCGGGCAAAACTGTGCAGGTTTCTCGATACCCCTCGCGTACAAAGAACCATTGAAACAAGGGCGGTCAAGGCCCCGGGTAAAACGGGATACGGGCGGACAAGGTAAAAAACTGCCATCGGCTTCCGGGAAATGCAGCTCTTCAATAATACGTACTCATTTGCCGGCACATGAAATTTAATGCTCATAAACGCGTCTTTTTCTTCACCTCAAAAGTAATATACGGTGGTCGACAAACAATAAATTCCAGAATGGCTATCCCGTGCTGGAGCATTGGACTACTGAGGAGGAAGATCATGAAAAAGGCGCCAAAATTCTTCGTTTGTGTGGCCATCGCACTGTCGTTGTTCCATCTGTGGGATGGACAGGCTCTTTCCGGCGATTCAACCAACGCGATAAAAGACATAACGGGCTACACGGGAAAAGAGTCCGCGCAATCCGGTGGGGGCTCCTATTTTCAGGTGGCATACGTGGGGGCTTACGGGGAAACGCAGAGAAACTGTGAAAGACCCAACACTTTCACCGGCGCATGCAGCTGTCCGGCCGGCTACAGTCCTCAATTGGTCGGTGCGGGGGAAATCACCACCCCCTATGCGGACGGTTTTCCCCCGAGATATTACGGTTACCACTGCGAGAAATAGTCACCCTCGGTGTGATGGAAGGCGCGCTTTGCAGGGGGCGCCGATGAGGTGCTTGACTGTGCTGAATCAGCCTGTCTTTCGGGTAACGACGGCACATAAAAAAAGCTTGAATGTTTGAGTAGTTGAATGCTTGAATGTGAAAACAAAAGAGAGGGACTTGTTTTAGCGAAGATGGCCGGTCTCTCATCACGCAGGTGATCAGGCGCTTCTTTTTGTTACACATGGGAGGATACATGAATGAGACGTGCTTCGCACGGAAGATCGTATCGGGAGTTCTTGCCTTCATTGCTGTCATAGCCCTTTACCCCGTCCTGTGTACCGGGCTGGATGAAAAACCGGAATGGAAAGAATATGTTTCTCAGGGGAATTACTTTACATGTTCCATTCCCGCGGACTGGAGCGAATACGATCCGGGTTTCGGCCTTTCCCAGGACGAGAAAAAGGTATACGGCCTGACCCTGTTCGGGCCGCGAGGCGAGAGCAAAGTTCCTCCCACTATCTCCGTTCACTATTATGCCCCGGGAAACCTCCTCCACAAAACAATGGCTAAATTTATCAGGACGCACTCCGAACCTATTTTTGATACCGTATCAGAGGGAGATTCGTATGGCGAAATCGATTCGATTCAGCTCGCGGGAAGAAAGGCAACGACCTTCACGCGCATGAATGTCAGGTACATTGGAAAACGCTCCATCAAGCCCGAAAAAATCGTCCTCTTTGAGCATTTTATCGTCGTTCCTGACAGCAGGGATGAGGGGTTTTATGTCGTTGAATTGTCTGTTCCTTCCGCAATAAAAACCAAATACACAACAATTTTCGAGAACGTTGTAAAATCTTTTTTGCCGGAACGGTAAGGAAGAAGCAGATCCTCTCACTCATTCATCCATGGATGTTTTTCTTTTGCCTTTCGTCTCGATCTTTTTATAGCGTTTCCGATAGACACCGCGCCAAGGCTGACAAAAGCGTATATCAACAACCTTAACCCGTAATCCCACCCAGCGGGGACAACGAAGTAGGCAATTCCGAAACCTGCAACAAGCCATACCGCCGACCATACGACATCTGACGCCAATTTCATTTCCAGTGCTTTTACCCTCAGTTCGGACACCGGCCTGTAGATCTTTATATGAAGGATGTCGCGTGCTTGCCTCAGGTATTCTTTTGGGACTGCTATCCTGGCTGGACCGCATGCGGCGACGTCATCGGGATGAGGGCGGCTTGTTTGCGGCTTTTCGTTGGACGACATTCCTTCGCCCTTTACAATGAAAGGAATGCCCGCATCGATGAGAACCGAGCGGATTACCGTCAGCTCTTCTGAATCCGCTGCTTCGACAAGAACGGCATAATTAGCCGGGCCCGATGAGTCTTCGGTGTCATCATCATGAAAATAGGCATCGCCCTCATCGTCAATGGCAGGGTTCTGTCCGGGCAGCCGGTCAACGAGGCGCACCTCGCATATCCTGCAGACCGTCACTCCTTCTTTGTATTCACTCCGACAACGGGGGCAAAAAATGGGTCAGCTCCACAGCGTTTTTCCTGGACTCCGACCTGAAGCGCGGCCTATTTCACCTGCTTCTTCAGGTACTTCATCTGGACATTCGGCGCAATGAGCCATGCGCCCTCGGGTCGCTCGGGCAAAACCCTTTTCAGTTCCGCCGCTATCTTTTGGACGTCGTCGGATTGGGACGCAAGCTCTTTCGCTTTTTTGTCAAACACAAGAATGTACTCTTTCATGGCGGCAACATCTTTCTTCCCAGACAGAGGGCCGTGGCCGGGGATGATCTTTTCTACGTCCATTGAGTTGATCTCGTCCAGTTCTTTGGCCCATTCGTCGATATTCCCCTCACCCATGAAGGGATGGTAACCGGCGAAAAGCACGTCGCCGGCGAAGAGGATTTTCTTGTCCCTGAGATATACCAGCGTGTCCCCGTTGGTGTGGGAATGGCGGGCGTGGATCAGTTCGATCTGCTGGCCGCCGATGTCGATGGTCATTCTATCGCCGTAGGCGAGGGTGGGATACGCCGGAAAAGTCCCCGCCATATCTTTTGGCGTAAGGCCGTATCCCTTGATATTCTTTAAGGTCTCTACGGCGGTCTTCTCCATGTCTTTCTTATCGTTTTCCTGCGCGATGACAACGGCGCCGAGTTTGACAAATTCGGAATTGCCGAAGACATGGTCAAGGTGATAGTGGGTATTGACGACGTATTTGATCGGCTTGCGGGAGACAGCGCGGATATCCTTGATGAAACGCTTCGCCTCTTTGGCGGAAATCAGAGTGTCCACGACCACTATGCCATCCTTACCGACAATTATGCCCGCGTTGGCACCAAAGCTGTTATCCCTGGAACCATTCTTTATATCGACATAGGAGTACACATTATCGGCAATCTTCGTTAATTTGTCGGCGGCGAACGCGCCCGTGTTCAACACGAACAGCGCAAAGACCAAAACCAGTAATTTTCCCGAAACGACCAGAGACTTCTTCATGGATATCCTCCTATCTGCAACCCATGATATGAAACCGTCAAAAGAGCAGAGGGCCAATGTAGGCCCTCTAATCCCCTCACCCTTCCCCATAAATTACTTGTTTGAACTATTCTGATATTATCCTCCGGAAATGTCAATCTTAAAATCGCGCCGTAATCGCAGACGTTATCCCTATACGGACACTTACCGCGAACCCGCCTTTTTTCTTGCTTCCGGCCCTCGCCGGAATACCAAAGGAAACGGGTTTGTGTTTTCCCCGTCTTTTCCGTTCTTTATCCTTGAAAAACAACGTCAAATAAGGTCAAACTTTTCCTGTTCGTACACACCATATGAAGCGAAAATCACTGGAGGGGTTTCCATGAAGAAGAGTTCCGCCCGCATTATTCCCGTTCTGGTAATTACCGTTCTTTCGTTCCTCGTCTCGGCCGTGGCCGTTTTTGCAGATACGCCGCAGCTCACCCTGGAAAGGATCGACGAGGTCGTCACAAAATTGATGAAGGAGAAAAACATCCCGGGACTCTCCATAGCCATATCCATGCCGGGAAAGACGATCGAGAAAAGCTACGGCGTCGCCAACAAGGAACATAACATTCCCGTGGTGAAGGACTCGGTGTTCGAGATAGGGTCCGTCTCCAAGACTTTTACGGCGATAGGGATTCTCATGCTTCAGGAGCAGAAGAAGCTGAGCGTTACCGACAGGCTGACAAAGTATTTTCCCCAGTACCCCCAGTGGCACGACATTACCCTTAAACACCTTCTCCAGCACACCTCGGGCATAACTGAAATGACGGAAACGGAGCCATTTAAAGACAACCAGCAGAAGGACTGGACGCCCCGGGAGGTCATGGCCCGCATGGCCGCGGAGCCTCTCGATTTCGAACCGGGACAGACCGCCGCTTACAGTAACGTGGGGTGTATTATCCTGGGGCTCGTGATTGAAAAGGTGACGGGTATTTCCTATGGCGATTTTCTCAATGAGAGGATCCTGAAACCCCTCGGAATGAACCACACCATGCTCGGCAGCACAAGCGCCATAATTCCCGGGCGGGCTTCCGGGTATGTCTACACCGGCAAGCTTATGAACGCCCCTTTCGCAAGCCTTGTTCTGCCCTACGCAAGCGGCGGCATGACCTCCACCGCCTCGGATCTCATCAAGCTTACAAAGGTATTCACGGCAAAGGCCCTTCTCAACAAGAAATCGGTGAGCGATATGTTCGCCCCTGTCCGGCTCAACAACGGGACCGAATTCGTATTGCCCGGGTCTACGCTCAATATGACCTTCGGCTATGGCCTCGATTCGATCATGGCGGGAAAAAGGGTCATCCCCGCCAAGACAGGCGGCATATCGGGGTTTAACTCCTTTTTTGCTTACTTTCCCGAATCCGGGACCATGGTGGCGTTGACGGCAAATCTCGATAATTCCCTGGAGAGCCTCGTCATCCTCACGGACGCCCTCTTCGGACTGAAGACAGAGTAGGACGCGAAAGAGGGCCCTCATTCGGATCATATTCGGCCCTGACGTACCCGTTCATGTCACTTCCCGAACAGCGCTGTATGCTTTGCCAAGTGCGCCTGTCGGGTGTACCGGACCTCTTTTTCAAAGCAATGTCGGGGGATATGACGTGTCAGATGCGCCCGGATCAGGTATACTAGAACGTTTGAGGTGATATGGGACTGATTCGTATACATGATGTTTCTCTGAGTTTCGGGGGGCCGCGGCTCCTTGATTCCGTCACGCTCCAGATCGAGCCCGGCGAGAGGATCGGCCTTCTGGGCCGCAACGGGTCGGGCAAGTCGACCCTTATGAAGCTGCTCGCCGGCGAGATCGCTCCAGACTCAGGTGAGGTCCTTCTGAGCGAATATGTGAACATAGCGATGCTGCCCCAGGAGGTCCCCGATGATCTGCCCGGAACGGTCTACGATATTGTGGCGCTCGGAGCCGCCGGGCACGCACGGCTCCTCAGGGAATATCATGATCTTACAACCCTGATATCGAAAGGAGGTGACGAAAACCTCTTAAGGGCCCTCGAACAGGTCCAGCACAAGATAGAGACATCCGGCGCCTGGCAGCACCACCAGCGCATTAAAACGGTGATCGAACGGACCGCGCTTGATGAAAACGCCCTTTTCCAGACTCTTTCCGCCGGCATGAAGCGGCGCGTCTTTCTGGCCAGGGCGCTCGTAAAGGAACCGGACCTTCTTCTTCTCGACGAACCCACAAACCACCTCGACGTGGCAACCATCCTCTGGCTCGAGGAATTCCTCCTCAAGTATGGAAAAACGCTCATGTTCGTAACCCACGACCGGGCTTTTCTCCAGCGCCTGGCGACGCGGATAGTTGAGATCGACCGGGGCCGCCTGACATCCTATACCTGCGATTACCATACCTATCTCGAACGCCGGCAGGCCCTTCTGGAAACCCAGGAGAAGCAATGGGCCGAGTTTGACAGGAAACTGGCACGGGAGGAGACGTGGATCAGGCAGGGGATCAAGGCCCGCCGCACCCGCGATGAAGGCAGGGTCCGGGCACTGATGCGAATGCGGCAGGAGCGGGCGGCACGGCAGGAGGCCGCGGGCCTGTCACGGTTTTCCATCGAAGAGGCGGAACGCAGCGGACGGATAGTTGCCGATGCCCGGGACGTATCGTTTGCCCGGGGCGACACGAGAATAATCGACGGGTTCTCCACCACCATCGTCCGCGGCGACAGGGTGGGCATTATAGGTCCCAACGGCTGCGGCAAGACCACCCTTCTCAAGATTCTTCTCGGCCAACTCGAGCCCGGGGAGGGAAAGGTCCGACTGGGCACCAACATCAGCGTTGCCTACTTCGATCAACTCCGCTCCCAGCTTGACGAAAACAGAACTCTCCGGGAGAATATCGGGGAAGGCAACGATATGATCGTTACCGGCAGTACGACCCGCCATGTCGTCGGATATCTCCAGGATTTTCTTTTTACACCCGAGCGAGCCATGTCGCCCGTCAGTTCCCTTTCCGGCGGCGAACGCAACCGCCTGCTTCTCGCGAAGCTCTTCATCGTCCCCTCCAACATCCTTGTCCTCGATGAACCCACCAACGATCTCGACACTGAAACGCTGGAACTGCTGGAGGACAAACTCCTCGAATATAACGGGACCATCCTGATGGTAAGCCATGACAGAACCTTCCTGAACAACGTCGTTACCTCAACGATCGTCTTCGAAGACGACGGGAAATTGAGGGAATATGTCGGCGGTTACGATGACTGGCTCCGGCAGAAAAGCTCGTCCGCTCAGAAACCGCGTGACGAGGCACCGAAAGACCGCAAGCAAAAGAAGGCCAGGGCGCCGCAAGAAAAGAAACGGTTGTCTTTCAACGAAGCCAGAGAGCTCGAATCCCTGCCCTCGCTGATCGAGGCCCTGGAAACGGAAAAAGAACAGTTGACGCAGATACTGAATTCGCCCGACTTCTACGCAAGCCGCGACCTCGAAAGGATAAAGACCGTCAATGACCGCTGGAAGGCACTTGAAAATGAATTGGAGACCGCCTATCGCCGCTGGGACGAGTTGGAAACACTCAAGGCCGAACTGGGCGGCTCCCCCGAAGGAAAATTCGAGTGAACGACGACCCGGTGCTGTTTGTCTATATTCTGGAGTGTTCCGACAAAACCCTCTACGCGGGCTGGACCAACAACATGGAAAAACGACTGCAGGAACACAATGAGGGAAAGAGCGGCGCCAAATACACCCGCGGGCGCCGGCCCGTCAGGCTGGTCTACCGGGAGCCCTGCCCTACGAAGTCCGACGCCCTGAAACGGGAAAGAGAGATAAAGAAGCTGTCCCGCGCACGGAAACTGCTGCTGATAGAGAGGTGCTAGCTCTTTTTATTTCTTCGGCAATCGGGCGTCGGCCGGTCTTTCGGGGTTATAGTAGACCACTATTTCGCTTCCTATCGGATACTGCGCCAATGTCTTCTTTGCCCTCCCGGCATAATTATACGGCCGTTCGACACCCTGGGAGCCGGTATATGCCCGTCCCTCCACCGTGTATTCAAAAGCCACCATGGGATAGTAGAAGGGGTCGTCTTCAACCCGGGTGCGGATGGCCTCCTCCACGTTGCCTCNNGCCTCTTTTTCCACAATTTCTTTACCAGTGAATATCCCCCATAGCCGATTATAGCCCCGACGGCCGCGGCAACGGGAACCACGACGATGCCGATGGTGGATATCGCCTTTACCACCCTGGCCGCAACAATGAGTTTGTGCTTTTTTCCGGTCTGAGTTTCCATCAATGCCTGCCCGGCCTCCAGCACTGGGGCCGCTTGGCCGATTTTGTTTACGTTCCCCTGACCCCTTTCATCCATTTTCCTGCACTCCCCGGGGATTTGCAAGAAATTATCACCGGCTGCCGCCGGGTCAAGTATCGAGGCCGATCCGCGAAGCGATCAAAAAGGTTCGCTGTCTTCCGGAAGAGGAAAAAGATGCCTGTACTGCGAAGGGGAGACCAGCACGGTCTCCTCGGCGAGCCAACGTGAATTCTTCACGGGTACCCGCAGGTGGCGCCGAAAAAAACCGCGTCCAGGACGCGGACGCCAGTGAAGCTCCCGATGCAAGGCCGAGCGCCAAAATACAGAGATTGTCCGCGTTCGCCCTCTTGCCTTCCCACAGCATCGTCCCTCCGACGGCGATGAAACCGGCGGCGCACATCAACAGGGGAACGCCGATCTTCAGCATGAGTACGAAGTCCGCTTTCTCCAGACCGATCTCTTCCGGATCAACGACCATATCGAGACGGCGTTTCCGAAACACCTGGATCAGGCCGTTATCCCTGACAAGGGCGGTGCGATTTCTGTGCATCGCCATCTGCCAGCAGGCAAGGATCACGCCGACGAAGAACACGACCCCCAGCAACTGAAGCGTGATCGTGCTCAAAGGCAATCGGCTCTCCGACAGGATAAGGATGCCGACGACAAGGAAGAAACCGCCCCAGATTCCCGGTTGCCATCCGAGGGTTTCGACCACGCGGCGATGCTCGGGGACATAGTCAAGTAGCTGTTCCGCTCGTGATAATGCCGGATCCATTCTTTTTCCCTGACAGTAACGCGACGAAGCTCTTATCCTTTCCTTATGAGCTTCTTGCCGACATCCCAGGCCTCGGCAATATGCTCGCCCAGGGTGAGATAGCTCCTTTCGGGCATGGACAGGACGAGGGGGTCGATCTTCTTTATGTCCGGCGCGCCGTCCGTCAGATACCGTTCGTCGCTGTACGCGGCCATTATTTCACCGATGAAGAATTCATTTGCCGGAAAATCCACGACGTCGATAAGCCTGCACTCTATATTATAGGGGCACTCCTGTATCATGGGGGCATTGCCTGTTTTTCCGTAAAAGGTCTCGAAACTCTTCGCCTTGTCGTATTTCTTTCCTGAAACGATACCGCAATAATCCGTCATCCCCACCATATCGCCGGAGGGGATATTGATGCTGAAGGAGCCGCTTTCTTTTATGCCCGAATTCGTGTAGTGAATTTTTCCCAATGAAATACCTATGCAGGGCGGTTTGGGATTGACCATGGTAAACCACGCGACGGCCAGATAATTCGGTTTCTTGTTCACGGTCGCACCGACGATGGAACAGGGCATGGGATAGAGAATGGTCTCGGTGGTTATCTCTATTTTGTTCATGGAATCCCCCTGGCTCTTTTGTAGTTGCTCTTACGATTATATATTATGACAATTCGCCGCTGAAATTACAGTATAATACGTAGTCATTCGGCAGGCGCCCGGGACCTTTTGTGCGTGATCAATGTCAAACGGACAGGGTCCCGGAAAAGATCATTCATAATTGCAGGATCGGTGAAGAATGACAGGAGTTCGCGGTCGCCGGCGCGGCACCCCGTTCTTCTCTTTGCTCTACTCCACGATGCACACCGCCAAACCCGCGCCTTTGTGAAGTATCGATGCCGCCAGGCCGCCCGTCAGGATAGGGACGGCGCCGCGCCTGCCAAGTACCAGGGTTCGGTAGCCGCCGGTCTTCGCCTCTTCGACAACCGCTTCGGCAACGGTGGTCACGTCGCTTATCACCCTCATATCGACCTGGTCCGGGCTGAGGCCTTTTTCCGTCAGCATCCGGTGGGCCTTTTCGAAATGAGGTCCCATTACCGTCTTCTGGTTCGCGAACCATCTGTCTATAACCTCCTGCCGCTCCTGCCTTTCGGCAGGTGTCAGGATATGGCCGTCATCCCAGAATTGCGGCGGTACGTTGGGTACCACGTAGAGCAGGGTGACCTTCATGTCCTTAAGCCCCGAGAACTGAGAACCTACATAATCCACGGCCTTCATGGCACTCGCGGACCCGTCAAAGGCGATCAAAACATTCCTTTCATCCATAGCTCCTCCCTCTGCTGACAGTTCTACTATAATGTTAGCACCTTATCTCGATTCGACAACAGGGAAGGATTGTCGGACATCGCGGGCCGCAGCCAGGAAGGATGAAAAGAAAGGCCCCTTGCCCTCTCGCGGACAAGGGCCTTCACGATCGTCTTTACGGCAGGTAGACGCCGGTGCCGATGAAGTAGTCAGTCCCGGGGATGGGCTCTACGTAACCCAACTTGGGGGCCTGCTCCTTGGAACCCGGCTTAACCCAGTAGAAATCGACGAATCCGCCGCCCTTTTTGGATGCCTCGAGCAGGGCGCGGATAACGTATTTGCCTTTTGCGTCCTTGTAATCATACAGGTTCTTTCCCTGCAGGTCTTTCTGTACAGCATGGGCAACGTTGACGCATTTGGAATCGTAGACATAGAAATATCCCGAATTGTCGGAATAGAAGCGTACCGGGGCAACAAAGGACCGGATCAGGTTGATACGATCTTTTTCATTCTTCACGTTGGCGAGAGCCCCGCCCAAACCGGCGGCGAACCCGTGCACCATGACCTTTGCGGTGTCCTTGTACTGTTCGATAGCCACAGGTTTTGCGGCAGCATCGGGGGCTGCCTGTACAGGAATCGTCCAACAAACCAGCAACATGAAGCCCAGAAAGAGTGCGAATAATGAAGTGATGCGAATGCGTGCTGCGATCATAGCGGTAAAACCTCCTGTAGTTAAGATGGCTTCAGAGTTTCAGGTTTCATGAGGGATGAGTCTTCTCTGCAACCGATACCCTGAAACGACAAAAACAGCCAATTCGGCTGTAGCTGTATCCTTCCCATTGATCGGTAATGCAAGACAGCGTAAATATGTCTACATTATCGTGTCCGGTGCCCTTCAGCTTAACACAAAAACTCCCGGTTTTCAGGCTTCAGGCATGGAAAAGCCTCTTTTCTTTTCCTTTTCTCAATGGCAATCTCTCCTGTAGCGATTATTTCAGTTTGCTTTTCGCTCCCCTGCCCGGCGATATTTCACCAGGTCCTCGACGGTCACGACGGGGATCGCATGTTTTTCGGCAAAACTCACGATCTGGGGCGGACGGGCCATCGTCCCGTCCAGATTAGCAAGCTCGCACAACACACCGCATGGTTTGAGCCCGGCCGTTCGCACGGCGAGAAGGACAGGGACGGCCGCAATTGTCTTCTTTCTCTTGATTGCCCGTGCCTCCAATGGTAACGTGGATGAACAGGGCGATGAATGAGAATTCTTGGCAACGATTACGATAAGGCTGAGTTCGCCGGGGCCTTCGGAGACCTGGGGACGCTTGTACCCTTCGTGGTGGGATATATTACCCTCAACAGAATGGATCCCCTCGGGGTCCTCGTGGCCCTGGGGCTGTTCAAGATCTTTGCGGGGCTTTATTTCCGGACGCCGATGCCGATCCAACCCATGAAGGCGATCGGCGGGATGGCCATCGCCCATGCGAGCACCACTACGCCGGGTATGATCTGGGGGGCAGGGATCTTTACGGGTATCTTCTGGCTATTGATGGGTCTCACCGGCGCCGTCACGTGGATTGAGAAGATAACTGCCAAACCCGTCGTAAGGGGAATAATGCTGGGCCTGGGCTTAAGTTTCATCATGGAAGGGCTGGGCATGATGAGGACGCAGCCGCTCGTCGCCATCGGAGGTGCCTGCCTGACACTCCTTCTCCTCACCAGCAAGCGGTATCCCGCGATACTCGCCCTCCTCGTCTACGGGATTATCGTTGCCTTCATCACCAACCCGGGCCTGTCTTCGGATCTCAGCCACATTTCGATAAGGTTCCGGTGGCCCGAGGTCGGCATCCCGCGGATATCGTGGAACGAATTGGTCGCCGGCTTTATCTTCCTGGGCCTTCCCCAGGCGCCGCTCACCCTCGGCAACGCCATCATCGGAAGCGTGGCCGAAAACAACCAGCATTTTCCCGACAGGCCCGTTACCGCCAAAAAGATCAGCATCGATCACGGGATAATGAACCTCGCCAGTCCCTTCCTCGGTGGTATCCCCATCTGCCATGGCGCCGGGGGTATGGCAGGGCACATACGATTCGGCGCAAGGACGGGCGGCTCCCTCGTCATCCTGGGTCTCATCGTCCTCGCGACGGGCCTTTTCCTGAGCGACTCCGTATCCCTCATTCTCCAGGTCTTCCCCAGGTCCGTCCTCGGTGTTATCCTGCTTTTCGCCGGCGTGGAGCTTTCCCTTGTCATAAAGGACGTGAGGCTAAGGAAAGAAAATCTCTTCGTTCTCGTTGTCACAGCCGGCGTCGCAATGTGGAACATGGGCGTTGCGTACCTCGCGGGATTGATCCTGTACTATGCCCTCGACCGCCGGTGGATCAAAATATAATGAAAACGGCTGCAAAACCTTGAACTGCTTGATCAGGAAGAAAAAGACCAAAGACTGTCTCACGCCCGCTTCCCCCCCAAGGCGGGGGTGAGACAGTCTTTGGTCTTTTTTAAGGGTTGGGTTGATGGGAAGCCTCTTTCATTACTTGCCGGCCGGGTTTGCCATTCTTCCCATGAAGAGGATTGTGCCGGTTTCATTGTCCCTGATCATGAAAAAGAAGGGGTGATCGGCACGGAAGACCGGTTCGCGCACGGGCATCGACTTTGTTATCATTTCGACGGCCGTTGCGGCGGCGGCCTCGGTTCCTTCCTCGTTGACCTCCACGAAGGCCTTGTGTTTGATCTGTCCGATCCACAGCATTCCTTTCTGCCATCCCATGCCGGTGAAATCAGCCGCCGGTGAGAATGCATCCGTCATTCCCATTTTTTGAAAGGGGGAAACCAGATCATACTTTGATTCGAGCTTGAATTTCGGAAGATAGACAGAAACCTTCCTGTCCGGCTGCCGGTCGAGCTTTGAGAGCCATCCGCCGAGATTCCCGGCCGTCAGTTGTTGTTCGACTGCGGGCAGACCATCCACGCTTTTCGGAAGCAGGACGACCATGGAGAGGGCCTTGCCTTTGTAAGGGAGCGAGATCGCCTGAAAGGTCTCCGACTCGAGGAGTTTATACGTGTCCTTGCGGTACATGAGGGGCACTTTCACCTGCGTGTTTGCCGAAAGGCTGAAAGGAGCATCGTGGGTGCTCTTTGTATCGAACTGTGTCTCCCAGGCGCCCTTGAAATAGATGGCGTTGAGAATGACGCAGACTGAATTGGCGGAAAGCTGCTCCAGTATCCTGTCGATCTTTCCTTCTGTTTTCTGCTTCACCCAGCCGTTTATCCTCTCCAGGCCTCCCCTGAAGATCTCAGCATCATAGTAATTCTTCAGGATATCTTTATAACCGCTGCTGACGTTTGATCCCGTCAGGACAAGCGCATTGGCGATATTCAGCTTCTGGCCCGACTTCTGCGCGGTGCCCATCAGTTCTTTGTTCAGTCCCTTGAAGGCCGAATTCAATGCGACCTGGTCCAGCTGAAAATGAAGCGCTTTCTTCATCTGGTCGGCCGTATTCCCCCGTGCACCCGCATAGGTCATACCGAGGGCCGAGGAGATGCTGTAGGGCGAAAAG
This sequence comes from Deltaproteobacteria bacterium UBA5756, assembly GCA_002418985.1. GTDB lineage: Bacteria > Desulfobacterota > Syntrophorhabdia > Syntrophorhabdales > Syntrophorhabdaceae > Delta-02. Next base: position 22,892 of record DIFE01000029.1, read on the forward strand.
AAAAAATTGCCTTCATTCGCACCAAGTTCGCGATACAATTGTACCGCCAGGGCGGTATTGCCGCTCGCAACACTATTGTGCGACGACAAACCCGCAGGGGAAGCCTCGGTCGACCCGGTAAGGGGCGCCGACGCCACGGCAAGCAACAGAACGGCAGACAATACCAGTAACAAACGGTTCATTCTTCTCTCCTTTCAGATATGTTGTACACGATCTTCATCTTCTTTGTCTTCTGCAATTGTTGGACAAACGGGCAGCCGGGAAAGTTCCCGGCTATCTATGCGGCGCGGGTTGCGCCGAATGGCTCTCGCTGTAGCGATCCGCAAGAAGCTTTCTCCGGTTGAAGAGCGCCCCCCGCCATACCGCTTATTAGCTGAAATTACAGGACAATACAGTAAAAGGGGTTCTTTTGAAACCTTTCAACTGAGAGATCCTGCGGGACCTCCAGACAGCGCCATTCCGAGGGCTTGTTTTCTAACCCTTTGTTATTGTAATAAATATCTTGACAAGGAGGCGCCATATGCTTAAGCTTGTATGAATGTCAGACAGTAAACGGCGTGATAGCGAAAGGCGTTACCCTGTTTGAAATATAAAATTGAAGGAAATGGTTCAGAATGGAAAAGAAACCGGTTTATTTCAATCCGATTAAGAACAGGAGAACTTTTGACGAGATCTCCACGGAAATAAAGAAAATGATCATCGAAGGGATCTTCAAGCCGGGAGACAAGCTGCCCTCGGAGTCGGAAATAGCGAGACAGTTCAATGTAGGCAGGCAGACGGTTCGCGAGGCCTTGAGATTGCTCGAACTATCGGGTTTCCTGAGGGTCCATAAGGGCGGCGGCGGCGGTTCGATCATTACGAATACGATTCTGGACACCATAAGCAAGTCTCTGCTGGATGCCGTCCTGATGAAGAACATCTCGGTAGCCGAACTCACCCGTGCCCGCAGCGATATCGAAAAGCTGGTGATCTCCCAGGCAGTTGAAAACGCGACCGAGGAAGACATCTCCCTATTGAATGAGAATATCAGTAAAGGTAGCAAGAAGATAGCACGCGGAGTCCAGGCCTTCGAGGAGAATATCGGTTTTCACATACTGCTGGCCAAGACATCGAAGAATGGCGTGTTCACGATAGTCGTCGAATCGATCATGGCGATCGTCGCCGATTTCTTGAGCCGTATCCCCCAAACCCTCGAGATATCCACCAGAATTATGGGGGAACACAAACAGATGGTGGATGCCATCGTGGAACGGGACAAGGAACGGGCTATCAAACTTATGGACGCACACCTTGGCTTTGTAGACGTCAGATTCAAGTCTTCCTTCGAAGAAATAGCCGGGCAGAAAAAAATCCATAAAGAGAGCAAAGCGGCACTGCAAAGCGAGGTTACCAGGACCTGAAGGTCCTGGTACCTTAGACTTCATACCCTTGACGGTCACCGGAGTCATCGGCCAGCACTTCACATCACATCTTCTTCAATCCCCGCTTGATTGCCCTGAATAGAAAATGAGAATTGTGAATTTTTTACCAGTTTTTTCTTGACAGAAAAAATTCAAATGTTCTATCGTATGACTGTCTGACAATCTGATGATGATACGTAGCACCAGAGACCGGGATACATGAACTTTGAGAGCGAGAAGAGTTGGAAGCTCAAAAGTCAAAACTTTAAGGAGGAGTTATTATGGTATTGAAAGGCGCATCCATCCTGTTTGCGGTTGTTCTGTTGTTCTTTGCGATGATCGCGGGGTCTCAGGCGGCCAATGAATTGATTCCGCTTTATACGCTCCCTGCCGGGGGAACGGTCTATGTTCTGGGTGCGGGTATCGTAAGTGTGAACAACAAATACATGCCCGATATCAAGCTCGTTCAACAGGCAGGATCGGGCACCCTCGACATCGCACGAAAAATGATGCAAAAAGACACACAGAAAAAGGCATCTTTTGGTATCTTTGCCACCGTGGATGCCTTCAATGCCTACAAGGGGAATAACGAGTATGCGCGCAAACCCTTTGCCAATCTGCGCGCCGTTACCTTTATCAACAGCACCGAGCTGTACCTTGTCGTCCGTGCCGACTCGCCGATCAAATCGTATAAAGACTGCAAAGGCAAGAGAATCGGGATTGGCGCCGCGGGAAGCACGGTGTCCAACACCGCCCTCTTTCTGCTGAAACAGCATGGCGTGGCGAAGAACGCTTTCAAGGCACAATACTATTCATACCGGGAGGTCGTGGAGGGAATTCAGGACAACAGCCTTGACGGCGGTTTCCTTGCGGGAGGATTTCCCATAGCCGCCTACACCGAACTTTCAACAAACTTCAATGTTCGCATAGTACCCGTGGATGAAGCCATCCTGAAAAAGCTCACCGATTATCCCTATTACTACCGTACGGTCGTCAAGGCCAAGTCCTATAAGGGTGTAGACAAGGATGTCCCGGTGATGGGGTTCTCCGTCGCCCTCCACACGAATGCGAACGCAAGTCCTGACCTGGTGTACAAAGTGATAAAGAATCTTTTTGAACATAAAGCCGATTATTATGCTATCCACTCTTCCGCGAAAGAACTCACCGCCCAGAACGTGCAAAAGGGGATTGCAATACCTTTTCATCCGGGAGCGGAAAAGTACTTGAAAGAGATAGGAGCACTCAAGAAATAACTTCATGCTGGAGGAGTCCATGGCTGATCTGAGTGGTGCGAAGAATGCACCTGCTAGCGTCCCGGGTAAATCTTTACGAAGTGTGATAATATTCGTCGCCGCCGTTGCGATGACAGCTTTTCAGCTCTATACGGCGGGTGTCCGTCCCTTTCCCGGCGTCATCCAACGTATCGTGCACCTTGTCTTTGTCATGATCCTGGTTTTTCTCATGTTTCCTTTGAAGTCCAGGAGTGACGATGCCGAAGAGACCAAGGTTGCCGTCGAAAACCGGCCCTTATCGTGGATCGATGTAGTCCTGGTCCTTGTCTCATTATTCATAGGCGCCTATGTCTTTGTCGAATACGAGGCGTTGAGCTTCAGAACGGGTATGCCGAATATGCTGGATTCCTTTACCAGTCTTGCCGGCATACTGCTCGTTCTTGAGGCAACACGGAGGATGATCGGGTGGCCCTTCATCATCATCTGCCTGGTGGGGTTTGCTTACGTCGGCCTCGGGCAGTACCTTCCTTCCGCCATATCGCACACGGGATTCAGTTTTGAAGAGACGATCAACTTTAACTTTTTCAGCACGGAGGGTATCCTTGGCCTGCCATTGGGTGTCTCCTCAACCACTATTGCATGTTTCATCATTTTCGGGGCTTTTCTCAGCGTATCAGGGGCGGGATCGCTTTTTATCGATCTGGGCCTTGCCCTTTTCGGCAGATTTCGCGGGGGACCGGCAAAAGCAGCCATCCTGGGATGTTGCCTCTTCGGCATGATCACGGGAAGCCAGGTAGCGGCTGTCGCGGCCGTGGGTGTTTTCACCATCCCCCTGATGATACGCTCCGGTTACCAACCCATGACAGCAGCATCCATAACGGCGTTGGCGGGAACGGGCGGAATGCTCGTGCCCCCCGTTATGGGGGCCGTTGCCTTCATAATTCCGGATATGATAGGCGGCACCTATTGGGATGTATGCCGGGCGGAGCTTATTCCCGGGCTTTTCTTTTACGTAACGGTCTACATGCTCGTGGAACTTCAGTCGGCCAAGCTTGGGCTCAAGGGTTTGCCGAAGTCGGAATTGCCGAAGATAGGTAAACTTCTTAAAGAACGAGGCTACATGATTCTCCCGATCATTGTCCTTCTTCTTGCCATTGCCGTTGTGAAGCTGTCGCCTGTTAAGGCAGGATTCTGGGCGATCGCCTGCTGTGTTCTGGTGAGCTACATCAGGCCTGCCACACGGATGACGTTGCGGAAGATTATCACCGCCTTTGAGAAAGGCGCGAAGGGATGTCTGATTGTGGCTATCTGCTGTGCCTCCGCAGGGCTGATCACCGGCGTCATCAGCATGACCGGGATGGGAGAGAGGTTCTCGGACATCCTCATCATGCTCTCCGGCGGCAGTCTCTTTCCCCTTCTCTTTCTCACAATGATCGCTTCGCTCATAATCGGCCTCCCGCTTCCGCCGGTGACCTGCTATCTCATTCTCGCCGTCATTGCGGCCCCCGCGCTGATAAAAGCGGGCGTCAATCCCATGGCCGCGCATCTGTTCGTTTTCTTTTTCGGTGCCCTGGGAAACATAAGTCCTCCCGCGGCGCCCACGTCCTTTACCGCGGCCGGCCTCGCCGGAACGGACCCCATGAAAACGACGAACGTGACGTTCCTTTACTGTTTGCCGGCTTTCACCGTTCCTTATCTCTATGTGTTCAGAAATGAACTTCTCCTTATGGGTTCCCCGTTGAATATTATAGCCATAATAACCACGTCATTCCTGGGAATATGCTGTATGGCGGTCACATTTAACGGGTTTCTCTTCAAGAGCATTACGGTGGTTGAGCGTTTGATCTTTTTGATTGTCGGTATTGCACTCATATACCCCAACTGGATGGCCAATGTCGCAGGCGTCGTGGTTGGCGGCATCATGGCTGTAACACAGCTGGTTTTCGTGAAAAGACAGGCGCACATCGCTGCCATCGAATAAACAGACCACAACACTACAAGAGGAGGTTTTTTATGAAGAGCATCGACGTCCACAATCATCTGTACCCGAAAGAATGGATGGAATACCTGGACGGAAGGGCGGGTTCCCCGACAATGACAAGAACGGGCCCCACAAGCATGGTTTTCTACAGCGACGGCATGCGCCTTGCCACTGTAAGCAGACCCGGCCATTATGACCCGGAGCCCCGTATCAAGGATATCGACGGATACGGCATCGACATCCAGGTCGTAAGTCTGACGTGCCCCTCCGTGGAACTCATACCGGCGAAGGAAGGCGTCGTCTGGGCCAAAAAAGTCAACGATTACCTGGCCGACATGTGCGCCAAATACAAGGGCAGGTTCTACGCATACGCCACGCTGCCTTACCAGGATGTCAAAGAATCCGTGAAAGAGCTCGAAAGGGCCCACAATGAACTGGGGGCAAAGGGAGTGATGCTCTTCTCGAACCTGGCCGGAAAACCGGTCTATGCGCCGGAATTCTATCCCATATATGAGGCCGCAGCCGAATTAAACATGCCTTTCTTCATCCATCCCGCCCCTCCCGTTACCTCCGATGCGATGAAACGGGTGCAGATGCCACTGCCTCTCTACGGGTTTATCATCGACACCACCATGGCGATCACGGGGCTCATCTTTACGGGCGTCCTCGAAAAGCTGCCAAAGCTGAAATTCATCCATGGTCATCTTGGCGGGGTATTTCCGTACATGGTCGGCAGAATAAATGATTGCTTCCATACATATGCCGCCGATCACGACTATTATCCGCTGCCGAAGGAGCCTTCCGAGTACTACAGGGAACAGGTGTGGGACGACGCCATCTCCTTCCACCTTCCCGCGATGAAATGCGCCCTCGAGTTCATGGGTGCGGACCATCTCCTCATCGGTACGGACTATGCCCATCCCATCGGAGGCCCGGACAGGGTCGCGCAGTTTGTCAACGACCTTGGCCTCAGCCAGGAAGATACCGAGAAGATCTTTTACAAGAATGCAATGAAGCTTTTCAATATAGAAGCCTAGCTGTACCTCACCAATACCCCTTTTTGTAGAGCGGCCCGATCATGGCTCATCGGGCCGCTCTTCTTTTCACTTCAACCCACCGGGGCCCTGGGCGGCAGAATATGTGGAAGGCAGTGATAGAACCGTGGCAGCGGCGCAGGCGATGGAGCTAGATTAGATACTATCGGACTTTCACGGCGGATATTAAGAGAGTTCAGAAGGAGATCCTCGCCACACCGCTTATGCTGTGGGCGATGTACTTGTTTTCGCCGATCTGGACATCGTACCCGACGTGAAAGGAAGCATTGTTGTTCGTAAACATCGATACCCCTGCGCCGCAGAGGACAAAATCCCTGTCCGGGGAAGCGGTCTCGATCCTGAAGGGCGAACTTCCCTGGGCGAGGCGGGACACGATGTCCTTCGCTCCCCTCAGGAACTCGTGGCCGTAAGATGCGCTGATGCCCGGCATTATGACGTTTTTACCGGTCTCCCACCTGTAATAGAGCTTCCCGCCGATATTCCCCTGGAAGGATTCGGTGGTCTGCCTGTCCACATCGAGGTTCAGCGACCCCGCCCCGGACTCGGTGTAGCTGTCGATACCGAGATCGATGTACTGGAGCGACATCGCCGGGACGATCGTCCATTTGCCCAGGGACAGCTCGTATCCCGTGCCTCCGTAAAGGGTGAATTGGGAGCCTGTCGGCCTGGAGGTCGCGGTGCGGTCGAGGCCCGGGAAGACTATCCGGCGCGTATTCTTGTAGTCCGCCCATCCATAGCTCGCCTGGCCGTCCACGAAGAACCCTCGTGCGTACCACGTCCTGTAGGCGCCCAGGGTGTATCCATCCATCTTTATTTTGCTGCCGTAATCGTCCACATCCGCCCGGGATCCGGTATACCCCAGCAGCAGGCCGGCGGCCAGGCTGCCGGTGAACCGGTAGTCCATGCCGATCGTCATGCCCGCGCTGGTGAAACTGTACCCCATCTGGTCGGGAGTGTCTCTCTGGTCTCCGGAAATGGCGTTGCCCTTTGCAAAAATACCCCATCTGTCATCCTCACGCGCCGGGAGCATGCCGGTAAGGTCGGAGCCGGCGCTGGCAATGAGGATGGGCGTGTCCCTGCCATCTCGTATGAAGCTGCTGTTCCTGATGAATGAACTGCCCTGATCCACGCCGCGAACGCCGCGTCGCACGTCGCTGAGGCGCCCGGACACATTGCCGGCCTGAAACACCGCGGAGCTGATACCCATCGTGAAGTCGACCTGGTTGGATCTCGGTGCGATCTGGTCGTAGGCGCCGGCAACCTGGGTGTATGTAGGGATGGCATCGATGGCACCGAGCACGGAATTGAGATCGCCCGTTGCCGAGGGGGCGACGGAATTGAGCATGGAACCGACCGACCTCTGATTGGCGTTCAGGTAACCCAGCAGGACCTGGTTCAGGTAGTCGCGTTCCACCACGAAGTAGACCTGGTTCGGGACGTTGTACCTGGGTTTGAAGACGACTGTGGGCATGATATTGGTTAGCAAACTTGTGAATTGTCCTGACACACCCGCCGTGGCCGTCAGGAACGCCCCGAATACCGTCCCGATGGCCGGCGTGGCGCCGCCCAGCCATGATGTCTGGAGGGTGCCGCTCAAGGACGCGCCCCCGGTTACGGCCAACAGGTCGTTGCTTGCAGGCGAGGCAACCTCTATGACGAGCTTGCCCCCGGCACCCTGAGCATAATTGCCGACAAGACTGAGGGTGCCGATGGAGTTACCGGGGCTGACGGTGCCGCCGGTATTGATGAGGCCTCGGGAGGCATATATGATGCCGCTGCCCCCCACCATTCCCGAATAGAGGCTGAACCTGTTGCCAAATGATCCCGCCGCCTCGGTGAGTTGCCCGTTGACTATGAGCGTGCCCCCGTCCACCATGACGTTCCTGCTTACCTGGAATTTCCTCCCCGCCGGGATAGCGTACGTGGTGGCGGGGTTCATGACTGTCAGGGACAGGGCGTTAATGTCGACACCCTGCGTCATGACCCCCGGGGTGAGCATGACCATATCGCCCATGAGAAAGGTCACATCGTAGCCGACCCACGTTCCGGTCATGCCGTTTGCATCCACATCGGCTACGTTAAGCGTCCAGTTGCCCGTCCCGTTCTCACCCCAGAAGGCGTTGGTCAAGAATGTCCAGCTCTTGTTGACGAGCGCCGATGTGTCCTCCTGTGCGGCAGCCAGGTGCGATGTCGAGTAAAGTATCTTGCTGACCATCGTCGAAGGCGAGGTAAGGGTTGCGGCCAGATCGCCCGCCTTTGTGTGCGTTAACGTGAGCCCAACCTCGATACCCTCGAGGGGTTGGTTCGCCTCGGCCGCGGTGAGGTTGATCGTCCGGTTCACACCGGCGGAATCGCCGTCGGGGAGTGCCGCGCCGACGGCAGCGGCCTTGTTTACCGAGGTTTGCTCCGTAACATAAGCCACGTCGATCAGCCGCTGGACGAAGGCCCCGGCGTTGATATTGCCGAAACCGTAGTTCGGGTTGAACCTGTTGCCTGCCGCGTTGGTCCGCCAGCCGCCGAAACTGCTGTCCGAATTGTCGGATGCATCCACGACGGTGCTCGTCTTGACGAGAGCATGCTTGGCCATCCGTATCTCCATCTCCGGGTTCGCCTCTTTCCCCAGGGCCATGATGCCCGAGATGAGCGGCGCCGACGACGACGTGCCGCCGAAGCCGCTGGTGTAGCTCGTATCGGGGAAAAGATCATCCCTGTCGCCCGAGGTGTTCGTCGGCGACCAGGCGTTGTAGCCGAGATTGGCCCCCATGCGGTCCGTTGTCGTAATGCCGAAGCCGGTGTAGTCGCTGCGGTTCGAGGGCGCCGTGATAAAGACGCTCGAGCCGAAACTGCTGTAATTGGCATACTTGCCGTCGCTTCCCAGGGCCGCCACGGTGAGCACGGCAGAGAGGTTATGGTCGGCATCCTTGTTTGCGTCTTCGGTTTTTTCATTACGGGCGTTCCCCGCGGAAAAGACATGAATGACGCCGTTTGCGGCGGTTCGCTTCAAAGCGAGCGTTATGGCCGCGCTTGGGCCCCCAAAGGTGCCGTTGCTGCTGTAGCTGTGATTCTTCACCTGGATCCGGGGGTCTGCCACGATGGCCCCGGTGGTCGGGTTCACGCCGCTCATCCAGTAATAGGCGTCGACCAGGTTCTGTTCGGAGGCACCGGGATCGTCGGGAGTTACCGATTCAAGGTTGATGCGAAGACCGGCGATTTGGGCGTAGGGGGCGGCCCCCGTGCCGCCAACAGTATTGCCGCCCCGGGCTGCGGCCACCCCTGCGACAGCGGTGCCGTGATTGTCATCGAGCTTCTGCGGTCCCTGGGGGTCATCGGCCAGATCAGCGTTGTCGCTGAAATTCCGGCTCAGGTCGGCCCGGTAATTGGGGGCGATATCGTAATTGCCGCCGTCGACACCGTCATCGACGATGCCGATAACCACTCCCGATCCCGTGTAGCCAAGCCTCCAGGCTCCCGAGAGTCCCGCGTCGACCCCCCCCGTTCCTCATCTGCGTGGTGGTCCCGAATTGAACGGAATAAAAGCTGATATTCGCGGGCGCCTGGTTCACGAGGTGCCATTGACCGGGAAAATAGGGCCGCACAGCGGCATTGTAATAAAAATAGGGATCGTCGGGATAAAATGAGGGTAGCTGTTCCCGGGTTGCGGCGATGAGGGGGCAAAGAGCGATCATCAGAACGCATATAAGAGTCTTGCAACGTCGGCGCATAGGAGTCTCTCTTATTCAATTGTTTATTTTATGCGTGGGTCACTGCTGTCCAGGATAATCCGTTTCCCAAGATGCGTTCCTTATAAAACAATGATTCAGGACAGGTAAATCCCGCACTTCTAAACCAGGTTGCCTTATCCGGCAGTCGTTGATTCTCTCTTATGCT
>DIFE01000159.1 GCA_002418985.1 Deltaproteobacteria bacterium UBA5756
TCACAAACACCTCCGGCGGTTCCATGGCCGGTGCCGACAGCGGCATCGCGATGAACCACGGCACCGTCACGAACACAGGCACGATCGGCGAGGTAAAGGACGGCACGGGCACGACCACGGTGTCGTCGAAGCAGGGCATTGTGATCGACAATTTCTACGGAGACCAGACGGCCAGTATCGTAAACGCGTACGACCCTGACCCGCAGCCGCCGGGGCCCGGCCCGAAACGCGCCGGGGATGTCGCAACGGGCAGTGCGGGAACGATCACGGGTACCCAGCACGGCATCCATGTCACGTCGGGCAAGGCCGATATTACCAACGAGACAAAGGCAACGATCACCGGAGGAGAATCGGGCATCCATCATGAAGGCACGGGCACCGTCACCAACGCCGGCACCATAACAGGACAGCAGACCGGCATGGCTCTCACCGGGGCCGTCGCCGCCACGAACACGGGCGTGATAAAAGGCAACGAAAAGTATGGTGTCGAGATGAGCAACTCCGGTGCGGCCCTTACGAACAAGGCGGGCGGAACGATAACCGGTGAAAAGGCGGGCGTCTACGCCACAGCGGGCAGGTTCACCGGGAATGCGGGGACCGTGACAGGCGGCCAATACGGCGTCTATTTCGAAGGTTCCAGGGAGTTCGCCAACACCGGCACCGTTACCGCCACGAAGGGAAGCGCCGTCATGTTCACCGGCGACGGCACAGTTGTCAACTCCGGCACCATAAAGGGAAGCTCCACCGCATCCACCACGCAGGGTGTCACGAACAGCGGCATAAAGGTACTCGGCAAGGCCGACATCACAAACACCTCCGGCGGTTCCATAGCCGGTGCCGACAGCGGCATCGTGATGGGTAACGGCGCCGTTACGAACACCGGCTCAGTAACGGGTGCGAGTGGCGCCGGCATTCATATAACAGCTCATGGCACCGTCATGAACGCTGCGAGCGGTTGCATAAAGGGACTTACAGGTATTTTGTCGACGGGAGGCGGGGCCGACGTCATCGACAACTACGGATCCATAGAAGGGACGGGCGGAACAGCCATCTCTACAGGGGCGGGCGACGACACCGTGCGGCTCCGTTCAGGGTCGGCCGTCAAGGGCGACGTGAATACGGGCGATGGCAGCGGCGATTACCTGCTCCTTGAGCAGGCAGGCAGGGTGACCGGCGGCGTAACGGGTGCCGAGGAAATAGCAAAGACCGGTATGGGCACATGGATCGTGGATGGGGCCGTGAAGAGTGGAAAGAAGATTTCCGTAACCGGCGTTCTCCGAACAAACGGCACGTATACCCATGAGGATGGCGCGTGCCTGATAATTCCCGTGGGAGACATGGGTGCCACGGGGAAGATAAGCGCAAAGAATGCGGTTTTGAGAGAGAGTGGCGGGGTATATGTAAAATTATTGAAGGCAAAGGATACCAGGTACAGACATTACTTCACGGAAGGAAGCTACACGATCCTCGAGACGGACGAAGGCCTCACCGGAGAATTCAGCCGGGTGGTTCGTTTGAAGGATGGTAACGACGAAGTAACTCCCTGGCTTATCCCTTCTCTTTCTCATACAGCGAAGAATGTCAATATAGATATCAGGCACCTTTCCTTCGATCGTTCTCAGGGCGGCTCGGGGGACGGCAGGTATGCGGGGGTTCAGGATGAGAATTCAGGTACCGTCACGGAGCGTTCCTATCCTGCCCTGGCAATGAGCAGGACCCAGCGTTCCGTGAGCCGTTACCTCGACGTTCTCTATGACGGTGCAAGGGACAACCATGACCGGGCTGTCGTCCTTGACAACCTCATGGCTACCATGAACCCGGAGACCCTGGCGGGTTCGGACGGGTACCTTCTGGCCCTTGATCAGATATCGGGTATCACACATACGGCTGCCATCGCAACCGGCACCGCCAGGCAGTCCAGCTTCTATCAGAACCTTTTCGGTAGTAGCGCAAGGCTAGATGACGGGACCGCGAGCACGGGTCAGAGCCAGGCGGACTCGCCCATAAGGATTGCCATGGACGATTCGTCCGTTGCTATCGACGCCTCTTTTCTACCCACCGTAAAGGGCAGGAAAAATCCCTTTGGTACGTGGTTGAAAGGATACACGGTGACCGGAAAGCGAAACGGCGATGGCATGGAGTCCCGGTACGACTATACCATACGCGGCGTCATGGGCGGTATGGATTACCTCTTTACTCCTGATTTCCGCTCCGGCCTTGCCATCGGTTATTCGGGGGTGACCGTGGACATGCGGGAGGTTCCGGACACCAACAGGCAAGACAGTTTTCAGGCATCGGGCTACGCGTCCTACAGACCGGAATCGAAAAGATGGTACATCGATTGCGCTCTCTCTTACAGCTGGAACAAGTATGAGACACAACGGCACATAAACGTTGGAAGTCTTTACCGGGTGGCAAACGCCTCCTATAACGGCGCAGAGATATCGGGTTACCTGGAGGGAGGGCACAGGCTATCCCTGAAAGGGTTCGAGGTCACTCCGCTCGTCTTCGTCCTCGCGATGAAGAGTAGTGCCGACGGTTTTACGGAGACCGATGCCGGCAGCGCGAACCTCACTGTAGACGGCAACGAGACAGAATCCCTTCAGAGCGGCGTGGGTCTGAAGGTTTCCCGACAATACGAGGTCCGCCGGGACTTCTTCCTGACGCCTGAGATAGGGACGCGATGGTTCCATGAGTTCGGGGATACCCGGGCTATCCTCAACGCGCACTTTGCCGACACACCGTCGGGCTCGTATGTCGTTACATCCGACACGGTGGACCGGGACTCAGCCGTCATCTCCTTCAACCTCCAGGCAAAAAGAGATGACCGCCTCCGCTTCTTTTTGGGGTATGACCTCGGGCTTCGAAGGGATCAGACGAGCCACGGTGTTACAGGATGGGTGAGGTACAAGTGGTGAGTCGGGAAGACTGCTACCGGTTCCATGGTGGGGAAGAGACTCTGTCGACGAATTCGACAAGAAAAGGCTCGTCCCAGTGCACGTCATGGAGGAAGATGTCCCTGAGGCCCCTGAGGGTGCGCGTTCTTTTCGCCTTGATGCCGAAGGCACGGGCGAGTTTGACGAAATCTGGATTGGTCAATTCCATTGAACCGGTTATCTGATGGCGGCTCTGCATGGCATCCTCGAGGATGGAAAAAGCGCTGTTGTTATGGACGAAGATAACCAGAGGTATGTTGTACTTCATGATCGTCGCAAGTTCGGCCATCTGTGGAAGCCCGCCGCCGTCACCGCAAACGGCCAGGCAGGGGAGGTCGGGGCGGGCCGTCTTCGCCCCCAGGGCCGCCGCGAGTGAATAAAAGATGGGTGATATCCCGCGGGGCATAAGAAAGCTTCTCTGAAAGTAGACGGGCAGGTAATATTCCGCCCAGTATGATGGCATGTTGAGGTCACAGACGATTGTGGTCGTATCGGGGACGATGCCGCGCAGAAGATCGATAAGTGCGTAACCGCCGGCCGATTTCTTCAGGGAGGCCATTTCCGAGGTCTGCTTGTTCTTCAACCGGGTGAGGTCCCAGGAAAAAGCCCTTTCCCGGACGATCCCCGACAGCCCTTCAAGGGCGGCACCGATGTCTCCTGTGAAGTGAATCATCGCGGGATAATTCTTACCTATCCACCGGTCATCGATATCAATGTGCACAAGATCCTTGATCCGGACACCGCGCCTCTTCGCATCAACGTCACGCAGTCTTGTACCTGCGGCAATAACAAGATCGGCGGATTCGATGATTTCGCGGGCAACGCCTTTGGCGATGATATTTCCGAGAGAGAAAAGATTTCTGTCGCTGACAACTCCCTTTCCACCCGTTGAGGTCAAAAAGGGTATCCCTGCCCGGCCGCATATCTCCCCCACGAGTTCCCCCGTGCGTTCCCCCATGAGAGCCTTGCCGCCCAATAGGACAGGTCTGCGCCTGCCGTCCAGAATACGTTCCAGGTTTCCCAGAAAGGTCTGCAGCCTGCCGGCATCTGTTTGTTCCGATCCCGCCGGGTGCTGTCCCTGCCCGGAAAGGGCGGGGGTGGGAGTCTCCCTGTCAAGAAGACTATAGGGAATGGATACGAGTACGGGACCCGGGCGGCCTCCTTCCAAGCATGTTCTCAATGCTTGTTTCAGGGACGCGTTGAGGCTTGCGGGTTTCTCGACCCTGAACACGGCCTTGATAAAGTGCCTGAAAATGTTTTCCGGAGCCTCAAGTTCATGGAGGATGCCTTTTCCGGTATCCTTTCTGTCCGTGTCGATGTGGATGATGAAAAGCGGCACGTCATCGCAGTAGGCCTCCATGCATCCTGACACGATGTTTCCGAGTCCCGGACCGGGGGTGATCAGAATAACAGCCGGTTTCCCCGAGGCCCTGGCATACCCGTCGGCCATAAATGCCAGATTTGTTTCGTGACGGGCAGTTATCGTTTTGATGCTTTGATCGCAAAAAAGCTCCGCATTGAGGGCAAGTGTATGTAAACCGGGTAATTGGAAGATATGAGATATACCAGCTTCGTGAAAAAAGGCTCTAATTACTTGTTTTCCTTGCATAATATGCCCAGAGTTGACAGTTTAGCATACTGAACCTGAAAGTTAAATAAAAATTGACTTGACAAGAAAAATAGTAATTTAGTTTAATACTGTAAACTTTTGGTGCGTGTATACTGTTATGGCTAAATCGGGCGAAATGAGCATAGGGGAAAGAATCAAGGTTCTGAGGCAGGCCAAGAACCTTACCCAGGAGGAACTGGCCACGCGGGCGGGACTGACAAAGGGTTTTATCTCGCAGGTGGAGCGTAATCTTACGTCCCTGTCCGTTGAAAGCCTGATCGGCATACTCGATGCTCTCGATGAAAAGCCGTCACATTTCTTCAACGGTGCGTTCGATGAAAAGATCGTCTTTAAGCTCAAGGACAGGGTCGATCTCGAGATCGAAGGCGTGAAGGGCTTTCGGATACTTGTACCGGCGGCACAGAACCGACTCCTGGATCCGGCCCTCCTCGAACTGGGCATGGGAGAGAGGACCCCGGAAGAAGAGCCGCACGAAGGTGAGGAGTTCGGTTTCGTCCTTTCGGGGAGCGTCGAACTCGTACTGGGTGGAAAACCCCAGAAGGTAAAAAAAGGCGAGTGTTTCTATTATAAGGCAAGCAGGAAGCATTACATCATAAATAAACGAAATGCGACGGCAGTCTTGCTGTGGGTGTCTTCTCCTCCTAATTTTTGAGATCCCGTGCGGGGTAAGGAGATATGAAGAAGAACCATAACGGGAAACATACGATAAGGGCGAGATTTATTTTCGCCCGTTCATTTATACAAATGGTTCGACGTTTCGCGGCAATGGGAATGCCCACGAACTGCTGGGGCTAAAAAATTTGGGAGGTGGTTACATTGATTGTCAAAACACCCACGAAGTTTTTTCTTGTCAGTGGTTCGTCCGATGGTTTTTCCTTGTTAAACGCCTTTGACGGTGCCCTTCTGGTCTCAGGTGTGGGCGACACGAATCTGGTGAGAATGAGTAGCATACTGCCTCCCGGTTGCACGGAGATAAACCCGCGTCCGGCTGCACTCCCGCAGGGAGCCCTGGTTCCCGTGGCGTATGCCTCTCTTACGAGCGAAGCCCCGGGAGAGATAATATCCGCCGCCGTGGCGATAGGGATACCGGAAGATCCGAACCTTGCGGGTTTGATCATGGAGTATTCAGCGAGGGCGGAAGAAAACATAGTGCTCGAACAGGTCAAGAAGATGGCCGAAAAGGGAATGGAGTTGAGGAAGCGGCCAATCAAGAAGATTATGGCCATTTCCGCCACGTACAGAGTCGTTGACATCGGTGCGGTGTTCGCCGGTGTGGTCTTGTGGGACTAGCTCAAGTCTGCTGTGATCGGGACCTTCATTTAACCGGAAACTTCCAGAGGCTATAGTGACGAAAGGTGTTTTTCATAACCAGTATATGTGTTCCCGGTCCGATGACGGGCATCCCGGCATAACGCTGCTGGGTTGTCCTCTGGATGTCACGTCTTCTTTCCGGGGGGGATCCAAATTCGGTCCCGACAGTATAAGAAGGGCGTCATGGACCCTGGAGTCATACAGCCCTTACCTTGACCTTGACCTTGAGGACATAGCCTTTTCGGATACGGGCGATCTCGAACTTCCCCCGGGAAATCTTCTGGAGTCGCTCGATGCCATTGGAAACGCGGTTGCCGGGATATTGGAAAAGGGCCAAAGGCCTTTGCTTTTCGGCGGTGAGCATCTCGTAACATATCCGATCATGAAGGCGGTAAAATACAAATTTCCCACGGTTCAAATCGTACATTTCGATGCTCATTGCGACTTGAGAGATGAATACGAGGGTCAGAAACTTTCCCACGCCACGGTGATGAAGCGGGTCAGGGAATTGGGCGTATCGCGAATGTACCAAATAGGCATAAGGTCAGGGACGCGGCAGGAATTCAGGGAATTGGCTCCCGTGGATTCGCCTGCCATGCTTGCCCGGTGCCTCGACGGGGCAGGACCGGTCTATCTCAGCTTTGACATCGATGTCTTCGATCCGTCTCTGGTGCCGGGGGTTACGACCCCCGAACCGGGAGGCCTTATGTTCAAAGAAGTCATGGATTATTTTCGTGTTCTCAAAGGGATGCAGATCATAGGCGCCGATGTGGTGGAACTGGCGCCGGATTACGATACCACGTTTGTCTCTTCTGTTTGTGCCTCGAAGGTCGTACGGGAAATTATCATGCTCCTCGATTCCGGCATCAACTAGACCACGTTCAATATAGTTTTGGGAGAAAAGTCTATGAATACTGCAAAGAACCACGGAAGAATATTGATAATCGGGGCCGGAGGCGTTGCGACCGTAGCGGCCCACAAATGCGCGCAGGTCCCCGAGGTTTTTCGGGAAATTATGATAGCGAGCAGGACGCTTTCCAGATGCGACGCGATCAGGGACGACATAAAGGGCAGATACGGCAGGGACATTCAAACCGCCCGGGTCGATGCCGACAATGTTCCGGAACTTGCAGCCCTTATAGGATCGTTCGGGCCGGATGCCGTTCTTAATCTCGCTCTTCCCTACCAGGACCTGCACATCATGGATGCCTGCCTGGAGACAGGGGTGCATTACATCGACACCGCCAATTACGAGCCTCCCGATGAGGCCCATTTCGAATATAGCTGGCAATGGGCGTATCAACAGCGGTTTCGGGAAAAAGGGATCATGGCGCTGTTGGGCTCAGGGTTTGACCCCGGGGTGACGAATGTCTTCACCTCATATGCCGGGAAACACCTCTTTGACGAGATACATTACCTCGACATACTGGACTGCAACGCGGGGACGCACGGACATGTGTTCGCGACAAACTTCAACCCGGAGATAAATATCCGTGAGGTAACCCAGGCTGTGCGGCACTGGGAGGCAGGAAACTGGGTGGAAACGCCGGCGATAATCGAGGAAGGCAGCGTGCACTTCGGTTTCGACTACCCGGTGGCAGGGATGAAGGAAAGCTATCTTCTCTACCACGAAGAACTGGAGTCCCTTGCCCGGAACGTAAAGGGGTTGAAAAGGGCCAGGTTCTGGATGACATTCTCCGAGAATTACCTTACCCACCTGAAGGTCCTGAGAAACGTCGGCTTGACGAGGATCGATGAGGTTGACTACGAGGGCTGCAAGATTGTTCCGATAAGGTTTCTCAAGGCCCTGCTTCCCGAGCCCGCCTCCCTTGGGACCCAATATACGGGAAAGACGGTCATCGGCAATATTATGAGCGGGATAAAGGATGGCGAGACCATCACCCGCTACATTTATAATGTGTGCGACCACGAGGAAGCGTTCAAGGAAACGGGAACACAGGCGATTGCCTATACGACGGGCGTACCCGCGATGATAGGGTCAATGCTGGTGCTCACGGGTGTCTGGCGGGGCCCCGGGGTACACAATATAGAACAGTTCGATTCCGACCCGTTTATGGAGGCGCTCGGCAAATATGGCCTTCCCTGGCAGGTCATTGAGCACGCACCGCTTCCCGACAGGGTGTGAATACCTTATGGGTGCCGACAGAAGGATTGAGGATGTTATCCGGGCGATTTCAGCGAAAGAGAAATCGGCCGCGGGTGAATATCACGCCCTGCCGGACCGGTTGAGACAAGGCGTACTTGGAGCGCTCGACGATAGAGGACTGAGACTCCTGACGCGGCTCATCAAAGACTCCAAGAAGAAGGGTTTCAGAGAAGCGGACAAGCGGCTTCCCGGAAGTGCCGCGGTCTTGCGGCAAACCCCTGTTTACCTGATTGACGAGGCCCTGATTGAAGAGAATATGCGCGTCCTGAGATATGTAAAGGACCGCACGGGTTGCAAAATACTTCACGCGTTGAAAGCGTACGCCTCATTCGCCACTTTCGGGGTAATGGCCGCATACCTCGATGGCGTGTGTGCGAGCGGTATCAACGAAGCGAGACTGGGACGAAAGGAGTTCGGCAAGGAGGTCCACACCTTCGGAGCGGCCTACGGGGAAAAAGAGATCGGGCAGACGGTGAAATACTCCGATTCCGTCACATTCAACTCCTTTTATCAGCTCAGGAAGTACGCCGGGATTGCACGAAAGCGGGGCGTGCAGATCGGCCTGAGGGTAAACCCGGGACACGCCGAGGTTGCCACCGAGATGTACAACCCCTGCGCGCCTTGCTCGAGGCTGGGAATAGTTCATGATGAGTTCGCAAGGGAGTTTACGAGTTATCCGGACATCGTGGACGGGCTCCACTTCCACGCGTTGTGCGAACAGAATTCGGATGTCCTCGAGAGGGTGCTCAAGTCTTTCGAAAGACTCTACGGGTCTTATATCAAGGGTTTGAAATGGGTGAATTTCGGCGGCGGTCACCACATAACCCGTGACGACTACGACCTTGAGCGCCTTATCAGGATCGTGAAGGATTTCAAGAATAAATACGGGGTAGAGGTGTATCTGGAACCCGGCGAAGCGAGCGTCTATCGTGCCGGGGTTCTGGTCTCCACCGTTCTGGATATCGTGAAGAACGAAATGGAGATCGCCATAATGGACACCTCGGCAGAGACACACATGCCCGATGTTCTTCTCATGCCGTACAGACCTCTTGTGCTCGGCTCGGCCGAACCCGGCAAAAAGGGACATACGTACAGGCTCGCGGGCCCAAGCTGTCTCGCGGGGGATATAATTGGAGACTACTCTTTCGAAGAACCTCTGAAAAGGGGCGACAGGCTTGTCTTTATCGACATGGCCCTCTACAGCATCGTAAAAAGCACCACCTTCAACGGCATCAACCTTCCCGATATAGCGGTGGCACGGAGAGGGGTCGGGGTGGAGGTGGCCAGACGATTCGGTTACAGGGATTACCGGATGAGGCAATCCTGACATGACCTGAGCCTTTTCTTTACGGCTGAACAGGCAGTTTCAAAGCTAATCACAGAATAACTATATATTTCAAGTAGTTTGAGGATGTCAGGCTTGTGTGCGGTGCAGACGATACGTATATTTCGCCATGACAGACCTCAGGCCAGTGTATGGCTCCCGCAGTACATTTAAGTTGAGAACGGGTATTCCGGTACTGATAGTGCTGCTGCTGCTGATGCTGACGGCATGTGCCGATGTCGTGGCTCAAGACTTTTCAGGGGGGCAGGCAGGAGCGGCGGACTATGTTTACACGCAGGAACAACTGGATCAATTGCTAGCGCCTATCGCACTTTATCCGGATGTCCTGCTTTCGCAAATTCTCATGGCTTCCACCTATCCGGCGGAGGTAATTGAGGCCGACAAATGGGTCCGGGCCAATCCTGCTCTCACGGAGGCCAGGCTCGACGAGGCCTTGAGGGACAAACCCTGGGACGTAAGCGTCAAGTCGTTGTGCAAGTACCGTGGTGTGCTCGGGACCATGGCCGAACATCCCGACGAGACAATTTCCCTCGGAAATGCCTTCCTTGCCCAGCAGGACCAGGTGATGAATACGATACAGATGCTCCGGAGGCGGGCGTACGACCAGGGTCATCTGAGGTCGGTCAGCGAGCTCAGACTGGTGGTGGAAGAGCCTTATATCGTGCTGCAGCCCGCATCTCCCGAAATAGTCTATGTCCCGGTTTATGACCCCTGCTGGATATATGGCTCCTGGTGGTATCCCGTTTGTTCGCCTGTCTGGTTCCGGTATCCGGGTGTGGTCGTTTCAGGCGCCTTTGTCTTCGGCAGGCCGATCTATACGGGCCGCTATGGCTCCTGGTGCGGTTTCAGGTGGCCCGGACGTTCGATCTACGTGGACAGGCGTCTTACCATCGGTTTTAGCAGGATCGGAGCGACGAGGGTTCTTTCGGGGCCGCAGGTGTGGCGACACAACCCCGTTCACCGCAGAGGTGTGTCGTATCGCGATCCCGCGACGCGTCAGCGCTACGGCCGCGGCCCGGCCCCCGGTGTCGACGAGCGGCGCGGATACAGGGGTTTTGAGGGGACAGGACCGGCTCCCGGGGTGCAGAGC
>DIFE01000149.1 GCA_002418985.1 Deltaproteobacteria bacterium UBA5756
TCATTCCGGCGAAGGCCGGAACCCAGGAGAAACTATGGATAAGGAACCACCATACAAAGGGACATCCAACTGTCCTCTTTGAACACTGTATGGGTGCTTTATATATGTATGCTTACTGTTGTATGAGAGGTTTTCCTGGCTTCCGGCCTGCGCCGGAATGACGGATGGAGAGAGCGGGGACGGATGGAGAGAAGCTGGACGGATCATTCGCCGGTTTTTGTAAGGACAAAGGGGTTCTCCCAGTCGAAGAGAACTCCCCTGTCTTCCGAGGCGATGATCTTCAGATGCTCCGGCCCCAACTCGCCGAGAAGAATCGTCTCTTTGGCCAGACTGCCGGGCAGTATTTTTCCTTCCACAAGACCTGCGAACTTCTCGGACCGGGGAAGCCAGACGATGATATTGCCCTTGTCCTTCTTCACCCGTGCGAAGAGATATCTCACCCGACCATCATTCTTCCTGTCGTCTTCCGTCAGATTCGCAAAAGTCCACGCGCCGGATTTGAGCAATGTAACGCTTGCCGTCTTCAAGACCATGTCCTTATCGCCTTCGATCCATGCCAGCTTCAAACGCCCCCTGGCTGGTTCTTCGACCTTGATCACGACGGGGGCGCCCTCGGTGGTAATCCATGTCCCTTCCCATTCCGCAGGATTGAGGACAAGGGGCATCTCGCCAAGAGGCCTCTCGGAAGTAACGATGGAACACCCCCACCCTCCAAGAATGATAAGAACGCAGAGAAAGAGGAGACACTTTTTCATCATCCGCACCTCATTGATAACGTTATCCGTCTATTGTAAACAATCGGTAAAACCTTTACAATGAACAAAACCAGAGGATCCGGGGAGAAACTGAACATGAAAAATCAGCGGATGCAAAAGCAGAGATCGTTTGTTCTTTTTGTCATAATTTCGGTCGTTGTTCTGACGCTATCACCCCTGCAGCTGACCGCGGGAGAGCAAGAGTACTTTGCCCTGGGAGATTTCAAGCTCGACGGCGGCGGCGTGATTCGTGACTGCATCCTGGGATACCGCACTTTCGGGAAGCTCAACGAGGCACGTTCGAATGCGATTCTGTTTCCGACATGGTTCGCGGGAACGTCTGCCGACCTCACTGCCCTGATCGGACCCGGAAAGCTCGTAGACAGCACGAAATATTTCGTCATCGGAGTCGACTCCTTTGGAAACGGAATATCGTCGTCACCGTCTAACAGTGCTCTCCAGACGGGCCGGTCGTTCCCGGAGTTCACCATGGGAGACATGGTCCGAGCCCAATACCGGCTTATCGCGGAAAAATTGCGCATACCCCGCCTTCATGCGGTTGTCGGTATCTCGATGGGCGGGATGCAAACATTCTACTGGACGGCCGCGTACCCTGATTTTGTTAAAAAAGCGGTACCTGTTACGGGGACACCAAAGCCTACGTCCTATGACCTCCTCCTTTACCGGACGGAGCTCACAGTGCTTGAGGGCAATCGCACAACCAAAGGCTGGGACAAAGAACCGCTGGCTATCGTAACGGGTCTGCACGCGATGTCGGAAGGCACGCCCGGTCGTTTTATCGCTTCAAGAAATCCCGGAGAACTCCCCTCGTACCTTGAAAAAGCGGAGAAAGACCTTGAAAAGTCCGATCCGAACGATCTTGCATGGCAATTGAAAGCGATGATGAGGCACGACATATACGCAGTCTTCGGCAAACCGGCAGAGACTGCACGGAAGATCCGCCCGGAAGTTTTTACCGTTATTTCCCTGCAGGATCATATGGTCAACCCCACACCGGCGCGGGAACTGGCAGACCTCATGCAAGCCCGATCGCTGCTGCTTGACAGCGGCTGCGGGCACTATATTTTCCAATGCGAATTCGCACGAATCTCATCCGCTGTCTCGGAATTTCTGGATAGATGATCGATCAAGGGAACACTAGGAAATGATCCCGGTAACGGTCCTCAATTTCTCTTCGAGTTCTCTGCGGGCTGTTATGTCGCGAAGATATACCAGGGAGCTCGACTCGCCTTTGTAGACTATAGGCGTCGCGGAAACCTCGATGCAGACAATGGTGCCGTCTTTGCGCACGCCTTTGAATTCGTATCGATCCGCGACAGCCTCTCCTCTTTGACGCATATGATTGATGCCCAGAACACGCTCCCGGTCATCCGGGTGGATGGTCAGGGTAATGTTCTTGTTCATCACGTCCTGAGCGCTTTTATAGCCGAATATCTCAGCCAGCCTCTTGTTCACGTAGATGTAGATCTCCCCGAGGACGATCGCAACACCATCGTTTGAGTGTTCAACGGCTATTCTGTACCGTTCCTCGGATTCACGCACGAGGTTCTCGGCAATCTCCCTTTCGGTGATGTCCCTGCCCACGAACAAGACAATACCGCCGCATGCTTCTGCCTGGTTCAAAGCGATCCCGGTCCATTCGATAAACACCGCCGTACCGTCCGGACGAGTAATCGCAGCCTTGACGGGCTTGTCGGTCTTTCCCTTGTTCCGGATCGTCTCGAAACAACGTGTCAACCCCTGGGAGCCTGCGGCGTCGAAAAAATCCGCCACGAGGCGGCCGAGAAGATCCCGCGGATGGGAAAGACCAAAAACGCTGTAGGCGGCGCTGTTGGCGAATATGATCCGGCCTTCCGTCAGGGTAAGGATCGCATCCGGCAGAATCTCCACAAGCTGACGATAACGTCTTTCGCTTTCAAACAGGGCCTCTTCGACATGTTTGCGTTCCGTGATATCCTCGACGACGGAAACTATCTTGCCCATCTTGCCCTTTTCAGTTTTCAGAAGGGTGTTGTTGACGCTCACATATACCGTCGACCCGTCTTTCTTTACCATCTTGTACTGTTTGCTGTACGAGGAGCCTTTCTTTATGACCTCTTTGAGCGTCTCGTAGATCCGGTGAAGATGATCGGGGTGAAAGAGTGCGGCAATTGACCTGCCGACAACCTCTTCCCGCTCGTAACCCAGCACCTCCCGTATCTTTCCGTTGCAGTCGATGATATTTCCTTTCTTATCGACGGTGGCAATCAGGTTCCCTGCCCGTTCAAAGATGGAACGATAGTTGTCTTCGCTGGCTCTGAGCGCTTCACCACCCTTCCGGATGGTGTCTTTAAGCTTTCTGTGGTCCTTGAGCAGATCGAGGAGGTGTTCGACTTTAAGCGTCTTTATGCCCTCCTGACCGGCCGCGACGGCATCCTGAAAGAGAAAATTCTCGTAGACCTCGTCGCCTATGATCAGTGAAGGATAGGCCACAAGTATACGGAAAAGCGCCTCCGGTGTTAGCTGGTCGAGGAAGTACATGAAGACCATGAGGCATTTCTCGCCACCTATCGCCTCCATGAGGTCTATGGCGGCTGGCGTACAAAAACCGTCAGGCCCGGCCTCATTGAGACGCATGGTATCGTCAATCATGATTCTCAGGGATGAGTATGCCGGCGGTGTGATGCCCTCAGAATGCCGCAATGAGGTGACGCCGATAAGGGCCAGGTCTTTTGCTATTTTCTCGAAGGAGTCTCTTTCACTTCTCTCTATCTGGAGGTGACCCGCCTTCACGGCACCGCTTACATCGATCCCGCTTTCCTCAAGGTCTTTTGCGAGGCCTTCCGCCCGATGGTCGACGGCGAAATAGATCACTTTCTCTTTTTTATCCAGACCCTGACGAATGAACATGGAGGCAAAAGAACTCGCCTCCGATTCGTTTTCATAAAGAAAACAATGATACTCACCTGGCCTTAACGATCGCAGCCTTGCCACTTAGCCACCTACCATGAATAGCATTATAATATTCTGCCGTTATGCGCCCTATTCTTTTATCATATCGCGCCCGCTTTTTCTCTAGAAAATTGAACCACTTCCGGAGGCAGGCTCCTTTCCCGATGAGAACAAAACGATGTTTCAAATTGAAATGATTATTTCTGTGATGAGTAAGCCGGTTGGGACCGGGAGATTCCTTACCGGAGCATCCAGTGGACGGAAGCCCCGCATACGATCAGAAAGGCGACCAGAACAGTGAGTATGGTTTGCCATTCCCACTGACCCATTTTGACGATATCGCGCCAGCCGCAATGCGTACAATAGTAAATCTTTCTACCCGCAAATTTCAATACCCATTCAACGGGATGAATCCTGCAGCTGCGCTTTACTTCGCCGCCGCACTCCGGACAAGACAAAGATGTAAGAGCGCACCTCAGATAGAGTGGCCCCATGTCGGAAACTGCCCTGCGGGCACTAAATTGCATGAGATTCTGAAGATGGGTATGGTCGGCGATGAAATCGAGGTCTTTGAGTCCCCGGTTTCGTTCATCAACGGAAATGCGGAGATTACCCCCTGAGGCTTTCGACACTGCACGCTGTTCCATGAACACCCCCCGATTTAGATTCTAGATAGATAGAATGCATTCATGCATAACGTGACTACAGACGCCGGTGGAAAAGTTTTTTTATATAATGCCGAAGGCGGGATTTGAACCCGCACGAGTCTCCCCGCCACCCCCTCAAGATGGTGTGTCTGCCACTTCCACCACTTCGGCATTTTTACTCATTTTGTTCCTTGCGAGGGAGCACTTTGCTGGTTCTGTGCAGGAGCAGGGCTCTCGGTCTGTGCCGGAACGCTCCTTATGCTGCTCCCTTTATGACTATAAGAATACGCAAGCACAAGACTTGTCAACATAAAAACAACCGCCGCTATCGTTGTCAGCTTCGTCATGAAGCCGGAAGACCCGGAACTGCCGAAAAGTGTCTGGCTTGAACCGCCTCCGAAAGCAGCCCCTATATCCGATCCCCGGCCTGTCTGCAACAGGACGATTAGGATCAGGGCGATCGCTATTATTACATGTATGATTGCTACTAAGATTGTCATTTATTCTCCAATGCGCGGCTTATTATACCAAGAAAGTTTTCGGATTTCAAGGCTGCACCGCCAACAAGTGCACCATTTATATTTTTCATGGCAATTAATTCGCCGAAATTTTCAGCTGTCACGGAACCGCCATAGAGAATGTTTACGGCCGCAGAGGACTCCCGATAGATATCCCCCAGTATATTCCTGATAAATTTATGCACTTCTTCCGCCTGGCCCGATGTTGCGGTTTTCCCCGTGCCTATTGCCCAGACAGGTTCATAGGCGATGGTAATATCCTTAAGGTCGGCTATGCCTGCAAGGGCCTTCTTCACCTGGATACCAACTATAAACTCGGTAATCCCGGCCTCCCTCTCCTCATCGGTTTCGCCCACACAGATAATGGGCTTCAAACCCGTTGCCAGGCATTTCTTTGCCTTGAGATTCACAGCCTCGTCCGTTTCATGGAAATATTTCCTGCGCTCCGAGTGTCCGATGATGGCGTACGTGCACCCTGCGTCTTTGAGCATTACCGGCGATATTTCGCCGGTATAGGCGCCCTTGTCCTCAAAGAAGATGTTTTGTGAGGCGAGTTTGACGGCGGAGCCCCCGATGACATCCGAGACGCTCTTCAACGCTGTGAATGAGGGGGCGAGTACCACTTCCCCTCCCGCGATATCGGGCAAACCGGCGACGATCTCCTTTGCGAGGGCAATGGCCTCGCCGGTCGTGTTGTTCATCTTCCAGTTTCCAGCTACCATCCACATTGACATTCTATCCTCCACAGGTTTCAAGGGCCTCCACGGCCGGCATGGTCTTGCCTTCAAGCAATTCGAGGAACGCGCCGCCGCCGGTGGATATGTAGGATATCTTGTCGCTTACTCCGGCCTTATGAACGGCCGAATCCGTGTCGCCGCCACCTATGATCGAGAGCGCCCCTGACGCCGCCACGTCTTTCGCGAGACCGAAGGTCCCTTTGCTGAATGCCTCAAGTTCAAACATTCCCATGGGGCCGTTCCAGACGATCGTCTTCGCTTCTTTCACGGCTTCTCCAAAGATTTTCAGGGTTTCGGGCCCGATGTCGAGTCCGAGGGCATCCTTCGGTATACTGTCGACGGAGCAGACATTAACCGTGGCACCAGCTTCGGCCTTGTCGGCGACAAGACAATCGACGGGCAGCAGAATCTTCACTTTCTTCGCCGCCGCCTTGTCCATGATGCTCTTCGCCTTGTCCAGCATGTCGGGTTCGCAGATGGACTTCCCGATCTCCTTCCCCATGGCCTTGAGAAAGGTAAACGCCATGCCGCCGCCTATTATGAGCATATTGACGGTGTCGACGAGATTTTCGAGGACACTGATCTTATCCGAGACCTTGGCGCCGCCGATGATTGCGGCAAGGGGCCTTGCGGGGTCTTTCATCGCCTTGTTGAAATAGTCGATCTCGTCTTTGAGCAAAAAGCCCGCGGCGCACGACTTCACCGCCTGTGTGATGGCCGAGTTGGAAGCGGCCTTGCGGTGGGCCACAGCGAAGGCGTCATCGATATAAACGTCGCAAAGTTTGGCGAGTTCGCGGGCAAACTCGGGATCGTTTTTCTCGTCGCCTATGTGGAACCGCAGGTTTTCGAGAAGAACAACGTCACCGGGCTTCATGGTGGCCACTGCCGCCGCCGCCTTCTCTCCGATGCAGTCCTCCACAAAGGGGACCTCTTTTCCAAGAAGCCCGGAAAGGCTTGCCGCGCAGGGCCTCAGTGTAAGTTTATCAACCCTCTGACCCTTCGGCCTTCCCATGTGTGACATAAGAACCAGTTTTGCACCCTTCTCCATGCAGTACCTGATAGTGCGAAGGTGTGCCTTGATCCGTGTCGTATCGGTGATGTTGCCGCTCCCATCGACGGGGACGTTGAAATCAACGCGCATGAGTACTCGTTTCCCAGCAATGTCTACCTGTTCAATAGAATTCATATGTTCCCCTTCCTGTTCTTCTGTTATTTCATAACAAAGGACAATAGATCGAACATGCGGTTGGAGAAGCCCCACTCATTGTCATACCACGAGAGCACCTTGATCATGTTCCCGCCTATCACTGTCGTATTGTCCATATCAACGATGGACGAATGGGGATTTCCATTAAAATCGCGGGAAACAAGAGGCTCTTCCGAACAAGCCAGGATCCCTTTCATGGGCCCTTCCGCATATTCTTTGAATTTCTTGTTTATATCTTCCTTTACTGCCTTGGTTGAAAGCGTCGCCACAAAATCGACGAGGGAGACGTTCGGTGTCGGAACCCTGATTGAAAGACCGTCGAGCCTCCCCTTGAGTTCCGGGATCACCTCGGCTATCGCCTTTGCGGCGCCTGTTGTCGTGGGTATCATCGAGAGTGATGCCGAGCGTGCCCTGCGGAGGTCCTTGTGCGGCTCGTCCAGAACCACCTGGTCGTTCGTGAAGGAATGGATCGTCGTCATCAATCCGTACTCTATGCCAAATTCCTTCTGGAGGATCTTGACGATGGGCGCCAGGCAATTGGTTGTGCACGATCCCATGGAAATGACATCATGTTTTGTCTTGTCGTAGACCTCTTCGTTCACGCCAAGCACGAAGGTGACATCGGGACCTTTTGCCGGTGCCGATATGACAACCTTTTTCGCTCCGCCCTTGATATGCCTCTCCGCACCGGCCCGATCCGTAAACTTTCCGGTGCTCTCGAGGACAACATCGATACCCAGATCTTTCCAGGGAAGGGATTCGGGCTCTTTCATCGCATAAGCTTTGATTTCCTTTCCATCGATGATGATGGCGTCTTCCTTATGTTTTACCTCAGCGTTCATAATGCCGTGAACCGAGTCGTATTTCAGGAGATGGGCAAGCGTCCTGGGGTCTGTCAGATCGTTGACGGCAACAAATTCGACATCCTTTTTATTGAAACCAGCTCTCAGGACAAGTCTGCCAATCCTTCCAAAACCGTTAATTGCAACCCTTACGGACATAGCAACCTCCCCTTATTTTTTTACAATAGTAATCGAAAGAGTGTGTAATGTCAACCTCTTATTGGCACGAACCCGCGACAATAGAGGGGAGAGAGGGCTTTGGGTTCAAAACAAGAAAAGGAAAGGTCAACCTCTTTCCGGACA
>DIFE01000037.1 GCA_002418985.1 Deltaproteobacteria bacterium UBA5756
CCGGCCTGCGCCGGAATGACGGAGGAAGAAGGGGGGCGGAATGACGAATAGGGGGATGTGGAATGAATAGAAGTTCAACGCAGACGACGAACAGGAAGACCATCTCTTTTCCTGTTTCCTGTCTTGCAACGAGTGGCCGTTTGTGGCAGAATTGGCTGAGTTATCCGAATTCATTCAAGGAGTGTGCATGCCTTTTACGGAGATCAAAGGTCTTAAGGTCTATTATGAGGTCCATGGGGAAGGGACGGAGACGATCATCCTCTTGCATCACGGTTTTGGGTGTATCAAGATATGGAAGGGTATCTTCGGGCGTTTTATCGATGCCGGTTACCGTGTGGTCATGTACGACCGCCGGGGTTTCGGACGTTCCGAAGATGGCAGAGATTTCTTCGATTTTTATGTGAGCGACCGGTTTCGGCAGGAAAGTGTGGACGAATTGCGGTCGATGAAACTGCACCTTGGCATTGGTCCCTGCCATCTCGTAGGTCAGTGCGAAGGTGGTGTTGTGGGTATTGATTATTCAGCTCGCTACCCGGAGGACGTTAAAAGCGTTGTCGCGGCCAGCACGCAATGCTACAGCATGGTTCCCATGACACAGTTGAACGCTGAGAGGCTGGTCATGAATTTCACGGATCTCGAACCCCGGCTCCGGGCCAAGATGATCGACTGGCACGGGGAGATGGCCGAAGCCAAGTACAATCAGTTCGCCAGGTGCGGCGGAGAATATGGGGTAGACTATTTCGATTTGAGACCCGTCCTGCTGAAAGTGCCCTGTCCCGCCCTTGTCCTCTACCCTGATCGCAGTTCCATCTTCTACGTGGAACAGGCAGTGGACTTCTACCGGGCCTTGCCAAAGGGCGAACTCGCCGTTTTCCCGAAATGCGGACACAACACCTACGAACAGCGCCCGGACGATTACGTGCGCGCCGTCCTCGATTTCATGAAACGAACGCGGGAAGGGGAAAATCAGGCGAACCGGCCGTCAGTGTCTTGCCTGGCGTAGAAAGAAAGAATTGTCTCACGCCCACTTCGCCCGAGAAAACAATCCTGAAACACCGCAGCTTCCTTCGGCCTGTCAGGGCGGTGTCGCCACCCCTGGTTATACTGTTGGCCGTGGAGATGATCGATGTATATTATAGGGGAATGTAATTGAAGACAGGAGAATGAGCGTGGGGAATATATCGAGGGAAGACAGAATGTTTGGCGGGCTCTGGGGGGCCGTGGTAGGCGATGCGCTCGGGGTTCCTGTGGAATTTAAGGGGAGGGATGTTCGTAAGAAAGACCCCGTCACGGGGATGCTCGGATACGGTACCTTTGACCTGCCGCCGGGCAGTTGGTCCGATGATTCGTCTCTTATGCTGTGTACGGCAGAGAGTCTCCTTGACGGATTCGATACAGGGCGGATGGGCGATCTTTTTGTCCGTTGGTTCACCACGGGTTTATGGACGCCGCATGGACAAGCCTTCGATGTGGGCCATGGCACGAGGCAGGCGATAAGCGCGATTGAGCGCGGCACACCTGCCGAACAGGCCGGCGGGACACAGGAGGGCAACAACGGCAACGGTTCGCTTATGCGCATTCTTCCCGTCGCTCTCTATTGCGAGGGGATGGCCGAAGAGGATATCCTGGGCCATGTTCATCGGGCCTCGTCCATTACGCACGGGCATCCCCGGTCAATGATGGCCTGCGGTATTTACTGCCTCATGACCGGTGCACTCCTTCAGGGATTGCCCCCCTCTGATGCATATCTCAACACCATGGAGAGCGTAAAGAACCTTTATCGCCGGCGCCCTTTTTCAACGGAGTTGCCCCATTTTGACCGCCTTCTCGCCGGCAATATAGGTGCCCTGCCCGAAGACGCCATTGAATCTGACGGTTACGTGCTCCATACGCTGGAAGCGGCGGTATGGTGCCTCGTCACCACGGGATCGTACCGCGAGTCAGTACTCACCGCGGTCAATCTCGGCCTGGATACGGACACCACGGCTATCGTAACGGGCGGCCTTGCCGGCATTTGCTACGGCATGAAGGCAATCCCCGGGGAATGGCAGGATCAGATAGCCCGCAAGGAAGATGTAGGCATCCTGTTCAAGAAGGTTGTGGAGAAGATGTCTGTGGAATGAGAAATATCCGTCCTTATGCGCTGGAATCAAAGTGCTTTACAGCAAGCCGGGTGTGCAGTAGAATCAATATTGGTGCCGGACATGAACGCAATGACCAAGAATGATGTATTCCACATACTTCATCAAAACAAGACAGAATTGCAGGCCTTTGGGGTCAAGCGGCTCGGCCTTTTTGGCTCATTCGTTCGAGGACAGGAGCGTCCGGACAGCGACATCGATCTTCTGGTTGAATTCGAACCGGGAGAAAAGACATTCGATCATTTTATGGCGTTGTCTTTTTATCTGGAAGAGGTTCTGGGACGGAGGGTGGAGGTTGTTACTCCGGAATCTCTTAGCCCTTATATGGCTGCACACATACTGAGCGAGGTTGAGGATGCCGCCCTCGTCGCTTGAGTATCTACGTCACATTCTTGATGAAACCCGGTATCTGATCTCTACCAGTACAGGATTGGAGAGGAATGATTTCTTCAGCGATGAAACTCTCAAACGTGCTTTTGTCAGGAGCATAGAGATAATTGGAGAGGCATCGAAAAAGGTATCCGCCGAACTAAAAGATCGACACACGGAATTGGAGTGGAGGGCAATAGCAGGTATGCGGGACCGGTTAGTTCACGATTATTTCGGCGTGGATTATGATATTGTTTGGGACGTAGTTTTGAACAAAGTACCTGCCCTCTGCAAGAGGATAGAAGAGATTATTCAAGAAGAAAGTTCTGATTAAAAGAGATGACGGACCTCGTTGGCTACATAGCCGCCTGCTTCACGACGTTCTCGCTTCTGCCGCAGATTCTGCGTATCTGGAGGTTGAAAGAAGCCAGAGACGTTTCCATCTACCTGCCGCTGATGGTTTTGACAGGTTCCGTTTTGTGGGTGGTTTACGGGATTATGATCGGGTCCACGCCTGTTATTGTGGCGAATACCGTAGCGCTCATCGTGGCGCTCATCACCGTCTTTTTCACAATACGATACAGATAGGGAGGGCGCATTGAACAGCGCTGTTGTCCGGAATATCAGGGATGAACTCAAACGTAATGCCGACGAGGCCACGAGGATAAGCGGACTGAGGTTCTTCAAGGAAGAGGTCAGGATTTACGGCATAAAGTCTGCTGGTGTCAGAAAGATCGCGAAGCGGTATTACAAAGAGGTCACGACGGCGGACAAGGCGGAGATCTTTCGCCTGTGTGAGGAATTATGGCGGTCCGGTTACATGGAAGAATCCTTCATCGCCTGCGAGTGGTCCTATCTCATGCGCAAGGACTACGAACGGGAAGATTTCCCGGTATTCGAGCGATGGGTCACCATGTACGTCACGAACTGGGCCTCTTGCGATACCCTCTGCAATCATTCGGTGGGCGCTTTCATCGAGATGTACCCCGAATATATTAAAGAACTGAAGCGATGGGCCCTTTCCGAAAACCGCTGGGTTCGCCGCGCCTCGGCGGTGTCCCTTATCATTCCCGCCAAAGCGGGCAAGTTCCTGGCGGACATCTTCGAAATCGCCGACATCCTGCTCACGGACAGGGACGACCTGGTGCAAAAGGGCTACGGGTGGATGCTCAAGGCCGCCAGCCATGCCCACGAGAGGGAAGTCTTCGATTACGTCATGAAAAACAAAGAGACAATGCCTCGCACGGCCCTGCGATATGCCATAGAAAAAATGCCAAAAGAGCTCAAAGCCGCAACAATGGAAAGAGGTGCGGCGAACGGGCGCCGATTGTTATTTACCTGATGAACGCGAAACAGTCTTTTTAGCCGTCGTTGCCACGGTCAGGTTTTTTATGCCGTTTTTCGCGAACTCCTTCTGGTACTTCTCCACGAAAAACGCCTCTTCCTTGAAGAATTCTTCATCGGACATCTTTTCGATCGTTTTCTGTCCGTGCTTGTCGAGCATGTCACGTCCCGCAAGGTTGTAGATAAGCTTGTCCAGGAACGTGAAATCGTCATACCTCTCGATCAACAGGTTGAGGGTCTCGTCTTCGGTAATCGTCTCGGATGGATAGCATATCTTTTTCTTTTCATCGTATGCCACGTAGTCCTCAAGCCCGAAATCTTTTGCGAATCCCAGCAGGTATGCCTGAAGGTCAAAAAATTCGTTAGCCTCCGGGTCATCATCGTAGGCGTTGGCCATCCAGATTCCGAGATAAAGAGTCTTCAACAACATTTCAAACTGGTCCTTGCTAAAATTGATCTTCATATTCTCCCCTTTTCTGACCGGCGTGATTGTTTCGGTAGATTGCCGGTCGTTCTGATTTATTTGCGATCCTCGCATACTTTTCTGCAGGCTTCGACGGTCTCAAAAGGTACGGTTCCGTTACAGCCGCCATATATAAATGTTCTGCATGTTTTTGCCGCCCGGTCGTAATAACCGGCATCGAAAAGTGCCTTGCACGGTCCGCCATCGGGTTCCATCCGGCATCTTTTCCCGAGGTCAACCTCCTGCCCTTTTGACTTCTTCAACAGGGTGTTGAGATAGAGCGCCACCTCTGTACTTCCCTTATATAACGCAAAATCTATGTCGTCCGCGGAAGGCTCCTGTCCTTTCTCCACGAGTGTCTTTACGATGGTGAGGTTTCCCGAGCCGCAGGCGGCGCGAAGGATACCTTTTTGCGACGGATCCGCCCCTTTGGAAAGAAGGATCTGAAAGACGTCTTCATATCCTTCTGCCGCGGCTCTGGCAAGTGAGGCATCGTTGAATGTGACACCCTTTTCCAGGAGAATCAGGGCGACGGCCCTGTGGCCTCTTCCTATCGCCTCGTTGAGCAAGCGCGTGTCCGCGGATTTGCGCACGTTGAAGCCTCTCTTTATGAAGAAATCAACGAGATCGGCTGCCAGCTTTTTATCGTCCATGTACACGACGCTGATGAGAGGGGTCTCGCCGTCCTTATTCTTCAGGCTTGTATCGGCACCATGCTCTACGAGATATCTGGCTACGTCATACCTGCGATAGGCCATTGCCTCGTGCAACGGTGTCCTGTTGTCGTTATCCCGCGCGTTGATGTCGGCACCCTTTTTCAATAGAAGCTCAACGATGTCCCGATATCCCCTGTTCGCGGCGTAATGAAGCAGGGTGTTTCCCCTGGTATACCGGACATTGACGTCCTTCTGTGAAATAACATATTCCTTCATCGTGGCGGGGTCGTCCGCGATCGTGTCAAGCTGTGTCTTCCGGCTTTCGAAAAACTGTTTCAGAATGTCGTCCGGGGATTCCTTTTCATCGGCTATTGCAGCCGAGGCAAAAAGCACCACGATAAAGAGGATCCCTGATACGACGGCAATACCCTTGTTTTTCATCCACTCTCTCCTTTATTATCCGACCCCTTCTCTTTCTTTTCCACCCGGGCGGTTCGGGCTGCTGTGACTATCCTTTCGCCGCCTGCCGTATCCTGATTATCTCTGTCGACCAATCCTGAATGACTGCCCTGCCTTTTTTATAACGGAAATCGCACAGGTTGTCTCCCATGGCGATGGTTCCGGCGCGCCGCAGTCCTGACTGGTAGGCGCGACTGCTCGGAAAATCGTTGAGGCACACATAAGGGGCAAGCTCGGGGACGCGCCGGGCATTGAAATACTTGACCAGGGCGCATTCCGTATAATCGACGCCATAATCAAAGTCCGTCCCGGCGCCCGGCTCGAACCTGGCAACCCAGTTGGCGGGATACTCCTTTTTTTGGGTCCACGAAGCCCACTCGCGCATCTTGTCCACGTATTTCGGGCTGAACAACCTTTCGCCCATGGCACGGCTTTGCGGCACCGACATAGATTGAAACTGCAGCCTGTTCAGCTCATAAATAATTTTTCCCACATCTTCGGCTGTTTTTCCGTTTTCGCGCATGGGACCGTAGAGGGCCACGTACCAGGCGGCGATCGGGACAATGGAGGTGATGAGGTTCTTCTGTCCGCCCACGTCCGGAAGCTCCGGCAGGAGTACGTCGAAACCGGCAAGGGCGTCCCGGGCTATTTTACCGGTACGTTCCGGTCCCAGATCGGGTTCCAGGAGCTGTGATGCGCCTTTTACAACATCCTGAAACGCACCTGTAAGTTCCTTTCTGTGGCTGAGGTAATAATTGTCCCCAGGCGCGACGGGAGAGGCGCCTGCCCGGCGACCGGAAAGGAGGCTGCAGGGCAGAAGGGCCAGCGAAGCGGTGGCGGAGCACTTAAGGAACTGGCGGCGGTTGAGAAAAGTCATTCTTGTCTCCTTGCAGCATGATTGAAAGTGCGAAGATGCAGTCGTGGTTCAGCTTCTAATCTGGCATAATTCCAATGTCTTGTCAAAGAGATATGAGGTGCCGGATATCTTCCGCCGAAATAAGGGTTGAATGGAGAAGGAGAGTCCTCTATCATAATGGAAAGGAGGACTGTGCGATGACGTATCCCCATGTTTTTTCGCCGATTAACGTCGGAGGCATTGAATTGAAAAACCGTATCACCATGGCGCCCCTTTACGTGGGTTACGCCTCGGAAGACGGCTCGGTATCTCCTCTTATGCTGGAACACTACCGATCGATGGCGCGCGGCGGGGCGGCCATGATCGTTGTCGAGAACACGACCATTGACCATCCGGCCGGAAACGGAGCCAGCAGGATGTTGAGGGCTGATACGGATACCAATCTCCAGACCTTGTCGGAGCTTGCCTCGGTGATCAAGAGTGAAGGTGCCGTGGCCTGTGTTCAGATAAACCATGCGGGCCGTTTCTCCCTGGGCCAGTCTCCACTCGCCCCATCGGCCGTAGACACTTTCGGGAAGATCCCCCAGGCAATGACCCTTGATGATATTCAGAAAGTCCGGGAGAAATTCGTCCTTGCCGCCCGGAGGGTAAAGAAAGCCGGTTTTGACATGGTGGAGCTTCATGGCGGCACCGGGTATCTTCTGTCGGAATTTGTCTCTCCGCGAACCAACAAGAGAGATGATGAGTACGGGGGCACCCTCGAAAATCGAATGAGATTCCCCCTTGAGGTCCTGCGCGATGTCAAGGCCGCGGTGGGGGATTTTCCCGTAGGTTACCGTTTCCTCGCAGATGAATGGCTTGCCGACGGCCTCAATCTTGGCGAATCCACCCTGTTTGCCAGGGCCCTGTCCGACGCCGGTATCGCCTATATTTCCGTAATGGGCGGCACCTATGAGTCCTTTATCCTGCCGGAGATCGTCGAGAGATCGAAGACGGAAGGGTATATGGCCGACCTGGCACACGCCGTCAGGAAGAATGTGACTGTACCGGTAATAACCGCGGGGAGAATATCCTCCGGAAAGACCGCCGAGGAAATCCTGACAGGCGGCAAAGCCGACCTCCTGGGCCTGGCAAGGGTCCTCTTTGCGGATCTTGAGTGGCCTAACAAACTGATGCAAGGCCGAGAAGAGGAGATCATCCATTGCAATCCATCCTGTAACGATGCCTGCATGCGTCTCGTCATGAAGGGAAAGCCCGCTCTCTGCATGCAATGGTCCCCGGAGAAAATAAAAAGACATAAAGACGCCCTGAGCGTTTGAATAGCTTGAGCGCCTGAGGGCCGATTCCGTCATCCCAGCCCTCCTCTTATCGTCATCTCGGCCCCTCTCCTCATTACATTCCGGCCACCCGGACGTTCTTCAAGCTCGTCCCGTCGATTCCATGCGGGTTGCATCGCGTGCCATCAGCTTGACTAATATACAAGAGATAAACATATTGCCTTTAGGCCAAAGTCGATGAAAAGAAAGGTCCCCATGAAGTTGAAACTGATTCCGACACTGGTAGGTGCCGTGTTTTCGTTGCTGGTCGTGACTGTTTACGTCATCTTTGCGAGCTACGATTACAATACCCTAAAACCGGAAATCAGCAGCGCGTTCCAGAATGCCACGGGGAAAGAGCTGACCCTGGGCGGAGATGTAAGCCTGAAAATAGGGCTTACGCCTACCCTGATTGTTCGAGACGTGACTATTCAAAACGCACCCTGGGGGTCTCGGCCCGAACTGGCCATGATCAAGCGGCTCGAGATAAAGGTGAGGTTTTTCCCTCTTCTTGCCCATCGGGTCGACCTCATACGTGTAATCCTTATCGAACCCGAGCTTCTTTTGGAAACAGACGCCTCGGGCAAATCAAACCTTGCGATTGATGCCCCGGTAAAAGACCGAACGGCAGAGAAGAAGACCGATACCGGCAGGTGGGGGCTCTCCCGGATAACGTTCGAAGAGATGCGCATAGAGAAAGGCCGCGTTACCTACATAAATCATGAATCGAAAAAGAGGTACACGGCAACGGTGCCCGTTTTCACCGCGGGCTCCACGGGGCCCTTCGGGGGTCCGATTCGGATCGAAGGCAAGGTTGCGTATAATGAGGAATCCTTTGAAATCACAGGCACCGTGGGTTCTATCGCAGCCTTTGCGGATCCCGCCCTTGCCTGGCCTGTCAGCCTTAAACTGAGTACGGGGGATGCCGTCCTGGCTCTTGACGGCAGCGTCAATGACCCGTTGGCGAGGCGAGGGTTGAGATTGTATTTCAGTTTGAAAAGCAAGGATCCGGCCGGATTGAGCCGCCTTTCGGGTTTGACCAAACTTCCACGGCTCGAGGGCCCCCTGGATATCTCCGGTCGGATAATCGACACGGGCAAAGACTCATATTCGATCTCAGATCTCAAGATCATAGAAGGCGACAACGATCTTGGCGGTTCCGTCGACCTCAACCTGGCCGGCGAGAGGCCGATGGTGAAGGCAACGCTATCGGCACGGAAACTGGACCTGCGTCCCCATATCGGCAAGGGCCCGGATGCAGTTAAGACATCGACCGGCCAGGGCAAAATCTTCTCTAGCGAACCTTTGCCTTTTGACGCCCTGGGCAAAGCCGATGCAGAGGTCACGCTCCGGGCTTCCCAGGTCCTGTTGCCTGAGATTGGGTTAAACGACGTTAACGTGGGACTGACTCTAAAGGATGAAACACTCGACGTGAATTCTCTTAAAGCGTTCCTGGGAAAAGGTTCGGTGGATGCCCGTCTCTCCATTAAGCCGCAGGGAAAGACGGTATTGTTGACTTCGAGCGTGAAACTTCACAAGGTGGATATCGCTTACGTGGCGAATATTGGCAAGGCGGCCAGCGGTGTCGAGGGAAATCTCGATGCGGACATCGATATCAGAGCCCGCGGCACTTCGGTCGCAGGATTGATGGGGAGTTTGACCGGCAAGGCCGTTCTTTTGATGGGCAAAGGCAGGATGCACCAGAAGTTTATCGATCTACTCGGCAGTGACCTGCCGTCCAGCGTCTTCCGTCTCGTCAATCCCTTT
The DNA here is from genome assembly GCA_002418985.1 of Deltaproteobacteria bacterium UBA5756. Lineage (GTDB taxonomy): Bacteria > Desulfobacterota > Syntrophorhabdia > Syntrophorhabdales > Syntrophorhabdaceae > Delta-02. The sequence continues at coordinate 9,372 of DIFE01000037.1, forward strand.
GATAAAGAGAAACCATATGCCGCAATCAATTGTTTTGTCGGCGCCTTTACGGTGAATAACGGCCTTGCCCGGGCCACCACTCTCGTGTTGAACACGCAGTACATGGTAGTAGTGGGCGACGGCACCATCAATCTTAAGACAGAAAGACTGAACCTTTCTCTCAGGCCTGTCCCCAAGGAAGGCATCGCCGCCTCCCCGATCGGTAAGCTGGGGATAAGCGCAAGCGAGCTGACGCGACCTTTCAAACTCGGCGGCACATTAGCGCGCCCTCGGCTTGCAATCGACCCCACCCGGACGGCAATCGCCCTCGGCGCTGCTGTCGGATCCATAACACTATTCGGCCCCGCCGCCATCGCCGCAGCCCTGATAGGAAAGACATCCGATGAAGAAACGTCCTGCGCCGCAGCCATTTCCGCGGCAAAAAAAGGGGTCAGAATCGAGAAACCGCGTAGCCTCCCGGGGAAGGGGAAAAGCGGTGATATTCTTGAAGATATCGGAGGAAAGGTGAAGGAGCTGTTCGGGAGGTAAAAGACTATCTCGCGCCCTCCCGCCTGTACGCGATTCAGAGCGCAGAGAGCACGGAGAAATGCGGGAAAGAAAAGACCTGAAGTATCCCGGGAACCAGGAGAGATACGGGACGAGAGCCGCCGTTCTCAACCCGGCGCGGGAAAGGATTTGCCATGAAACGTTTTGTGACGATCTGCCTTATTTTCGTTGTGACGATCGCCATGTTCGGCTGCAGCAAGGGCACGGAGGAAGATAAGGTCAGGAAGGTCATTACCGACGTCCAGGCAGCGGCTGAGGAAAAGGATGTCAGGAAAATCGTCAACAACATTGCCGACACATACAACGATCCCCAGGGGTTCAACCGCGAAACCATAAGAAGGCTGCTGCTGGGATATTTCCTGGGACATCCGAAGGTAACCGTCTACATTAACTACCTGAACATATCCGTTGAAAACAGGTCGGCCCGAGCCGACTTTCAGACCATCCTGACCAGCGGAAAAAAGACCGGTTCCCCAACCGATGTAATCCCCGAATCGCTTGGCGTCTATCGCTTCGATGTATCGCTGGAGAAGGACTCGGGCGACTGGAAAGTGACCTCGGCGAGATGGGAGCGGGTGGGGGATAATGAATAAGAGCTAAAGGACTTGTCTCACGTTTATCCCGTAACAAAAAACGGGACCCGTTCCACCCCTTTGGGGTTCCACTGGAGGCATAGAAGAGAGGGTGGGGAGGAAGCCTTGAAAGATTGCGTCCAGATCCCCAGAAGACCGGGATCAGGCCGCATTCGCACTCCCGCTGCGCGGGAGGAAAAGACCTCAAATATTGTAGGCTTGTATACGTGGTTCGTTTGATATCAGGGGTTTCCTTCCTTTGTTCATCCCGGCTTTTCTCTGATCGTCATCCCGGCGCAGGCCGGGAACCAGGAGAGTTATTGGACAGGAGCCATCCTGGCCCCAGCGAACAGGCCTTCTGTTTCAAAATGTATAAGAGGTGATCTTCCGATCTCGTTCCGACTGCTTTAGTATGAAATACTGTCGCTTGTTCTCTGTAGGAGCGGGTCGAAGCGCTCAGCTTTTTGCACGCAGCCTCAGTTCCATCTCGATGAGTTCCTTTTCCCGCATAATCTCGGCCTGCAGTTCTTCCTCCGTGGGAATGTAAGGTATGTATTTGGAGACGAAGATCTGCTTCTGGTTCTCAGGGAGGGTGAAACGGACGATAGCATGGTTCCTCTGCGCGCACAGGATTATGCCGATAGGAGGATTCTCCCCTTCGACCATCTGTGTCCTTTCATAATAATTGACGTACATTTGCATCTGTCCGATGTCCTGATGGCTGAGCTTGCCGATTTTCAGATCTATGAGAACGAAGCTTTTCGTAAGACGATTGTAGAATACAAGGTCAACATAGAAATGATCGCCACCGAGCGTAATTCTCTGTTGGCGCGCGACGAATGAAAAGCCCCTGCCCAACTCGAGAAGAAAATGTCGCAAGTGATCGATGAGGGCCTGTTCCATCTCACTCTCGGCAAGCTTTCGTGCTTTTCCAAACCAAGAAACTCAAGGACGTAAGGGTCTTTGACAAGGTCTTCCGGCCCCTGCAGAATCTGTCCTTTCCTCGAGAGCCGCAGAAGACCTTCTCTGTCCTTGCTCAAGGCAAGACGTTCAAACAGCAGGGAACTCATTTGCCGTTCCAGTTCCCTGGTGCTCCAGTTGCTGTTTATCGCCTCGTTCATGTAGAACTCGCGAATCTCAGCCTTGTCCACCCTCAACAGAAGGCGGTAGTGCGTCCAGGCCAATTCTTGACGCACTGCGTCGATTTTTGGAAAAGTCAAAAAGAATGAACGCATGTTCCAAAGGTTGGACTTGTCAAAACCTTTGTGGAATTCGGCGGATAGCCTTTGAGAGAGTCCGGCTATCAGGTGTTGCCCGTACTCTGCCCGTTCCCTGCCCTTTTGCTCTTCTTCAACGATGATCCGGCCGATATTCCAATATGCCCGCACCATGGCAAAATTCACCGCACGGTATGCTTGGCCGCGGGCCTCAGCAAGAACATCTCTGATCCGTTGATACACACTGTCAACATTTGCTCTCACCAGTTCGCTTTTCTTTTTCACGACTACCTCTCAGGAATGGAATCTGCCAGGCCATTTGCAGGAGTGGCTGCTTCTATATTACTTTCCAGCGCGAGAAAACTTATCTCATGTTGTCCCTGCCTAATGATTGAGACCGTTTCAGGCTTCATGTCTCACGTCCGAGGGCCGGATTCACGGAGAGTGTATTTTTATCTTGAGAGCAGCAGTTGGTCGACAGATGGGTCTCTGCATTTAGTCTATCTTCGGGTGTTCTGTTTTTTGGTGTTCGAAAGTAATAGCCCTGTGAATGATGGGGACGGGGAGAACAATATGGTGACAATAACCATGGCGCTTACGAGGGCATTCAGAGAGACGGTGATAAAGCGTGCAGCCGGGGATAATGATTATCGCAGAGGATTGCTGGCCGAGGCTGTGAATGAGATCCTGGACGGTAATCTTGACGCCGGCAAGGCGATGTTGCGCGATTACATCAATGCAACGATTACTTTTCCCGAACTGGCCCGCAGACTCAATAAATCAAGCAAGAGCATACATCGTATGCTGGGCCCCGGGGGCAATCCGCGGATGGACAGTCTCATCGGGGTCCTGAGGATACTGCAGGAACATGAAAGGGTCAGACTGCAGACAACATGCCTAACCG
>DIFE01000132.1 GCA_002418985.1 Deltaproteobacteria bacterium UBA5756
TCTCCAGGCATGTCCGGAAAGGGGGTGGACTTAATATTTCTCCTTTGCTTCAATCTCAGAAAAGTTGGGAGTTCGGCAGACAAAATGGAACCCTTCAATGACCTAACTGAGGGTTGAGGAATCCCTTTCCGTCACGGTCGTTCCTGAATATCTTCTGCTTGGCGTTCTCCCTTGATGTGACGTGATAAAGGGCGCCGGGACACTCTATACGCAGGACCCGGGCCATCGGGAGAGCATATCATGGGAAAAGTGATCTTTCAAGGTCTGACCCCAGGTAGGTTCCTGTCGTGGACGTTTGTTTTCTCCTCCGCGATGGAGGCCATCCGATCTGCATGCCTCGCCGGCAAAACATCGAAAAACATGATATGTAATCTGTTTAACATTCAAAACATATTCCGCTTGCTATCTTTAAAAAGAGAAGATTCTTCTGCTTATCGATCTACATAGGGGTTCATGATCAGACACTTTGTCATCCATTGTATTCTAGGCAAATTTTGGCGGCCCGACATTTCCCCGCCTCGCCGTTCTTGATCTCCTTTATTACACGTTTCATTCAAGGGGGCAATTTTATGAACACAAGAGGTATAGTCGATTTTGCTTTGGGTAAATTTGAAGCTCGTCGCGCACCAACATACGCCGGCGATTGCGTATTTCGTGCGGCAATGAAGAGCTCGATAATGCTTATCGTCTTTCTTCTGATGACGAATGGCATCCTGGTTCACGATGCCGCAGGGGACCAGATGTCGCAGGGGACCAGCAAGCAAGCGGTTCAAGGCGCTCCCGGCGACGTTGAAATCCATGCCGTCAAGGGCGGCTTTGAAGATTATGCCTCTTATCTCTACCGGTGTGCGGCCCAGGACTATGAAAAGTGGACCCAGTCCGGGCTTCCCGTCTATTTCCACAATGCCCTGTTTCATGTCAACTCGGCCATAGCCATCAATGCCGAACGGGGGGAATACTGGTTTCTCCAGGGGATTCTCTATGCCGCCCTCAACTCCGACGCCCTGTCCATGGCAAAGGCAACTGGAAGCCTTATTCGCGCCCTGGAACTGAACCCCGATCATGGGCGGGCCCGGTTGTTGCTGGCCCGGGTCCTTCAGGAGCAGGGGAAATTCCTGCTCGCCGCGGAACAGTACCGCCTTTTGATCGAAAAAGAACCTCAAAAGGCGACCGGTCTGGTGGTAGGACCTCTGGCACTCTGCTACGTTGCGGACGATCAGATAAAGGACGGAATAACATATTTCAAGAACCTGTCCCTGCAATATCCCCGGTCAGTGGCAATCGCCGCCTCTCTCGCCGTGCTTTTGAAAAGCGACGACCAGAGAGCCCTCGCAAAAAAGGAACTGCAGCGGGTCATTTCAGGTAAAACAGCCCCGGACGCCGAAAGGACATACGTGCGGGATCTGCTGAACGAATGGGATAAGGGAGGAACTCAGTGAAACGGATCGACGGTCTACTGAAACGGTTTTTATTGGTCGTTCTCCTCGTTGTCACCACTTCTCCTCCCGCGCTCTGCTTCACCCTGGAATTAATGAAAGCGGCGGAGGCCGTGAGCGCAGGAACCGCGTCGAAGAAGCAGGAGGCGCTGGTCTTCAAGCACAACGCCGAGATCAACCGGATGCGGATCAAGGATTATTCAATCACGGAATTAGTCGATGGCCAAAAGGTACGTCGCTCGATGACTGATGAAGTCTATCAAGAGTGCCAGAATTTCTATTCCAAAAAGAATCTGGAGATCGCCGGAAAGGCGGCTGCCGAGAATGGAGCCAGCATGAATCCCCAGCGGCGAGAAAGGAACAGACCTTTCGATGCCGGCACAGACTCCGACTACATCGTGCAGGCGGACTCTCCGGAACAGGTCAAAACCATCCAGGATTCCTACAACCGGAAGGTGAATGAATTTCTTGAAAAGAATGGTGTCGACCCGGAAAAGATCGATTACGCCAGGAAGAACGATGTGGATTTCATGGCCGATCCCAGGGGGGTAAACGCGGCGGATTTCGAAAGAATCGCCGGGCTCAACAACGACGCCTACAAGCGGCGAGACGCGGCGATGTATGAGGCCAAATCCCGGTCCGGAGAAACGCCGGACTTTGACGAAATTATGGCGTACAAGGACGAGATGGATGATTTCATACAGAAAAAGACCCGCGAAATCGAGCCGATTTCCCGGGCGCTCCGGGATCACCGGAAGCGGTATCCGGATGAAAGAAAAGAGCCTTTGGATGCCCAGCAGAAACGTCTCGACATGGAGGCGCGTCTTCAGCAGAAGCAGGCCCAGAAAAGCAAATATCACGACCGAGCCCAGAACGCCACGTTGGAGCTGGCTAGACAGGCCGGTCTGGAGGATATCATCCGGCCGCAGCAATCCACCCTTCCGGCGGAGGGCAAGACAAGGGCGCCCTCCGAAACAGTATCCCAGAAGCAGCAGCAGATCAAATCGGCCGCGGCAGAAGCCGCGTCGTCACACCTTGCCTATCTCGACACCCTCAACGAAGTGCGCGTCCTGGGGGATATTGCCGGCAGGCACCCGGAAAATACCGAAGCGTACCGGGACCGAATCCTGAAAAAGACCGAAGGGATGACTCCGAGCCAGAAGGGAGAGATCATTGCCCGGATGCGGGAAACCGGAGCGCCAGACAGGCTGGTAAGAGAAATTACTGCTGAGATGAAGAGATCATCCGATACCGGCGTCAGGCAGAAACCGACGGCCGTCGAAACCCCTGCCAGACTCCAAAAGGCTGGAAGCATAGCGGCCTACTCAGGAGACCTGCTGAGCATCGCCGATCAACTGAAGAAGGCCGAGCAGGGCCAGCACCTGTTCTTCAATATTTCGGGGCGGGACAGTGAAGCGGTAAAGCTCACCAAAAAGGCGTTGGTGGCCGCCATCGAACTGGCCCCTATTCCCGTTATCGATGCCCTGGAGCAGGGATGGACCGTTGATGAGGAAGAAAAGCAATATATCCTGGAGCAGATACGCAAAGGCAAGACCGTCAATCCCGTGGCGAGTTTTCTGCGAGTGACGGGCAAGGTGACCTGGCGGGCCGTAGCCTCCATGACGATCGACCCCTTGGTCCTGGGCAAGGATGCCGTGGTCGAGGGGGCGAAGGCAGGGGGTACCGTCTGGAAAAACTGGCGGGACGATTCGATCCGCGAGGCTTCGGTTCACCTGCAGGGGCTGAAATTCGAGGGGATCACCGCCCGTGCCGAGGACATCGACCTCGACATAATCTTCGCACGACGCGACACCTTCACGGGCAGACTTTTCTACGGGGAAACAGCTAAAGAAGGTGATTTGCTGACGTTCCAGATTGCCAGAGATAAAAAATGGACCGATCGTTATGAGGCCAAATGGGAAATCTCGGGGCCGAAGAAACAGAAGCTGGCCGAGACCTCATCCGTCCCGGCAAGCTCGGACCGGGCGAATCGCCTCACATACAAATGCGAGAATGTCACGCCCGGCGACTACACGGTCACCTTCCGGATGTTCGATGCCAAATCGAAACTGCAAATGGGTTTCCGGACCTATGTCTTCCAGATTGCCGAATCCGACCAGATTGCCCTTGGGCCGATCAGTGCCACCCTGAATTCATTTGAAGGCCCGGTACTGAAGGAGGCCGCCAAGGTCGGAGAAATTCTGGCCTTTCAATCTCAAAAGTCGGGCACGTGGGGCAGGACCCATGAGGTGCAGTGGCTCATAAACGGGGAGAACTACAAAACCGTAACGGGTGATGATCCCAAAGCGAACTTGCTGCGCTTCGATACCACCGGCATGGCGCCGGCCGCCTACACCATTGCCGTGCGCCTCATAGACACATCGGGGAAGACCCGGAAGATCATCGCCCACCAGGGCGCCTCTTTTCGCCTGGTCACAAATATCCTCGCCATGGACCCCTTTCAGATCCGTGCCTCCCTCAACGACTACGACGGGCCGCCGCTTCCCGCCTCAGTCCAGAACGGTGATGTCCTCGCCTTTCAGGCCGATTTGAAGCACCCTGCGGGAAAACCTGAACCGGCGCAGCTCTTCTGGCAGGTATACGACGGAATGGGAAAACCGGTACCGGGTCTCGGGAAGCAGGAACAGGTGTATGAATCGGGGGCGATAAAAAACCACCGCTTCAAGATCGGGTTGGATAACCTGGCAGACGGCGAATACTCGGTCGGACTGACCCATGTATTCAACGCCGCCCCCGGTGTGAAGGTGAACGCCGTCTCACGATTCAGAATCGCTCAGGCCGTGAGGATCGACAGGGTCCTTGTAACGGACAACCCTGACGATCAAAAGCACAAGGCGCTTTTCCCGCCCGATCGGGAGCCTATGCTCTATGCCCACTACACGATCGGACAGGGCGTTAACAAGGCAACTCTTACCCTGACGGCAAAAGATGCAAAGGGTCAAACGATTGAAACCGTTTCCATGAAACGGCCCCGTCCCGGCGAGACACCACCTTATCGGGCGGGTCTGGCTGTTCCGGCCGGAAAGATACCCGTCGGCGAAGAAATCATCTTTGAGGCATTGATTGTCGCCGAAAACGGCAAGCGGCATACGGCCCGCACCACCTTTACAAGGGAAGCTCACAATCTGGTCCTGAATGTCCCGAAGAGCATGAAGAGCGGTGAAAACAGGACATTTTCCATCACCGTGCCCAAGGGCTTCAAAGGACCGTTCGTCGTGGATGTGCGCGCTTCCGGAAAAGGTCTCAGCTTAGGCCACACAGCCGGATCGTTGCATGGAAGCGTGGGCGGTATTGCCGCGGAATACGCGGAGACTGGAAACCTGATCGTGAAAGTAACCGATGCAGGCGGCAATAGCGCTTCGGCGCAGGCCAGAATCCTCATTGAGCCGTCGGGAAAACAATATGCCCATGCGCAACCTCCGTCGCCGAAACCTATGGCACCAGTTTCTCCGTCCCCGGTACGCACCCCATCCCCGATGCATACCTCTCCTTCCCACTCAGGGATTGAGAGCAGTCCTTCTCCCCAGCCGAAGCCGCCGGCACCGGCACCAGGAATCGACTATGCAGCCGTGGGCAGACAGCATTGGGAGTGGGTCGTCAACAATATCATCAGCAGGACCATTCATTCCTGTCTCAGAAGCAGCGAACCCCAGCTCTACGACCAGTTTCGACGACAACTCCTCGGCATGAAATCGGTGGATTATGCCGCCCTCGGCAGAATGGACTCCCGGCGTCTTGCCGATTTTTCTACCGAACAAGAACGGGTATTCGCACAGAGAGCTCTGTATGACGCCATCATGAGCCACGGCTTGAGAGGGGACTGTCCCGCAAAGATGATCGACCATCTGGCCCGTCAGGGGCTGATTTCCCATGTCCAGGCGACAGCCTATCGGGACAGGCAAAAGACTCAGAATCATACCTCCCAGCCTTCCGCCGTTCGGGAGAGAGACCGGACCAGAACGGTTTACTGGGTCGTTTTGACGTCCGTATTCGATAAACAGACAAAGAAAACAAGGGCCGGCGCCCGGGTTGTCACCGGGAACAGGCCGCCACCCACCGGTTTTTCGGCTCCCAATACGGCCGTGCCCGGCCACTATTTTTCTGTGACGAAGGCTTACGGGACCTTGGATCAGCGAAAAGCGCAGGAGATAGCGGGCGAGATAAACCGGGGGGGATACCGCGATGTTTTTTCCAGAACCAGCTATAGTGCGTCCGGCCATATAGGGAAAGGTTTGGAGGGCAGGCCGCTTGTAACCCATGACAGCGGTGTACCTCAATAAAGGCTGGTCATCGAGTTCCAGAAGGAGGTATCATGACGTTTTTTTCGAATTCTCATGGATGTTTCAGAGCAATGGTTTCGGGATTATGGAAAACTGCATTCGTGAATCCAGGGTGCTTCCGGCGCCTGCCAGTCGTTGCCGTGCTGGCGGCTGCGTTCCTGTCACCATTCCCCTTTGGGGGAGGAAAGGCCGTCTATGGGGAGACATCGTTCTTTGACCGGGTTTTCGGGGGGACGGATAAAGCAGAAAAAGCCACCGCTCCCGTGAAATACGAAAGCTTCATGTCCTCTCCGGACATGAAGAAATATACAAGGGTCCAGCACACCTTCAGCAGGGACGGCAGTTGGATGGTGACGAAAATGGCACGATCCATCAAACCCGGAACAACCGTTGATGACTACGTACTCTGGAGGTTCGACGGAAAAGAGAACAGTTTTGTCAGGCATCCCCTGGACCGAGATATTCTCGAATCGATGCGGGAAATGACCGTCTCCCCGGACGGCAATTACATCGCCGTCTGCGATTGCCCATGGGATGGGAAAGGGTTGATAGACACTTCAAAAGCGCGTGTATCCATCGTGCAGACAAGCGACGGAAAAATCATCAGGACTTTTCCCGTTTTCATGTCCAGCACGGCCATGCATATCACGCCGGACAACAAGACGCTCGTAGGGACAACCTATGTTCGCCGGGACCAGGGCGGCAGGCAGATAATGGATAGCGTAACGGAAGCATACTCCATCGGGACGGGAAAAAAGATCCCCGTGCCGGCCATGCATGACAGCTGCCACAGGAAAAAAAGCATCTTGCAGCAGTTGAAACTGTCCGATCGCTATCTGGGGGCGTGGTGCTCGAACGCAACAGCATGGCTGTTCGACACGAAGGATTATTCCATGGTCCGCAACTTCGACAAGGCGGAAATCCTCGGTCTCAACCACGATGGCTCGCTTGCGGCCATAAGGATGGAAGGAAAATTAAAGATTCTCGAGACGGCCACCTGGAAGGAGATGGAAACACCTCCCGGATTCGCCGCGGGGGGCCTCGCCATTGCCTTCGGGCCCGACAACACCATCCTGAAAGCTTGGAGCAATTGTCTGGAAGAATACGTGATCCTCAAAGGGAAGCAGCTTATTTACGTTCAGGAAAAACGATTTGCCGACAAGAAAAAAACACCCTCTACGGTCTTCGTTCAACAGGCCGGTGCTTGGTATGCCCTGATCGACAAAGAGGTGCACACCATGAAAGCGGCCACCCCGGAAATGATTCGGGCCGCTGTAATATTGGACGAGGGAAAAGAGCTTCTCACCGCCGGGTTCCATTCGGTGGCAACCAGGAAAATCCAGGAAGCCATAAACCTCTCCCCCCTGCAACAGGATTTGCAGCACTCAAAAAAGTATGCCGATTTTTGGACCCGGGGTCTGCCCCTCAAGGACGTCGGCTCGTTGCTTCTCTTCCATAAAAACATCCTGCTGAAGGCAGAAAAAAGATCCATGATCGGAATCGGCGTCGACAAAAGCGAGGGAGGAATCGTTGTGACATCCGTGAATCCCGAAGGGCCGGCAGCAAAATCGGGGTTCCGGAAAGGGGACATCATCAAGCTCTTCAACGGCAGACCCGCAGTATCCGCGGATGACGTCTCTACCCGCGACATCCCCATCGGCAGTGAGATCACCTGTGTCGTCCAGCGTGAAGGCAGACAGATCCCCCTTTCAACCCGCACGGTCACCGGATTTGCCGACAACACAAACCTTGCGATAACCCTCCGGCGTCTGATGGAATACGGAATGCTGGCTGTCAATACGGGGCATCCTCAACTGGCGATCGAGGCTGCGGATGAGGTCATGAAGCTGAAGAAACAGTACCCGCTTGGAATGAAATGGAACATCGCCGCCAGGATTTCCCCGGCCCTGAAGGCGCTGGTCATGGCCGGCGGGGCGGCGGATGCCAAAACATATGACTACCTCTTGGAGCAAGGGGGGCTAATGCCTGAGGGCAGCGATTTCGTGTCATACTACATTACGGGTTTCCCCGACTTTTGGGCGCCCCTGTATGCGGACCGGAAGAAACTGGCCTATATCCTGAATCTGGATGAGGCCAAGCTCCCGAAGTCGCCGAAGACGAAGGGTTTTTCATTGCAGCCCTATCCCGATCTGGCGGGCAGGCTGTTAACCCCGGTTACTGCGCCGAAGAGGCTGGACACGGAAGCCCCGGCATCGTCCGCGCCGACGGTGAAACAGAAGCAGGTGGCGCCTTCGCAACCGTCCAAACCCAGGGTCCTCGATTGAATGAACGGACGACGATCAGAGCTGAGGTCTCCGGGCAGCGGACGGCAGGATCAGACATGACAAGGGCGAGAACACCCGCGGCTCGCCGCATAGGGAGAAAAGCGATCATCAGGAAACCAAAGGAGACGATGATGAACAAGGCGTCAGGGGCAATAATGATACTTCTCTTGTTGTTTTTTTCTCAGCAGGCATTTGCCCAGACATGGGACTGGTCATACGCCTACGGGCGACCCGGCAGCCAGCATGCGATGCAGTATATAAAGGCTCAAAACGCGGAGGTCGTCTTTGAAGAGCCCGTTTATTATTGGAAGCCAAGAATCGGGGCGAAACAGAAGGGGGAAAAACCGGGGTCGATCGTCTACCGGTTCGTATGGGACAAGCCGGTGGCCAAGGCACATCTCTATGTCAGCATGCCCACCTTTCATTGGGCATATAGCAAGGGTCACAACAAGTTGTTCGCGTCTAAAGATGCCGTCCACTGGATCCAGCTGATGGATGTTCCCCCGCCCGCCTTTGGCAAGGCCAACTCCGGTCTGTATGATCGGGATCTCCCGGAAAACCTGCTGGGCGGAACAGAACTGTGGCTCAAGGTCGAACTCGATGCCTTCGGCCCCAAAGCTGATTTACACCCCGTATATGCCAACACGGCCCAGTTGAACCGTTTCGATAAGAATTCGAAAACGGACTGTTTCAAGCTCTCAGTTAATTTCATGGCATCAGATCGTCCGACCATCGTGGCGCCTAAGGCGGAGGAGCAGACGACACTTCCCAAAGGCCGGGTTCTGGATTAGAGGCAGCGGGATTTGCGAAAGTGCAGGCAGGGGACATCGTTAAAAAGTAAGTAACTTTTTTTCAGGAGAGCTTCAGCTCCTTCCTCCTGCCAATGTCCCTGGTGAATAAGGCGAAGAGAATCTGAGGGATTGAGTTTTTTACTTATTGACGAATGTCCCTACCTACCCCTCCGCGAGGATGGTGCCGGAGGGCAG
>DIFE01000115.1:0-837 GCA_002418985.1 Deltaproteobacteria bacterium UBA5756
GAAAGGGTCAGGCAGCTCGAAGAGGAGATCGGGAAGATGCTCCCCGGATGGCGCCTCGGGCCCGTCGTCAAGGCGTTGCAGTCCATGCGGGGCATCGGCCCCGTGACCGCGGCAACGATAGTCGCTGAAACGGGGGACATGAACCGCTTTCCATCACCGAGGTCCTACATGGCCTTCATCGGGATCATCCCTTCGGAACATTCCACAGGGGACAGTATACGAAGGGGGAAGATAACGAAGACAGGCAATAAACACCTGCGCTACGCCCTTACCGAGGCGGCAAGGCAGTATTGCCATAAGGCGCGGGTAACGCGGGTCATCCTGCAAAGACAGGAGGGTCTGCCGAAGGACATCATCGATCTTGCCTTTAAGGCGCAGAAGAGGCTATGCCGAAGGTTCAGTGCCCTTGTCATGCGGGGAAAGCACAGGAACAAGACCGCCGTGGCCATAGCACGGGAACTCGCAGGGTTCGTCTGGGCACTGGTGCGGCAGGTCCCGATAGCAGCTTAGGAAGCGGCATGGTCATAAAGGAGGTTTGACCGGGATAAAGACGAGGGACGCGGCCAACGTCGGGAGAACCCACGAGGAACCCATAGTGAGCATGGCATTATGCCATGACCTCCGAGCCTAGATTACAAAAAGGCATGCTCCCGGGACGGACAACAAATAATTGCGGCATTTAGACCCGCGCATATGAGATTATCAGACGTTTTATTCGGCCCGTCCCTTGTCTTTGTACCTGGTTAAAAAGACTATGACATAAAAAAAGAAAAGGACAGGTTACATATCTATTGACAGTTGTCAGCCATATGGGGTTCCGGCCTTCGCCGGAATGAC
>DIFE01000115.1:921-4524 GCA_002418985.1 Deltaproteobacteria bacterium UBA5756
GGGGAAGAATATGGGGGACTATGCGTTAGTTTGTGACTGTCCGGAAAGAGGTTGACCTTTATATTATCTTGGACAGATGTGACCCATCACCCATCACCCATCACCCATCACCTTTTTTTTCAGACAAATAATCGTGGGCCGAAAGTAATATAGGTCAGGGCACAGCTGTGCCTGCAAAATGAAAAGGGGAGGAGTCTTGATCGCACGGGTTCTTACTGCCACTGTTTACGGTATTGATGGGATAAAGATCGATGTGGAGGTGGATATTGCCTACGGGCTGCCGGCGTTCAATATTGTCGGTTTGCCTGAGACGTCCGTGAAGGAAAGCAAGGAACGGGTCAGATCGGCCATCAAAAACGCCGGGTTCGAGTTTCCCGGGGACCGCATCACCATCAACCTTGCTCCGGCCGATGTTCGCAAGGAGGGCTCCTCTTTCGATCTGCCCATCGCGGTCGGCATCCTTGCGGCCATGGGAGCCTTGAAAAATGAATCCTTGAAAGATCATCTTATCGCGGGAGAGCTTTCGCTGGACGGACAGGTAAAGACGGTCCGGGGAATCCTGCCCGTGGCGCTGCTCACGCGACAGGAAGGTATAGGGACGATCATCGTTCCGGGCGGCAACGGTAAAGAGGCCTCCATTGTGCGGGACGTCAGGGTTCTCGGCGCGGGCCATCTTCTGGAGATCTTCCATTACTTCAAGGGAGAAGGAGAGCTCGCGCTGTTTGAAGAGGACGACCGGGAAGGACCCCGGCCCCCGGGATCCGACGACGTGGATTTCTCCGATATCAGGGATCAGACACAGGCAAAAAGGGCGCTCGAGGTAGCGGCTGGAGGCGGACATAATATCATAATGGTCGGATCTCCCGGCTCGGGCAAGACGATGCTCTCACGGTGCCTTCCCACCATACTGCCCGTTCTTGGTTATGCCGAAGCGGTGGAGACAACGAAGATCCACAGCATCGCCGGACTTCTGGGACCACACAGGGCACTCATCATGAAGAGGCCTTTCAGGGCGCCTCATCACAGCATATCAGACGCGGGGCTCATTGGAGGGGGACACGTCCCGAGACCGGGTGAGGTAAGCCTTGCTCACAACGGGGTCTTGTTCCTCGACGAGTTTCCGGAATTTCGCCGCCACGTGCTCGACGCGTTGCGCCAGCCGCTGGAGGACGGCGACGTGACCATAGCGAGGGTGAATAATGCCATTACCTTCCCGGCGAGGTTCATGCTTGTCGCCGCCATGAATCCCTGCCCCTGCGGCTACTTCGGCGACCCGAAAAGGGCCTGTATCTGCACCGGCGCCCAGATCTACAGGTACCGTTCGCGTATTTCCGGCCCTCTCCTGGACAGGATAGACATCCACATCGAGGTGCCCCCCGTCAAGATCGGCGACCTTGCCGCCGACCGCTATGAAGAGCCTTCCGCGGCTATACGGCAGAGAGTGGCCGGAGCACGGACGATACAGTGTGAGCGCTTCAAGCAAAAGGGTATTCATGCCAACGCGCAGATGCCGGCCCGACTGATCAGAAAATACTGTTCCCTTGAGACCGAGGCCCAGGCCATGCTCGAGGCGGCGGTCGAGAAATGGGCGCTGTCCCCCCGGGCCTATCACCGCATCCTGAAGGTAGCGCGAACGATAGCGGACCTGGACGGGGTGGAGGGAATTACCGAGGCCCACGTGGCCGAAGCGATCAGGTATCGTGCGCTGGACAAGAGGTTGATGATGTGAAAAACGGAAGGCCGTCTCGCGCCCGCTATGCCGGAGTTTACAGAGTACATGGTGAAAAACAAAGAAAGAAAAGGCTGCGGCCTGGCTCCGGAGTCTGTCGGGATCAGAACAGAATCAAAACATAGGTCCTATGTGTCGTATGAGACCTATAGGACCTATAATTCTTTTAAGGACCGGCAGGCTCGTTAACTTGATACCGGTTACGCGAGGTAAGTCTTTTCTCCATGTTGAACCTTCAGCCAAAAGACGGTATAATGGTGGCCCAGGCAGGCATAAAGGTCGTTTGAGTCAGCGTTACAATCCGAAAGAGCTGATGGTCGGGGCCGCAATGCCTTCCTGAATCAGTACGCGAGGGAGAACAGGATGTATATTTCCGTTATCGGTCCGGCGCGGTCTGGAAAGACTACGCTTTTCCAGGCGCTCAGCGGCGTCGAGAGTGCCAGGGGGTTTTCCGACGGAGATAACATCATCTCCATCGATGTCCCCGATGCGAGAGTCGACGAACTGGCGAAGATCTTCAAGCCGAAAAAGAGCACCTATGCCCGGATCGAGCTTGCCGACACGGTGGCCATCTCGGAAGGCAATGTCAAGGATTCCACCATCAATGCGAAAACACTTCAGAAGATGCGTTCCAGTGACGCCTTTATCCTGACGTTAAATGATTTTGAGCGGGCGACCGGCGAGGGCCTCGAAAAAGATTTCCATAGCATAGTCAGTGAATTCATCCTGGCCGATATGATCCTTATTGAAGGCAGGATCGAGCGTATCAAAAAACAGGCGGGGAAGAAGGAAAATACGGCGCTGCTCCTGGAGGAGGAACTTCTCGAGCGATGCCTCGCCTACCTGGGTGAGGGCAAACCGCTACGAGCGATGGAGCTTTCGCCGAACGATGATAAGGCGCTCAGGGGTTTCCGGTTTCTCTCCCAGAAGCCGATGATGATAGCGGTCAACTCCTCCGAAGACAAGATTAGCGGCCTCTCGAAAGGACAGGCACCTCGCGTCGATCTCGACGGATGCCCGGTTTTGTACGTTTGCGCCAGCCTGGAATGCGAGCTGGCAATGATGGGGGAAGAGGAACGGTCGGCCTTCATGGAGGAATTCGCCATCGAAGAATCCATCAGGGGGCGCATGATACGCCTTGCCTTTGACACACTGGGGCTCATCTCCTTCCTTACCGTCGGTGAAGACGAATGCCGGGCGTGGCCCATTAGAAAAGGGATGAACGCCCAGGAGGCGGCCGGGGCCATCCACACTGACCTTTCGGCCCGCTTCATTCGTGCGGAGACTGTTTCCTACTCCGATTTCATGAAGTTCGGCGGCATGGCCGAGTGCAAGAAAGCCGGTGTATGGCGCCTCGAGGGCAAAACATATATCGTTCAGGACGGCGATATCATCTCGATACGAGCAGGAAACTGAAACGAATTCCGCATCACAAGGATCCCAAAGAGCATAAATCATGGCTTCGATCTTACAAGCGCCGCAGCGAAATTCAATAAAGAATGCAAAGGAGGTCAATGACTATGGCACAGGATCCGGGTATCGGATACAAAATTACGGCGACCGTCATTGAAGCCAGGGGCAGCTGCAATGCCGGTCACAAGGCGGGCGACACCTTCGAGTTGAGCTGTCACAATCCCGCAGGATTATGCGGGTTTTTCTATCACAGCATCTTTGCCGACCTGGAAACATTTCAGTTCGGAGGCAATCTCCCCTGGTGGGATGGCGACAGGATAGAGGTCCAATGCCCCGACGTCGCCAACATGGTGACTCTGGAATTGGAAAGGAAGAGAAGATAAGAAGAGGGGTTATGGGTCATCGGGGAAAAAGCCTCAATTCTTTCCCATTACCCATTACCCACTGCTGTCCAGGATAAT
>DIFE01000053.1 GCA_002418985.1 Deltaproteobacteria bacterium UBA5756
ATCCCGTTTCCCGCTCCAAAAAAACCGCAGCGGGTGAAGATGCCCGCTCCATAACCTTACGAGTTGCCGACGCGGCTCGCCCGGTCCTGAGTCAAATGGCGGCATAGCCAAGTGGTAAGGNNGGTCTGCAAAACCGTTATTCTCCGGTTCAAATCCGGATGCCGCCTCCAAATCTCCCCCCTTCTAGAAAATAGTTCATTGCGTTGCCATTGATTATCCCAGGAGTTGCCGGAACGCTGTGTGCGGTTGGTGATCCTGTCATTTTTGCCGGCGGCCCGGTGTGAAGTCCGGACAACCGGTCTCTATGGGAAGGCGTTTGTCCATGCTCCATCCGATCCAGGAACTGTCATGGTTATGAAGGTTCTCAATCGGCCAGCCCATCGCATAGAGCGTAAGTATCCATTGTGTCGTGCGCACGCCCGACTGACAGGTGAAGTATTGTTGTTTCCTCCGGTCAAAGCCCAATTCCTTCATGGTCTTAAGGACCTCGCCTGCAGTTCGCCACTCGGCATCATTCGTTTTCTTTTTTACATGAATATAGTCGGCCTGCACCGCCCACGGTATGTGGCCTGCGCGATGGGCGCCCCGCATGATCTCTTTGCCGCAAAATTCCAGGTCGCCTCGCGTGTCCCATAGTTGAGCGTCTTTGCGGTTTTTAAGCGCCAGTATGTCGGACGTGTCTACGCGCATGGCCGGATATGTGATTTTTGCAGCCCACGTACCGGGGGCCCGGTTTCCGGCTGCGAGGAATTCTATTGGATAGCCCGCATCCTTCCATGCCTTTATTCCACCATCGAGCACCCTGACATCGGTTTTGCCGTAATAGTAAAAGGCCCACCAGATTCGGCTTGCGTCGTACTTGTGGTCGTACAGAACAACCTTTGAAGCGGGGTTCACGCCGACGCCATGCATGAGTTTTGTGAAGCCTTCGGCGGGGATTATGTTGTCGGCTACCCCGCCCTGGGTTCCGGGGTCAGCTTCGTAGTCGGGGCGCCAGAGTCTCACAGCTCCGGGTATGTGGCCCAGATGGTAGTCCTTCGCGCTTGCGATCGCTATGACGACGAGTCCGGGGTCTTTGTATCGGATGATCTCATTCAGCTCTGCCGCTGTGATGAAGACTGTGTCGTTGACGTAACCTTTATAGTTCTCCCCTGCCTGTACAACAGTTGCCATTGCCAGACACGCTGTCATCGCTAACAGTAAGAAGACCCATCTATCCTGCATGCCCATTCCGGATTTGTATCGACTTTGCCGTATTGCCCATGCACAGAAGCTCACGCCTTGGCGCCGTTCATAAATGCCGCCCGACAAAAATGGCAGCAGGTGCTTTCGGGCAGCGACACACCCTTCAAGCCATGTGTATGCCCGTATTCATATAGTGGATTATTATGTTTTTTGCGCGAAACCCGAAACCGCCTCTAGTCCAGCATGAAATCCCACGCAGTTTCGTTGATCCAGATGCTGTAGTATCCTCTGCTAAGCAGTCCTTTGGGTTTGACTATGTACATGTCTTTTCCCTGGGATTTGACATCGACTTCAATGTCTTTACCGAATGCAAAGCGGGGTTTACCAAGCGCCGATGGCTGGTAGAAACCCATAGGGTTTACCGTAAGGACGCTCATGTCATGCTTGCCATAAAGAACGAAATATTGAAAATCCTTCATAAAAAAGTGGGCCGGGTCATTTGACTCGACGAAGAAGACACCATTTTCGTCGAAAACAATATTGGGCAGCAGCCTGATCAGGCCCTTGGTGGTCTTTATGTAAACACCGGGCTCCCTGGGAGTTGTGACCTTTTCGTTTTTGGCATATACGGATGCCGCGAAAACACAAAAGAGGATGAGGCAGAATGCGATGCCGCATACTATCTTTGCTTTTTTCATTGGTTTCTCCATTTATTTTCCTTATCCGGCATCCCCGACGAAGTTATGCGAGGGTGACCAGAACTTTTCGTTCCCTCGGTCCGTCAAATTCCATGAGGAAGATGCGTTGCCATGTTCCGAGGGCCGGGGCGGGCGGGTTCCCGGAAAAAGGGATACTCACCGAAGCGCCGACGAGCAAGGCCTTGATGTGGGCGTCTGAATTCCCCTCTCTGTGACGGTAAGGATATTCCGCTGGCACGAGCCTCCCCAGGGATTCGATGATATCGCGCATGACGTCGGGGTCGGCATCTTCATTTATAGTTACGGCGCAGGTTGTGTGGGGCGTATATACATGGAGGATCTTCCCGGTGCGCCCTTTTACAGCGTTCACTACCCGTTCGGTAATGTCCAGCGCCTCGACCTTCTTCGATGTCCTGACATGAAATTCCGTCATTGCCCACCGTTATTTACCCTGTTTCTTCTTGTAGTCTTCGATAGCCGCCCTCAAGGCCTCTTCAGCCATGACGGAACAATGCTGTTTTGCGGCAGGGAGCCCGCCAAGCTCCCGCGCAACGGTGTCGTTTGTGAGTTTCAGGGCCTCATCCAGAGTCTTTCCCTTTATCAATTCCGTTGTCATACTGCTCGATGCGATGGCGGCGGCGCAACCGAATGTCTTGAATTTTACGTCCACTATGCGGTCGTTTTCGATCTTAAGAAAGATCTTCGTCACATCGCCGCAGGTAGGGTTGCCGACCTGTGCCGTACCGTCGGCTCCTTCCATCTCGCCCATGTTCCTGGGGTTCTCAAAATGATCGATCACTATATCGGTGTATGGACCCTGCGCCATTTTTACCTCCTGTTGTCACTTTGCCGAAGGAATCAAATCGTACAGGTGAAAATATAGCATAAACGGGAATTCTTTTGTAATATCATTTTCCTTGACGGTTTTAAGACGAATTTGTTAGAAACTAGCATTAAAATTCAGGAGATCGACAATGCAGAAACGGTATTTACTCGCGCCGGGACCAACCCAGATCCCGCCGGAAGTGTTATTGAAGATGGCGGAACCCATGATCCACCATCGTAATCCCCTCTTTGAAACAGTGGTGGAGGAAGTCAGGGAAAACTTGAAGCATCTTTTTGGCACGGTCAACGAGGTGCTCATCTTCTCTTCATCGGGTACCGGTGCGATGGAAGGCGCGATAACAAATATGCTTTCTCCGGGTGACGCGGCCATTGTGGTCCGCAGCGGTAAATTCGGGGAACGCTGGGCGGAGATCGGCAGGGCCTACGGGATCAGGTGCGTCAACATCGATCTTCCCTGGGGCGACACCCTCGATCCCGGTTTGGTTGAAAGGGCTCTCAAGGAAAATCCCGACGCGAAGGCCGTCTATACCCAGGCAACGGAGACATCGACGGGGACGTTGTTTCCGACGAAGGAGATCGCGGGCATAGTCAGGAATTATCCCGGCACGCTCATGGTTGTCGACGGGATCACCGGCGTGGGGGTACTTCCCCTGCCCATGGATGAATGGGGTATCGATATCCTGATAGGAGGTTCTCAGAAGGCTCTTATGCTGCCGCCGGGGCTTGCGTTTGCCGGTGTAAGCGAGAAGGCGTGGGCGTTCAATAAAGTTTCAAAGATCCCGAGGTTCTATTTTAACTGGGCGAAGGAACGGGATAACCTGAGGGCGAACCAGACCAATTTTACCCCCGCCATCTCCCTGATCGTCGGGTTGAGGGAATCTCTTAAGATACTCAAGGAAGAGGGCCTCGATAACGTCTATCGCAGGAGCGAAATGCTCGCCAGAGCCACCCGGGAAGGGGCGAAGGCCATCGGCCTTGAGATCTTCTCGAAGAATCCTTCTCCGGCGGTTACGGCGATATGCGCCCCGGAAGGTATTGACGGTCAGGCGATATATAAGACCCTCTGGAAGAAATACGCCGTCACAGGAGCCGGAGGGCAGGACCAGTTGAAGGGAAGGATATTCCGGCTGGCCACCCTTGGTTATGCCGACAAATACGACGTCATTACCGCGGTCGCCGCCATTGAATTCACCCTTGCCGACCTGGGATATGAATTCCCGATGGGCGCAGGTGTGGCCGCCGCTGTCACCTGCCTCAAAGATCTGTAGGATGACGTTGAGTCCCTTTGCCAGGCCATCTTCGAAATTCTCATGATACGCGCGGCCATATTCGATTTTGACGGTACCCTTACCCCTCTTACCCTCGATTTTTCGCTCTTGCGGGCAAGGATCGAGGAATTGGCCCGGGAATATGTCGAAGAGGATGTGATCGCCTCTCAGGCAAACCAGTACATCATCGAGATGATCCATGCAATAGGGGACATGCTTCAGAAAGATGGTCCCATATTCCAGGAAAGGGCATTCCGCGAACTGTGCATCCTGGAGGTCGAGGCCTCGAGTGGAAAGGCCCTTTACCCCTATACGCGAGAGGTTTTTGCCCGCCTGAAGGCAAAAGGTGTAAGGATCGGAATCATCACCCGGACATGCATTGAGGTAATCCGGACGGTGTTTCCCGATATGGACGCCTACGTTGACGCGGTCGTGACCCGCGACCATACCCGCTACGTGAAGCCCAACCCCGAGCAGGTGCGCATTGCCCTTGCCTGTCTCGGTATCGCTCCGGCCGAAGCCATCCTGACAGGCGACCATCCAACGGACATAGAAGCGGGCAAGGCCTTCGGCACCATAACCGCGGGTGTCCTGACCGGCAGAACCACCGCTCCCCTGTTTGCAAAAGCCGGAGCCCACCATATATTCGACGACATCAGGGGAATAGTAGAACTGATAGGTGATAGGTAATAGGAAAACCCGTCTTTCCCATAACCCATAACCTATCACCCATAACCTATCACCCATAACCCCTCTTTTTTATAGATTTCCTTCCGAAAACAAAGGATGCTTCTCTGGTGTTTATCGTGGGTGTCTCGGAGTTGACCCATGCGGCAACGCAGATCAACAACCGGACGATAATCTACCCGACGGAGATATTCTTCTTTATCGCCGTCATCTATTTTATCATTTGTTATGCCTTCACAAGCCTTTCCCGCTGGCTTGAGAGGCGCCTCGCCTGGCGCAGGTAGACGCGTTCCCAACAGGTCTGGCGCCCGTATCGCGAGAAAATATCATGGAAATCGACCCCTGTCGGTGATATATTGGACAATTGAATATCACCCCGGAGGAAGAATGAAAAAGAGTTTACCTCTATTATGTACATTGATCGCAGGAATCGCCCTGTCGGTACTTTTCGGGACAGCTGGTTTCTGCGCTGAACCCTATGAGGAAACATTCAAGAAGACCTACCCGCAGATACCGTTCGACTCGATAAGGCCGACGGCCGTCAAGGGGCTGTACGAAGTCTCAAAGGGCGCCGATATTATCTATTATTTTGAGGAACAGGGGCTTCTGTTCGTCGGCGAGATCATCGATAAGACGGGTAAAAGCCTGACGGACGAGAGAAAGACGGAAATGCTTGTCGAGAACGCCAGGAAGATTCCCCTGGACAAGGCGATCAAGATCGGCAACGGAAAAAAGACGATCATAGAGTTCACCGATCCCGATTGTCCCTATTGCCGCCGCGCCGCGTCGTTTTTGGACGCAAGGAAGGACGTGACCCGCTACGTCTTTTTCTTCCCGCTGCCTTCCCACAAGGATGCCGAGAACAAGATCAAGTACATTTTCTGTTCCTCCGACAGGGTAAAGGCATATGACGATGCCATGAAAGGGAAGCTGGACACGCAAAAATACGCTGTCTGCAAAAAGCAGGAGGCAGTCGATCTTCTCAATATCCACAAAGAGATCGGGAGCCGCGCCGGTGTGAACGGCACCCCGATGTTCATCATTAATGGTAAAGAGTTGGTTGTAGGCGCGAATTTCCCGGCGTTAGAGGAGGCCTTGAAAGGCGACACCCCTACCCCTGTACCAGGCTCTCCGGTTGCCCCGGTTGCTGTCGAACCGGATAAGAAGAAATAAGGGATAACAGGCGGAAAGCGAATGCTATATGAATACAACGGAAGAAGACCCACCGTCGGCAAAGACAGCTATGTGAGCGACATTGCTCACGTGATAGGAGATGTCGTCATAGGCGACAATTGTTATATCGGCCATGGGGCGATCCTGCGCGGAGACTACGGCTCCATCGTGATCGGAGGCGGTACGGCCGTGGAAGAGGGCGTTGTCGTCCATGCACCCCCCGACCAATTCTGCCGCATCGGGGAGCGGGTAACCATCGGCCACGGCGCCATCATACACGCCGCCGCAGTCGGCAATTCGGTGGTTATCGGCATGGGGGCCATACTGAGCATCTACAGCGAGGTCGGGGCCGAAACGATCATCGCGGAAGGCTCCGTCGTAAGAATGCGCCAGATAATCAAATCGGGTGTCGTAGCCGGAGGAAACCCGATCCGTGTAATCCGAACGATCGCCCCGAAGGACATCGAGTACTGGACTATGGGCAAGGAGCTTTATATCGATCTTGCGAAGAAATACCTGGAAAAAGGAATGAGGCCCCTGTGAAGAATACCCTGCCGGCCATGGGAGCCGGCAACCCCTTTCATTTGCCGGAATGACCATGGAAAGAGTCTTCATCGAAACCCTCCCCGAAACGAAGGACGTGGATGGCGCAAAACGCTGGACCGATGAAAAGGGCGAGTTTGTGCAGGTATCCTACCGGGAAGATATCGGTCACATTGCCGTCTTCGAACTGCGCAAAGGTCAGGTGAGGGCCGGCCATTATCATGAACGGAAAGAGGAAGTTTTTTATGTTGTCGGCGGCAGGATCAAAGCCATCTTTGCCGATCCTCAAACGGGCGAAAAGATGACATCCATTCTCGAAAAAGGCATGAAGATCCGTGTCGGAGCCCGTATCGGTCATCATTTTTTCGGGATTGAAGATTCCCTGGCTGTTGAATACAGTCCGCAGTATTATGACAAGACCGATACCCGGAAAATAGATATGGGAGAGTGACTATGGCGGAGATTAAGAGCGCCATCGAACTGGCCATGGAGAAGACCAGAGGTCTCGTCATGGACGACAAAGAAAAGAAATCGCTGGCCCTGAAAGAGTCGGCCGACAGCCTTAAGGCCATCTTCAGGCGTTTTCGCGAAGGCCTGGCGGACGATGAAGAAACAAAGGACCAGCTTGACGCGCTCGAATGCGATCCTGCCCTCAAGAGAAAGATCGTCCTTGATCTTCTTGCTGAAGAATTCGAATCGACAGACGACCCGGGAATAGGTCCGCTTTTTGCATTCGTCGGCTTTGTCGTTGACGAAAAGTCCTATAAAGAATTAAAGCTCATCGAAAAGGCCTGCGTCGAAGAACTCAAGAAGATGGAGGCCGGCATTCGATCACATATAGCCGAAGACCTTGCCTCATCGGGTATCGCGGGAAACGGCGTGGAACCCAATGTCGAAGCCTGGCCCAAGTGGCAGGAAGCCCATGCGGACGTACGCAGGGCTTTCAGGCAGCAGATAGGACGATGGAAGGAAAGATTTCTGCAGGAAAAGCAAGGGTCCACATGAGTCAGCGCTTGGCGCGAAGAGGCACATGAGGAAAATCATCCTTATTGATCCTGTCTCATATGCCTGCGGGTGTTTTGCCTGTCAGGCGTTTATTTTGAATTGCGCCGCCGAGTTCCCCAGCACTTCCGTGATTTCCACCAGCTTGTTTACCTCGAACATCACCTGACCCGACACGGCTTCGATCTCTTTCGCGATGCCCGATGTGGAAGTGATGTTCTTTGCTATCTCCTCCGAGCTTGCGGACTGTTGTTCAACGGCCGTGGCGATCTGTAATATCTGATCGCGGACCTGCTCCGAAGAGGAAACAATGTTACCCAGGGACTGCTCTACCTCACGCATATATTGTGTCACCCGTTCCACCTCGGCCGAGGTGATTTCCATCGATCTGGTGGTTTCCTCGGACTCTTTCTGGACCGTGGTCAGATGGTGCGTGATCTCCTTCGTCGCGTTCATCGTCTTTTCCGCCAGCTTCTTCACCTCGTCGGCAACGACGGCGAAACCGCGTCCGTGCTCGCCTGCCCGTGCAGCCTCTATGGCCGCGTTGAGGGCCAGCAGGTTCGTCTGATCCGCAATGTCGTCTATGATCGTTATTATCTTGGCAACCTCGCTGACCCGCGCATTGAGCTTCTGGATCGTACTCGCCAGTTCCATCGAGGAGGATTGGACTTTGTTTACCTCCGCGACAGCTTCCTGGGTGACCTTCTTACCGTTCATAGCGGCTTCCATGGCGTTTGTAGAGGCATCCTTGACACCATTGGCGTTGTTGGCGACATCGATGATGCTCTGACTCATCTCCTCTGCCGAAACAGATATCTGGTTCGCCTGATCGGCCTGCGACCTGGTTCCCTGAGACGTCTTTCCGGCGAGATTCTTGATGGTTTCCACGGAGGTGTCGAGGCTGTGAACGGAGGCCTTGATGCTGCCGATCATCGTATTGAAGGAACCTATCATGTTTTTCATCGATTTCAGGAGCTGTCCCGTCTCATCGGCGCCGGTTGCCCCGATGTCGATGCTGAGATCCCCCTCCGACAGGGACTTGCTTGCGTCCACCGCCTTGTTGAGATCTTTCCGTATACTGTTGGCGATCACATAGCTCAATCCAAGTACGAAGAGGGCGCAAACAAAGGTCGTACCCACTATGATCCAGCGGAATTTCGCTATTTCGCGGTTCACATCGTCAAGGAACATGCCCGAGCCTATCACCCATCCCCAGGGCTCAAAGAACTTGATGTACGACTGTTTCTTGGAGAAGCTCGTCCCACCCGCCTTTTTCCAGTAATACTCGTAGAACCCGGCCTTGCTTTCCTTTGCTATTGCCGTCATTTCAACGAAGATCTTCTTTTTTGTCTTGGGGTCTTCAAAACCGGACACATTCTGTCCTTCCAGATCTATCATGACGGGATTCGAAATCATCTTCGGTTCCGTGTCGTTTATCCAGAAATACTCATTTCCCCGATACCGTAGCTGCTGGACTGACTTTATGGCCCGCATCTGGGCATCGCCCAGATCTATGTCGTTCTGTTTCACCCTTTTGTCGTAATCGGTGAGCATGCTGTATGCAACATCGACAACATCCTTGACGGCGTTCTGTTTTTCCTTCAGCATGATCCTTTCCATCTGGGGAAGAAGGTAGAGGATGTTCCAGAGGATTATAACGACAATGACGACGACCGAAATTCCCATGATCTTATAGAAAATGCCGAGATTCTTGAGTCTGTGGAGTCTCACGTGACATTACCTCCTGATTTTTGGGACCGCGCTGGTGGCGGAGGCATTATGTTAGACGTACGATGTTGGATTTTGCCCGTACAAGTCTTATCGGTCGCGCACTCAAAAACTTTAGTCTGCCATGTGCCGATCGGGGCATCATGCGGCCTTTTTTGCCGAATACGTGCTTTCTTGACAGCGGGCGGCTGAAGCGGGTATGTATTATGAGACGATACGATCGGGCAAGCCGGCACTAAGGGAAGGAGGGAGCAATCCATGAAAACCGTAAAGATCATGCCCTGTCTCGATATGAAAAACGGGCGTGTAGTCAAAGGCGTCCACTTTGTCGATCTCAAGGACGCGGGAGATCCTGTTGAAAATGCCTCCTATTATCAGAAGGAAGGGGCCGACGAACTGGCCATGCTGGATATCGCCGCCACGCTGGAGAACCGCAAGACGCGCCTGGAATGGGTGAAGAAAGTTTCCGCCGTCATTTCGATTCCCCTTACGGTCGGCGGCGGGATCTCCACGCTCGATGACATCGATCTGCTGTTAACGGCCGGTGCGGCCAAGGTTTCCATGAACAGCGCCGCCGTCCAAAGGCCCGCGCTGATCGAAGAGGCGGCCGGGAAGTACGGGTCGGAACGAATCACCGTGGCCGTCGACGGATGCCGCAATTCCACGATGCCGTCCGGTTTCGAGCTGGTCGTGGCCGGAGGAACGAAGCCGGTCGGGAAGGATGCGGTTGCCTGGGCGAAGCAATGCGAGGCGCTGGGGGCCGGCGTGATCCTGCCGACCAGCATGGACGGCGACGGAACCCAGGCGGGCTACGACCTGGAATTCACCAAGGCGATCTCCGATGCCGTGGGGGTTCCCGTCGTCGCTTCGGGCGGTGCGGGGAAATTGAGCGATTTTTACGATGCGGCGGCCAAGGCGGGGGCATCGGTCCTGCTGGCGGCCTCGGTATTCCATTACCGGCTCCTGAGCATCCGGCAAGTCAAGGAATACCTGAAGGAAAGGGGGATCGCCGTCGTTCTTTAATCCAGTTTTCTGCGGCCCGCTCCAATGTCTTCCAGCGGGCGTCGCTTCAGGATGGTGATCCGTCTGCCGTGAACCTCGATGAATCCGGCGTCGGACATCCTGGCCAGGGTGCGGGAAACGGACTCCCCCGTCGTGCCCAGCAGGTTTGCCAGTACGCCTTTCTTGATTTCCAGGTCGAATGTTTCGGCGCCGTTCTTCAACCTTTGCAGGTGGAGCAGGTAAATCGCCATGCGTTCGGGAACGCCGCGCAGGGCCAGGCTTTCGATCGTTTGCGTAAATTCCCTCAGGCGCGACGACAGGACCCCCAGCATGTTCATCGCGAGGTAGGGATCGCTCTTGAATTTCCGGATGAGGGCTGCGGTGGGGAAAAAGATTGTCCGGCTCTGTTCGAGGGCCTCGGCGTTGGCCGGATATTTTCCGCCTTCGAATACCGCAATTTCCGCAAAAGAGTGCCCCGGTTCGATGATGTGAAGAATCTGTTCCTTTCCTTCCGCAGAGAGTTTGAAGATCTTTACCTTGCCGGAGAACAGGATATAGAAGCCGCCGGCCGGCTCCTCTTCGAGAAAGATCGTTTCCCCTTGCCGGAAAGACCGCAGCGTTGTTATTTTTGCAAGCTCATCCGTTTCGTGCGGCGGCAGTCCCTTGAACAGGGGAAGCCTTGCCAGGAAGTTCGATACGTTCATCGGGGTCTCCTTCTTACCGGTTTGGTCGCGGGCGAAGGGGGAAGGCGTCCCTTTTACAACAGGAACCGCCCCTGTTTTTCGAGGCCGTCGAAGACGGTNNCCTGCCGGCGATAGGTGAAGGGGACGATACGGAGCAGGCGCAGCTTCTCCGCGATGTCCTCCGGAGGCTCCAGGGGGAGGGCGAGATAGAGGAGGGGCGCGGACTTCATGCCGGCGCACCCAAGAA
>DIFE01000074.1 GCA_002418985.1 Deltaproteobacteria bacterium UBA5756
ATCGACCTCAGCCGGTGGACCGTCACACTCCCCACAGAATCCCCGTTTGCGAAGGTGGGCAGGCTCACCCTGGCGGGAACCACCCTGGTGATCCGATCAGACCTTGACCACCGGGGCTTCTTCATGGAGCTGGCCGATGTGGCACTCGTCCTCAAAGGGGATCCCGCCCCGGTCCGGTTGATCAGCGATGGTTCGGTCATCGGCTCGGCGAGGAAGTCCTCATCGGGCAAGGCGATGAACTTCTCGATCCCCCCCTTCCTCTACACCACGCCGCTCCGGTCGCTCTGCCCGGTCCTGGACGAGCAGGCGAGAAAAGCCCCGTTGTTCGTGGGGAGGGAGGTGGTGGAGGGGTAAAAATCGGCGTGAGGCGGGGGATCGGTGCTGTAAACAATCGGAGCGGATTGTCTCCAAACAATTCCGGAAAGGATTGTTTGATTACCAGAAGATACCCTGTTACACCTTCCGAATGATACAAACCTCAAATTTTCATCACCTGTTTTGCTCCCTGTAACGAGTGGTATCATTATAAATAATAGTTTACAAATATTGATATCTATAGTTGGTTTGTAAACCAACACGTTTGGTGTGACAATGAGCCTGGGAGAACGTATAAAGCAACGGAGAGAAATTCTGGGCCTTTCTTTACGGGCGCTTGGCAAGCAAGTCCAAGTATCGCATACGATGATCAGAAAATATGAAAAAGGTGAGATAGTACCGGATTCTCAACATCTCATCCGATTGAGCGAATCGCTCCAGATCCCGATTGCAGCCCTGTTACGGCCCGGGAATCAGCGTATTGAACTGGATCGCTTTTCTTTCCGAACGAGAAAATTGAAAAAGCGTGAAGAAAAGCAGGTTAATGGGGAGACAAAAGAGTGGCTGGAACGGTATGTACAGATAGAAAGGATGACGGGAATCCAGCGGACATTCGAGATGCCAGAAGGATTCCCACGGAAGATCTCCTCATTTGAAGAAGTAGAACAAGCCGCTGAAGATCTCAGGAATGCCTGGGACTTGGGAATGGATCCCATTGAAAACCTTACCGCACTCCTGGAGGATAAGGGGATAAAAATTGGAATAATCAAGGGAATAACACAATTTGATGCACTTTCAACCGAGTATCAAGAAAATCCCATCATTGTTGTAAAAGACGATCTTCCGAGGGCGAGGCAGCGGTTCTCTCTCATGCATGAAGTCGGGCACTGCCTGCTTGAGGCAGAAGATGGCCTCGACGAAGAAAAAGTCATGAATCGGTTTGCAGGGGCATTTCTCGTTCCTGCGAAGCGGGTGTTCTTCGAACTGGGCAGGAAACGGCACAAATTATCACCGAAGGAACTGCTGCTTCTGAAAGAAAAGTATGGGCTTTCCATGGGCGCCTGGATATACCGGGTAAAAGACCTCGGAATAATCACGGAGGAAGAATTTGTTTCAATTCGCAAATTCTTTTCAAGCCATGGCTGGAATAGAAAAGAGCCCGGGGACGAAGTAAAAGGCGAAAGACCCCTTTATATGAAGGCCGTTGTATTGAAAGTTCATGCAGAGGGTTTCATTTCGACATCAAAGGCTGCGGAGTTATTAAATCAAAGTATACAGACATTTTGTTCGCTGGAAGGGGATTCTGATCTCGGACATTCAACCCTCATATGTAGTTGATACGAACACCATCATCGACCTCTATTACGGGAATCGATTATCAGAAATATTCGCCCTTCCCTGTAGATTTATTATCACGGATTTTCTTCGCCACGAAATCAGGTTCCCTCCTTTCGATGAATTATCCCGGATGGGGATTATTATCGAACCTTTAAACGGAGCGGAAGTGGCCGAGATATCTGAAATCCTCGAAGAATACGACAAACCCTCCTATGAAGATGTTTCCGTATTAATTCTCGCAAGGTCCCGGAATACGGTATTAATTTCCGGTGATGAAAATCTCCGGCACGTTGCAGTCCAATTGGGAATTGTCTGCCATGGAACCTGCTGGTTACTTGATTATCTCGCCAATCAATCCATCATTGCGTATAAAGACGCTATTTCTGCTTACCAGAGAATGCAGCAAAATGGGAGGAATCCTCCAAAGGAAGAATGTAAGAGCCTCATTGCCCAGTGGAAAAAGAAAAGTAAGATGCTCGATTGAAGGTCACTGCCAACAGATTCACCCTCCCCGAACACCCCTCACACACCGCCACCCCTTCCAGAGCCAGCCCAGTCCACCATTCTCCGGTCCACACGCCGTGTACCACCCGATTTCGACCATCACCCGCTCCAATCGGCCCACATCGATCATCCCCGGCAGGGGAAGGACCGCCTCCTGGCCGATAATCTCGTGGGGTAACCTTCCCGCTCCAAGGTAAATAAGGATTCACGCCGGGAACCGTGTATCCGGGCTGCTGATTTTATCGCGGGGACAGTGCACCGGAAATATAGACGGGAAGACGAGGTCTGGTACCATATCATTGAGAAGAAATGCCTGCAAATCTTTGGTTACATTCAGGGTCCACAAAAGGGGGTCGTGAACCCTTCCCTGCTTTGTCCCATCCACCTCAAGGTAACCTCATCCATTTCGGGAAGGACTTACTCACACTGGAAGTATCATATGGTTCTGCTATATTTGAGTTGTCTCCATTTCGACAACGGTGCTCCTTCTTTAGGACGAGGTGCCCGGAGCCAGTGCCCGATCATCTCGTTTGCAGGTATCCCGGACTCATCTCATCTTTTTCCCGCCTTCTGTATTCTCCCTGACGCGGTATATGACGATCTCCCGCACCAGGTCAAGGGGAAGTGGCCGGTCTATCGGGAACTGTATCGTGCCCCTTCCGAGCTTGTACGGAGATAACTTCTCCAAAAAGACCTCGATCGCAGATGAACCGGGATAAAAACAGATATGGTTCTTAAACACCGCGAAATGCATTAGGTTGCCGTTTTGCCTGAAGGTGGGTATTCCATACCGTATCGTCTCTTCCGCCCCCGGCGCAGCCTGTAGGATGGTTTCCCTGAGATCCATCAGCAGCCTCTGGACATCAGGAGGGAACAGACCGATGTGCTCGTCGATGGTGTCGAATTTCTCTCCTCTCGCATCCATAGCGTAATCTTCAACCGGTATGGCTTAAAAGGGTGACAAGAGCCCGAAACATACGGATACGCCACCGGTTCTTCTCAGCCTGCGATCACGTGGGAAACGCTCGTGGTGCTCGCCGGTTTATTCAGCCCTCAACTGGTACCTTTTGGCATAC
>DIFE01000055.1:0-8103 GCA_002418985.1 Deltaproteobacteria bacterium UBA5756
AAGTAGGTGGTGGATTTGGGTCGCGTGACCGTTCTTGTCGAATCGCATTGCCTGTGATATCCTTGTCAGGAAACCCTTACGACAGCAGGCAACACTGAGGAACGCACATAAAAGCTTAGGGTGAAATCATGGATCTCCTGAAGCTCTTTCAACCGAAGACAATGGCCGTCATAGGCGTATCCCTCACAAATGAATCCCATCCCGCAAATGTCATCTTCAACAAAAATAACTTAAGACAACGGGTAAGGGTCTTTGCCGTGAACAACCGCGGAGGTGAACTGCGCGGCGAAAAGGTCTATGAAGACATATCCCATGTACCCGGGCAGGTCGACCTGGTTGTGATCGCCACAAAGGCGCACCTCGTGCCCGACGTACTGTCCGAATGTGTACAGGCCGGGGCAGGAGCGGGGATAATCATATCCGGGGGATTCGCGGAAACAGGCCGCAAAGATCTCCAGGACAGCGCCAGGGCCATTGCGACGGAAGGCGGCTTTCCCTTCGTCGGCCCCAACTGTCTGGGTATTTACTCTCCTCCCTATCTCGACACCTTCTTCATCCCCAGCGAACGGATCGTGAGACCCGAGCAGGGCAAGGTTGCCCTGGTGAGCCAGAGCGGCGGCGTCCTTGTGGACCACATGGTAAAATGCGCGGCCGAAGGTGTGGGCGTTTCAGCCGCCGTAAGTATCGGCAACAAGGCTATGGTGAGAGAAATCGACCTCATCAGGTACTTTTCCGAGGATCCCGGGACCTCCGTTATAACTTTTTACGTGGAGGGCTTCGATGAAAATGAAGGCCGGCAGTTCGTTACGGCGGCGGGCGAGTGTCCCAAGCCGATCATCATCATGAAGGCAGGCAAGTCATCGGAAGGGACAAAGGCCGTGAAGAGTCACACCGCTTCCATGGCCGGCGATTACGCGGTCTTTTCATCGGCAATGTCCCAGTACGGTATCGTGGAAGCAACGGATGAGTTTGAGCTCATCTCCTTTGCCGAGGCCTTAAGCTGTTACCCCGGGTCTATCGAAGGCAGGGTAGCCGTTGTGACCGGCAGCGGCGGTCACGGAGCACTCTGTGTCGATGCGTGCGCCGCCCACGGTCTTACGGTACCCGGGCTCGGTGAGACCGCGCAGGGCGAGTTGCGCGACCAGGTCTCCCCGGTCATACGGGATATAGCCTCCTTCAGAAATCCCATCGACTTGACGGGCAGTTCCGTGGACGACGACTTTGCGGCTGTCTTGCGCTACCTCAGCAGGAGGCAGGATATCGATTGCATCATCGCCCTTCTGTTGCCTTATCTTCCGGGCATAAGCACGGACCTCGGAGCCCGGATCGGTATGATCTACCAGCAGGAGAAAAAACCGATTATCGCTTACGTTCCCCACGTTGAAAAATACTGGATGCTCATCGAAGGATTCATGCTGAATGATGTGCCCGTTGCACATTCCGTGGAAGACGCCGTCCACATGGCCGAGGCACTAAAGAGGCACAGGTCATGGTAACCCGTGAAATGCAGAACATCCTTGCCGATGCCCGGGAACACGGCTGGGTCATGGAGCCTCAGGCAAAAAGGTTCTTCGCCCTCGCCGGCCTTGATGTCCCCCGGGGCGGATTGGCGAGAACGCCTGAAGAGGCCGGGCAGATCGCCGGGGTCACGGGGTACCCCGTCGTTGCCAAAGTAGTGTCGCCCGCAATCATCCACAAATCCGATATCGGCGGAGTTGTGACTGGTCTCGCGAACAGGGAAGATCTGGAAGAGACTTTTTCGCGCCTGTCCAAAACGGAGGGATTTGAAGGTCTGCTCGTTGAAGAACAGTTGGAAGGCATCGAGGTGATTATCGGCGCAAAGATCGACCGCCAGTTCGGCCCCGTCATCCTTATGGGCCTCGGCGGCACCATGGCGGAGATCTATGGCGATGTGGCCCTGAGAATGGCACCCGTTACCGAACGGGACGTATCTTCAATGGTTGGCGGTCTCAGGGGAAAGGTGCTCTTCACGGGGTACAGGGGGTCGAGGCCGCCTGACATGGGGGCCCTCACCGCGCTTGTCACTGCCTTCTCAATCATTATTGAGGAGATAGGCGACATGATCGATTCGGTTGACCTCAACCCCGTCTTGTGTTCATGGAAAAGATGCACTGTTGCCGATGCGAGGATCATGCTGAAAAAATCATGATCCCCGGGAGAATGACGACCCGCGGTTGGCGGAGGCGGTCGACGCCTGAAGGATCAGGCCTCAGCCGCCGCCTTTTCCCTGGCTTTTTTCATCGCTTCGTTAAGAAGGTCTACAAGACTCGCGACCTGATCGGGGCTGATGGTAACACCGTCCGGTGTCGCCATCAGTTCGCCGTCAGTCAATACCTTGTAAATTCTGCAATCGATGGATCTTGTGCCCTTGAACTTGTCCAGAATCTCTACGACAAGGCGTTCACGAACGCCCGTGGAAAGTTTTCCTACCAGCATCTTCCCCCCTTCTTTAGGACCGTTTGAAATGTCCCCTGTTTGACGGTTTATACGTAATCCGGCGTTTATTCATAACCTTTACCGGTACGGTGAATTCGTCCTCGGGAGAAAGCGGGGCATGGCGTTTTATCGTTGTCTTCGCATAGGTCTGTATGTCCCTGAGCTTCCCCATCTCCGTGGGCAGCACAAGGGTGAAGGCATGTCCCGCCTTTCCCATCCGTGCCGTCCTGCCTATCCTGTGCACGTAATACTCATCGTCGCGCGGGACGTCGTAATTAATGACCGCATCAACGTCCCTGACGTCAATACCGCGGGCTGCGACGTCGGTGGCCACCAGGATGGTCGGGATGGTCGAGTGCCCTCTCCTGAATTTCGACATCACGCGGTCTCGCTGTGACTGGGCCATGTCGCCGTGGATGCTTTCCGTATCGTAACCCAGGGCCTTGAGATTCCTCGCCACCTCATCGACACATCTCTTGGTGTTGCAGAAAATAAGCGATGATGAAAAATTATAAGTATCAACGACTTTTCTGAGCAAATTGAGCTTCTTGCCCGGTCTCACCTCGATGTAGCTCTGATCCACCTCAGCGACGGTCAATTCGTCACCGACAACTTTAACCACCGAGGGGTTCTTCTGATACTTCGCGGCCAGCCTGCGGATACTCTCCGGCATTGTGGCAGAAAAAAGAAGTGTTTGCCTGCCCGCCGATGTTGCGTCGAGGATCGTCTCAATGTCTTCAAGGAAGCCCATATTGAGCATCTCGTCGGCCTCGTCAAGGACAACTTTCGTGACTGTTCCCAGCTTGATCGTTCTCCGCTTCATGTGGTCCAGCATTCTGCCCGGCGTGCCCACTACAATGTGGACGCCTTTTTTCAAGCTTGCGATCTGGGGCCGAATTGACTGTCCGCCGTAAACAGGGATGATGATGATATCCTTCCTGTACCGCGCGAGCTTTCTGATCTCGCCCGCGACCTGGATTGCCAGTTCCCTGGTCGGACACAGGACAAGCGCGTCGGTTTGTCTGCTTTTCGCATCGATCAACTCGATGAGAGGAATGCCGAAGGCCGCGGTCTTTCCCGTTCCGGTCTGCGCCTGACCGATAATGTCCATGCCTTCAAGGACAAGGGGAATGGATTGTTCCTGAATGGGGCTTAATTCATCGAACCCCATGTTGTCCAGTGCTTTCTGCACCATTTTGGACAGATGTAGCTTTTCAAATTTCGTTTCTTGCATGTACTCTCCATAAAAGAATGTGTTGCCGCTTTTGCCCGCCCGGCATTCGACCATTCTTTTTTGGTTTGTTAAACGATGGCAGAGCTGAGAGGATCTAAGTAGCTGGGAGCATATTACCACAAAACTATTGAAAAAACACCTTAATTGTTATGGAAGACCGTCGCGGGGTTCGGGTTTCGGACAAGAGAAAAGAAAGGCTTTCTATTCTCTAACGTGAAACCTTGAGACCCGATATCTGAAACGGTCTTCTATTTCCCGTGTTTCCTGTAAAGTTCTTCCGCCAGAGCGGCCAGGGCTTCGTTGGCCTTTTCGCCGCCGATGTTGGTCATCAGCACCATGGCGAATTCATTGTTCGGGTTAAAGAAGATCAGGGCAAGGTTCATACCGTTCGAACCGGCGTGATAGATGAGGGGTTCCCTGGCCCAGGCAAATTTCACCTCACCCCAGCCGAGAGCGTAGCGGCCATGAGAAGGCGTGCCGGGGGCAGCGCTCTTCATTTCAGGGACGTCGATGACGGCAGCCCTGAGCTTCACCAGTGTTTCGGGGCGAACAAGGCGTGGTCCCTGCTTTCCCGCTGATGCGTTCCACGCCGCCCACCTGGCAAAATCCTGCACGGACATGTGCGCGGTACCCGCCGGTCCGAGAACGAGAGGATTGTCCGAAAAAACACCCGAAAGCATCGGTTTGACCTTGCCATCGACCATCTTGTGCGGCAATGGAGCATCGGTCCTGCCGACGGTGGACTGGGGGCCGAGTCCGCCTGATTTAAGCTTCAGAGGGGTGAAGACCCTCTCGACCATGAGTTCTTCCCACGACCTTCCGGCAACGCGTTCGATCATGGCGCCCACCATAATGTACCCCATATTCGAATAGGCGAATCGCCTCCGCGGGGCAGCGGCTATCGGCCGGCTGACCCACTTTGTAAGCATCCAGTAGCGAGCATCGTTCAGGTTATCGTTTTCTCGACTGAACGACTCCATAATAAGCCGGGTGAAGAGGGGTTCGTCGTCGCCGGGCATACCGCTGGAATGGGAGAGCAGCTGTTCCAGGGTTATGGAGCCCATGCCGGGGGCCATCACCCTCTTTAGTTCGGGAAAAACCTCTTCCACCGACGAATCCCAGCGAAGTTTACCTTCTTCGACATACATCGCGGCGATGAGGGCCGTCATTGCCTTGGTGTCGGAGCCGATGTGAAACCGGTCGCCCGTTGTCACGGGAATCTTCTGTCCCACCCTTCTCGTCCCCACGGTGCCGATGGAAATGATCCTCCCGTCTTTCACCACCGCGGCTCCGAGGGCAGGAAGACCGTATTTTTCGAGGTAGGGTTCCAACGCCGGGCCAAGCGATTCAGGGCCCTTCGCCACGATCTTCGTCTTCTCGGCCATAACTCTCTGGGCACAGGCATCGGTTGCCGCGACGCCGGCAATCAATGTCACAACACAGAAGGACAGACAGAACAGCTTCATTCTTTTCATCATCAGGCAAACCCCCTTGGTGCGCGTATTTCAGACGATATAACAGGGGCACTGGCTTGTAAAGCAAAAAGCTTGAAGAGGGCGCAGCTGGAAACAAGTAAGTCCTATAGGCCGTATAAGACTTATAGGACCTATTAAGAACCCGGGTCCTGAGGCCGGCGGGGACAGCATGCAGGCGGGATGGCTTTCTTGTCCGAAACCGGCCTCTTTTCATTGACTTGGCTACCCCAAACCTCATATACTTCACGGGTACACACACCACCGCGATCTTCCGCCAAAGAGGTACTCATGGAACTCGAACAGACATTTATGAATTTTCTCCTCCGCCACCAGGAGCGGCACAACAGGACGTATCACTTTCTTATCCTTATGGACGCCATCATAAGCGCGGCAAAACATATCGAGTACTACTACATCACCGGTGCGCTCAAGGGCAATCTCGGCCAGGCCGGAAAGGTAAACGTTCAGGGCGAGGACGTGATGCACATGGATGACATCGCCCATGAGATCATCATCCACTACCTGAGGACAACGGGACGCGTCATCAGGGCCGTCAGCGAGGAATCCGAGGAGATCATCTCCCTGAACGAAAACGAGGGGCGTTATTTCATGTACTTCGATCCTCTCGATGGGTCCTCCAATGTCTGCCATGGCCTTCCCGTAGGCTTCCTTTTCGGGATAGCAAAACGGAACCTGGACGGCACTGAAGATTTTCACCTCAGGGCCGGGAAAGATTACATAGCCGCCGGTATGTTCGTCATTCCCACGGGGACCCTCACCATTGCATTCAGGGAGGCGGGAACGTGGCGTTTCCAAATGGATGAGACCATGAATTACGTAAAACCCGTCAGGATAACCCTCCCTGGCACCCCGGATACCTGGGAGCTCTCATTTAACGCCACCAATCGCTACACGTACAGGAAGGTGGTGCAGGACTGGGTAGACAGGAACGAGCGAAGATACACGTTCCGTTACCTCGGCGCCCTGGCCGGCGATTTTCATCGAATCCTGACAAACGGAGGGATGTTCATGTACCCCGCCATCGTCAACCATACCGATCCCGCGAAGAACAGGCCCGAGGGGAAACTGCGCCTGATGTACGAGGCATCCGTGGTGGCCTTCATGTGCCGGGAAGCAGGCGGGGACGCGGTCGACGAGCACGGCACCCCCATCCTCGAAATCGAACCGAAAGACCATCATCAGAGAACGGCTCTCTACGTCGGATCGAAAGCACTGGTAGATGATATCGCCGGAGTACTTCGATAAAAGCAAACGAGCGCCGGGGGCAGGAAACAGCAGCAAAACGACGTTACGGAGGAGGAAAATGAAAGGCAAGGGATATACTGTCCGCAGGTCAAACCGCCCCGTCAAAAAGGAGATCAAGGGATCCGTCGATGACATCGTCAGAGAGTTGACGAAGGACCGCGACATCAAGAACGATCAATACCGTGAACAGTCGCTGAAAATGTACGGCCTGATGTGCGCCAGGTGCGGCAGGGAATTTGACCACACCGACAGGCGTCTTCTCACCGTTCATCATAAGGACGGGAACCACAACAACAACCCGCCCGACGGATCAAACTGGGAAAATCTCTGCACCTACTGTCACGAGGATGTCCACGGCAGGAACTTCTTCGCGGATGAAGAGGACCCGAAAGAATAAGAACCCCTTCGTCGCGTCTCCTTCCGCCCTGATGAAATAATCGTTGACAAGATTTCCCGATATCAGGAAAATAGCTTCCGGGGACGCTGCATTTCCCCATAGCAATAGCCCTTAAGGAGGACTCACATGAAGAAAGTTATCCTGGGTATATCGGTGATTTTTTTATGCTCCCTCTTTCCCCTGCCATGCCTTTCCGCGGACCCTGCCGCAGTCTTACTGGATGAGATCGCAAGCAAGACCGCATCGACCTTGAAGACAATCGACCTGGACATTTCCAAAGCGGCGAAGATCATCGGCGAGGGCATATCACCGGCCACCGACATGAGACGGGCCCTGCGCGATCTCTGCGCGGGAAAGAGCTACTCTGTCGATTGCTCCTTTATTAACGCAAAAGGTCTCATGGAGATCGTCGAACCCGAAAAATATCGTAAATTCGAAGGCACCAACCTCAAGGACCAAGCCGTGGTAAGCCGCATCCGCACAACCCGGAGGCCCGTTTTCAGTCAACTTTTCACCGCGGCGGAGGGACTCCAGGGCATCGTCTTTGAATATCCCGTCTTCAGCCCGAAAAAGGAGTTTGCCGGCTCCGTAAGCCTTTTTGTCGTGCCGGAGCTCCTGATGCAGGAGGTTCTGAAGAATGTGAAGCTGGGTCCCGGCACGGGCATTACCGTCGTTCAGCCCGACGGCACGAACGTCTATGCTTCCGATCCGGAGCAGGCACGGCTCAACGTCCTGAAAAGCCCTGAGTATAAAGGCTTTGGTGAACTGCGCCAGATGGTCGCGCGCATCGTCAAGGAAAAAGAAGACACGGGAACCTACCGCTACACCAAACCGGGCACGGAAAAGGTCGTGAAAAAGTCGGCCATCTGGAAAACCGCACCCCTTTGCGACAGCTACTGGCGCATAGTAATAACCACAGAAACACGCTAGAGACGGTTTCCAGTTTCGAGTTTCGAGTTTCAGGCAAAGAACAGAAACAAAAGCCCTGTTCAAACCATGCCCATCCATCTGCCGCGGCAGTATGAGATTTCTTCGGCCCGTTGCCCAAACCCCCCTTTCCAAAAAGACTGTCTCACGTTTATCCCGTAACAGAAGACGGGACCCGTTCGTCGCCTTAAGGCTCCTCTCTGGAGGCATAGAAGAGAGGATGGGGAGAAAGACAAAAACCTTCCCGGGAATTTGAGAATACTGAAATTCCCGGGAATCTTCGATCCCGCTACGCGGGAGGTAAAGAACCATGATACTTCGTTCAAACCTGTCCCACAACGATGACC
>DIFE01000055.1:8176-15991 GCA_002418985.1 Deltaproteobacteria bacterium UBA5756
TAAGGCTTCCTCCAATCCTCTCTTTAATGCCTCCAGCGGGCCCGAAGGGCAAAGCGGGCGTGAGACAGTCTTTCCAGATGTTCAAGACTGTCCCTGTGTTCCAAGCCCACCGCGATCAGCACGGCAGTGAGATGAGGCAAAAGCTGGTAAGGACAAAAAAAGATACAGTCTCCAGTGACCATCAACGGAATCGGAGAAAAGGGTAGAAGGTGAAGACGTGAAGGGTGTCCCGAAAGTTCCGCCGATGACAGGGGGGCCGGTTTGGGCAACAGACCGTCTTCACCTGAAACCCGAAACCGTCTCTAATCTTTAAACATGAAGAACACTGCCCCCACCATCATGGCGAAGGCGATCAGGTAGTTCCATTTGAAATCCTCCTTCAGATAGAGCAGGGAGAAGATGGCAAAGATGACCAGGGTTATGACCTCCTGGATTATCTTCAACTGGGCTGCGGAAAACTGGTAATGACCGATCCGGTTCGCGGGAACCTGAAAACAATATTCGGCGAAGGCGATTAGCCAGCTGACAAGTATCACTTTCCACAGGGACGATTCCTTGTATCGCAGGTGGCCGTACCAGGCAAAAGTCATGAATACATTCGAAACGGTGAGCAGCAGAACGGTTTTCATACCGGTAATATACAGAAATACCGAAAGGAC
This sequence comes from Deltaproteobacteria bacterium UBA5756, assembly GCA_002418985.1. Classification (GTDB taxonomy): domain Bacteria; phylum Desulfobacterota; class Syntrophorhabdia; order Syntrophorhabdales; family Syntrophorhabdaceae; genus Delta-02. The sequence goes on from DIFE01000055.1 coordinate 8,836, forward strand.
GGGAAGAAAAAAACAGCATGGAATTCAGTTGAAAAGACAGAACGATTGCGCGACAATAGATAAACAAAACAGCAAATATAATCTTACCGGAGCGGATGTGAAAGACATCAACAACACATATGATATTATGCATTTCGAAGCCCTTGGACCGGAAGCGCGCCATCTGGAAGAAGAGATCTCGAGGGCGATCGAAAAGGATGACATCCCCAAAGGGCATTCGTATCTTATAACCCCGAAAAACGTCCAGGAATTCTTACGGGACAATCCAACGGTGAAACTGCCGGAGATCATAACGACGAAGACCCATTCGGTCCTGCCCGACCATTATCTGGAGGGGGTCAAAAAAAGTGTCATAACCCGAAGCGCCGGGTATGACCACCTGGAGCATCTTGCGGACAGGGTGAACATAGCGTCGCTGCGCGAGTACTGCGTGAACGCCGTCGCACAAACGGCGATGAAGTTCCTTTACGCCGCAGCCGGAGAGCTGAACCATTACTCGCTCAACACGGTCGCCTTCGAGAGGAAGGACTCCCGGGCCTTCATGGAGCTTGGCGGGCACCGGACCCTTACCGTTTTCGGCGTCGGCAAGATAGGTAAGAGGACATACGAACTTGCAGAGGCCAACGGGCTGACCGTGCAGGGCACAGACATCAGGCAGGAGGAACTCGATCGTCTCTACAAGGGATCGGTACGCTTTGTCTCCAAAGAGGAGGCCATCCTGTCCAGCGATATTGTCATCAACACCATGAACCTGACACGGAACAAGGAAAGCAGGTTCTATAACGTGGGCTATTTTTCAAAGAAGTATCTCGAACAGGCAACCAAAAAACTCATTTTCATCAATGTAACACGGGGGGAAATCGCTCCGGAATCGGTCCTTCTGGACCTGTATCGTTCGGGAAAGATAACAGGCATCGGACTTGATGTCTTCAGCGGGGAATCCAGATTCGCCGCACTTTTGCTCGGGGAGCCCACCACCACCGACACGGACCTTCTGGCGGCAAAAACACTGGTGGAGAGATCGATCGACAGAAGCTCCAACATCTACGTTCAGCCTCACCAGGGGTTCAATTCCGACCTCGCCGCCCAGACAAAGGCCGTCGAAGCGGTGAAGCATGTCGCAGCGTGGTATCGGAACGGCAAACAGCGTTTCGACGAGCAACTGCCCTACTATTGATCCCATCGAGCAGACGCTTCGCGCCGGGGAAAACAAGCCTGGCGCGCCTCCATCGGGCACCCCGTTGACACGCGGGGTGCACCCGCATATCCTTAACTTATGACGACAAAGACAGTTCTGGCCCCCGCCCTCCTCATTCTTCTGTTGTTTTGCGGTCTTGTCCCGGCACCTCCCGCGGGTTCCATCGAGGTAGGCCCCGTTCCCCAGACGGTGCGGGACAAATTCATGCCCGAGGGAGACAACGTTGTGGTCCGCCCCTGGATCACAAACCTGGAGGCTCCCTGGTCCCTCGTTTTTCTCCCCGACGGCGGGGCTCTCGTCAGCGAGAGACCCGGCAGGGTGCGACTCATCAGAAACGGCGTCCTCGAAGCCAGACCCTACGCTGTCGTGGAGGTCGCCCACACCGGCGAAGGCGGTCTCATGGGACTCGCCGTTCATCCGGAGTTTCCGGGGAAACCGTACGTCTATGCCATGCACACCTACCGCGATAAAGGCAAGCTTTACAATAGGGTCATCAGGTTGAAGGACGAGGGCGAACAGGGGAAGTTCGACAGGATCATCGTTGACGCAATCCCGGGAGCCCGGTTTCACGACGGGGGGCGCATCGCCTTCGGCCCCGACGGGATGCTCTACGTAACGACGGGCGAGATCTATGAGAGAAACCTCGCCCAGGACCTCAATTCGCCCAACGGAAAGATCCTGAGGGTAACGCCGGAGGGCTCCGTCCCCACAGACAACCCTTTCAGGAATTCGCCCGTCTGGTCGTACGGCCACCGCAACCCCCAGGGTCTCGCCTGGCATCCGGTGACGAGGGAACTATTCGCCTCCGAACACGGACCGTCGGGAGAGTCCCTGACCTTCGGCAACGACGAGATAAATGTCATTCGCAAAGGGGGCAACTACGGGTGGCCCGAGGTGGCCGGAGCCCCGTCGGGGACGCCCTACGTCAATCCCCTCGTCGTGTGGAGGAAGGCGACGCCGCCTTCAGGGATCACCTTTTACACCAGGGGACCCCTGCCGCATCTTCACAACGATCTTTTTGTCGCCACCCTCAAGAGCAGGGCCCTTATTCGTGTGCGGCTCAAGACAGAAGCGGGCGGATACCAGGTCCTCGCCATCGAGAGATGGTTCGCGACGGATGACGACGAAGGCCGTTTCGGACGGCTGAGGGACGTGGTGGCCGGACCGGACGGCTACCTCTATTTCCTTACCAGTAACAGAGACGGGCGTGGCAACCCGAGCAGGGATGACGATATGATCGTGAGGATCATGCCGAAGTAGATAAAACGACCCCTGCCGCGGCCCGGCCCGGCTACCGGAGTGCACGAAAATTTACTTGTATATTCAATAGTAGCGTATTATACTGTTTTCACACATTGACGTGTTCCCTCAAAGACCCCGAGGATATTACAAGCACACCGAACAAAGAAGTTCACCCCCAGGTCAACGTTTACCGACTGAATAAAACTTTCCTGACTTAACGGAAAGTGTTAATATACGGCTTTGTCCGGTCCAAACTTGTAAGGAGGATACCATGGAACTGACAGAAATTTTTGGGTCCAACGTCTTTAACGATAAGGTGATGAAACAACGCTTGCCGAAAGAGGTATACAAGGCCCTCAAAAAGACGATTGAACAGGGCACGCCGCTGAGGCCCGATGTCGCCGATGTCGTCGCCAACGCGATGAAAGACTGGGCCATCGAAAAAGGTGCCACGCACTATACACACTGGTTTCAGCCCCTGACGGGGATCACCGCCGAGAAACACGATTCTTTCATATCTCCCGCCCCCGATGGAAGCGTGATCATGGAATTTTCGGGCAAACAGCTCGTCCAGGGCGAGCCTGACGCATCGTCCTTCCCGAGCGGCGGCTTGCGGGCAACCTTCGAAGCACGGGGTTACACGGCCTGGGATTGCACATCGCCCGCCTTTCTGAAAGAGGACGAAAGCGGCAACGTCACCCTTACGATCCCGACGGCTTTTTACTCCTATCGCGGTGAGGCGCTTGACAAGAAAACGCCTCTTCTGCGTTCCATGAAGGCCCTTTCAAAACAGGCTTTGAGGGTTCTGGCGGCCCTCGGCAATGTTACCGCCACGCGAGTTACCTCCACTGTGGGCCCCGAGCAGGAATACTTCCTCGTCGACAAGAAATTCTACACGGAACGCCTTGACCTCCTTCTGGCGGGCCGTACGGTCTTCGGAGCGCCTGCGCCCAAAGGTCAGGAGCTTGAAGATCAGTATTTCGGCGCCATAAAGGATCGTGTCTCCGATTACATGCATGCCCTCGATATGGAACTCTGGAAGATGGGCATCACCTCCAAGACAAAACACAACGAGGTCGCACCGGCACAATTCGAGATGGCCCCTATCTTTGACACCACCAACATCGCCACCGACCACAACCAGCTGGTCATGGAAACCATGCAGAAGGTGGCCGTCCGCAACGATCTCGTCTGTCTCCTCCACGAAAAACCCTATGCGGGGATCAATGGGTCGGGGAAGCACAACAACTGGTCCCTTTCGACCGATGACGGCGCAAACCTCCTGGAACCGGGAAGCACACCCAGCGAGAACGTCCAGTTCCTTCTCTTCCTGAGCGCAATGGTCAAGGCTGTTGACACCCATGCGGATATCCTGCGGGCAACCTGCGCAACCGCCGGAAACGACCACCGTCTTGGAGCCAATGAAGCCCCGCCCGCCATCATCTCCATTTTCATGGGCGAAGAGTTGACAGAGATACTCGAAAAGATCGCGAAAGGCGAAAAGACGTCGTCGAGGGGAGAGCAATTCGTCAGCGTGGGCGTCGATACGCTTCCGATGATACCCAGAGACAACACAGACCGGAACAGGACCTCGCCCTTTGCCTTCACGGGCAACAAGTTCGAGTTCAGGATGGTTGGTTCGGCACAGTCGATCGCCGGGTCGAATGTGACATTGAATACCATAGCGGCGGAAGCCCTCGATGAGATGGCCACGCGGCTGGAAAAGACAAAAGACAAGACCGCGGAAGCCGCCGCGATTATACGGGATATCTGGAAGAAACACAACCGGGTGATCTTTAACGGGAACAACTACTCTGAAGAGTGGCTGAAAGAAGCCGAGAACAGAGGTCTTCCCAATATCGGAAACGCCGTCGATGCATTGAAGGCATTTGTAACCGAGAAGTCCTTCAAGCTCTTTGAAAAGTACGACGTTCTTTCCCGCAAGGAACTTCACTCCCGCTATGATATCTACGTTGAGACCTATGCGAAACAGATCAACATCGAGGCCCTCGTCGCTATCGACATGGTCAGGAAGCAATTCCTTCCCGCCGTGCTGGAATACGCCACTTTCCTTGCCGATTCCATTGACGATCTCAAATCCGTCAAGGGTCCCGCCGCGATTCCCGAGGATATACTGAAAAAGCTCGGCGCCATTCTCACCTCCGCCTACAAGAACGTCGGCAAACTCGAGGCAGCTGTCGAGAAGGCCCAGGCCATCTCAGAAACGGTAAAGCAGGCTGAAAGCTATCGCGACAAGGTCTTCACGGTAATGCAGGCCCTGCGCATCGATATCGACAACCTGGAGAAGCTGGTTCCCGCGGATACGTGGCCGGTTCCGTCTTACACGGACCTCCTTTTCAAGCTGTAAAGCACCGCGAAAATAACTGAAAGGCCGGTCATGAGACCGGCCTTTTTTTGTCAACAAAATACCTAAGGAGGTGAAGCGTGCAGAATGATTCTTGCATCGACAACATAGAGTTCGCTGCCGCTGCCCTTGAGAGGATTGAGATCGATCTCACCGATGGCGGGGAAATCATGGACGAGACGACCCAGCCTTTCGACATAATCACAGACACGTTCCGTTGAGATTCCTCTTTGACCCCGGACGCCCTCGAGGATGGGATAACCGCGGATTGCCTTCACCATCAGGAGGCTCTCCTCCCTCGACACGGGAGCAAGGCAAAAGCTGACATCTTTCAAAACCTCGGTGTATATGCCGCCAAGCCCGAACATCACGAGGTGGCCGAACCCATCGGCCCGGCTTGCCCCCAGAATGACCTCCGTCCCTTCCACCATCCGCTGGACCAGGACACCCCGGACACCCTCAACGCTCTTGAGGTCGTGCCACGCCGCCTCGGCGTCGCCGGCGTCCTTTATCATAAGCCTTACTCCGCCGATATCGCTCTTGTGGAGAGGCCCGAGGACCTTCATTGCCAGCGGATAACCCACGGTCTCGCAGGCATTTTTCATTTCCGTGAGGGACAGGGCCTCGACCTGCGGCGGGAAAACAAACCCTGCGTGCTTGAGGACCTCCGTCACGGCCAACGCCGTCAAGGGACCCGTTTGTCCCTTCAATGCACTCTGTATGCCTGCCCGATCGTAGTGGGCGAGCTCGCCGGATGCCGCAAAGACTGCCGGGCGGCGCAGCACTTTGCCCAGGGCGCCGCCAAGATTCACCTCGTCGGGAAAATAGAAATGCCCGTCGGAGACGAATTCCCCGATCGGCGCGGCGCAGGTCGTAACGGAGCTCAGCGTGGGGATAACGGGAATGGGGCAATTCTTCATCGCCCGGGCAACCTCATGATAGATCTCCCTGTTGGGGAACATTCCCGGGTTGCCGACCTGTATGGCAATGACATCTATCGAGTCCGATTCTTCCTCACCGAGCACCTGAAATATCTCCCGGATCTGGGAGGCCGTCCTTGATGGGAGACAGTCGATGGGGTTGGCAACGGAACTTTCCGGCGGCAGTATACCGCCGAGCCTTCCCCGGGTCTTCTCACCAAGCACCGGCAATACAAGGCCTTGTCTTTCCAGTTCGTCGGTGAGCATGACACCGGGGCCCCCGGCATCGGTGACGACGCAGGCCCGGTTTCCCCTAAGCCGCCCGCCCGTGCCCATAAGGGCGCAGGCCACATCGATCATCTCCATCTTGCTCTTCACCCGTATGATACCCGCCTTGTCAAAGAGGGCCTGAACGGCAGTATCGTCGGTAGCCATGGCGCCGGTATGGCTTGCCGCCGCCCTTGCGCCGGACGCGGAAACGCCCGACTTGATGCCCACGATGGCACACCCTTTCTCAGTCAGGGCGCGTGCATGCTTCAAGAGGAGTCCCGGTTTTTTCAGTGACTCGAGGTAGAGCATCAGGATGGGAGATCCTTCGGTGCCATAGTTTTCATCGTAGAGGGCGATGAGGTCCTCAACACCGATCTGGATGGAGTTCCCTACATTTACAACGTTGCAGAAGGACAGCCCGCGCAGGACGGCTTGCTCCATTACGAGATCCACCGTCGCGCCTGAGCCGCTGATAAAATCAATGGACCGCGGCTTCAGTTCGGGGATGATGCCCGCGAATTTTCCGCTGTACCGGGGCGTCATGAACCCGGAACAGTTCGGTCCGATTATCGTCATCCCAAGACTATCGGCAATGGCAAGAAGGCGCCTTTCCTCCTGCCTTCCTTTTTCGTCTTTCTCGCCGAAACCAGCGGAGAGGATGACGACGGCCTTTGTTCCCCCGCGGCCGAGCCCTTCCAGCGCCTCGGCGACAAATGCGGCCGGGATCGCAATAATGCCAAGCTCGGGCACATCCGGCAGGTCCGACACCGAGGGAAATGTGGGAAGGCCTTTGACCTGCCCGCCGGGGTTCACCACCCAAAGGGTCCCGTGATAATCATGATCGACAATATTGGCAAGCACGTTCCCGCCGGGCTTGCCGAGGCTTTCGCTGCCCCCGACGATGACGATGCTTTGAGGCTTGAAGAGCGCATCATATACGCGTTTTGAACGATCGTCTTTCACATCACACTTCCTTTCACAGGTACGGACTGCTTCACATCAACCTTTTCATTGCCCCGGTACATAGTAAGACCGCTTCTGGCGGATGATCCCTCAGATGATCATAGCATATAAGGAAAATGCCACATCTGTCCAAAATAATGTAAAGGTCATTCTCTTTCCGGACAGTCACAGGCCATCGAACAGTTCCAATATGCTTCC
>DIFE01000106.1 GCA_002418985.1 Deltaproteobacteria bacterium UBA5756
AAGTGGGTTATTTTGGACAGCAGTGAATCATGGGCTACGGGGAAAGAAAACCCCGGGCTGGTTCTTTTATCTTTTCCCATCACCCATAACCCATAACCTATTACCCGTCCTCACTACATATGGCACAGGTTTCTCGCCGGGCAGTCCATGCAGCGGCTTGTATCGAAGGCACTGAAGGGTTCGTTGGGGTCAAACATATGCGACAGGACTGTTTCGATACCCTGTGTATAGGCGTCGAGAAGGTGCTTGTTTTCCAGTTCATTCTTGCTCTTGTAAAATGTATCTTCGCCGTTGCTGCCAAGGAGAATGAGCTCCGCGTCCATGCTGTCGAGGGGGACACTCTCCTGTGTCGAGAAGATGTGCATGTAGATGGGAAGCTGGAATGAGGGGACGTGATCGTGGATGGATTTGATATCGCCGAAATCGGCTTTTTGCATGATCCGTGAAGGGTATTGCCTGACAGTTCCTGTCTTGTAGTCGATGACGGTGTACCTGCCGGACACGGTGCTGCGGTCGACGCGGTCGATCCGGCCGAAGAGGGTGACGGCATCACCCTTTATCTTTACGTCGGCGCGGAATCTTTCCTCGAGATGGGCTATTATCACGGGTTCGCTTAAGGTCTTGAGGTGCCGCCTCAGGAAGGAGTCAAGCTTATATGCCGCTATGCGCTGGAAGAGGTAGAATTCTCCGGAGCCGGGGCTGTTTTTGAAATGTGATTTCAGCGCGTTGTCCAGGTTTTTCCGGACTTCGTTTTCCATGTCTTTCACGAGGGGAAACCCGAGGAACGGGCGGAAGGTTTCATGAAGTATACCGTGAATGATTGTTCCGCGATCGGTGGCTTCGATATCTCCGGAAAATGTGCGGCGCTCTTCGAGGCCTATAAGACGGGTGAAATAGTAGAGCAAGGGACATCGTATGTAGGTGTCGACAGCGCTCGGTGAAAGACGTTTTGTCTTCAGGGCGCGCATGGTGGCGTCAGTCTTTTCGATAACCGGGGGCAGCTTGTCCCGCTTCAGATTGACGGGGAGAACCGTCTGCCTGACGGGCATGACATTGAGCCTTCCCTGAGCCTTTTCTTCCTTCCAGAGCAGTTCCTCGACGTACCTGCTGCGGGGCCTGTCGTCGCTGGCGCGATATACGAGATGGACCTCGCGGGCGCTTCCGACGAGCCGGTAAAAGTTGTACCGGTAAATCGCCTCGGTGAATTCAGGGGGCGGAATCCCCAGGGTTTCGAAGACGCCCAGAGGGACCACGGGGTTGACCTCCCTGGGTCCAGGCAGGACGCCTTCGTTGACGTCAAGGATGATGACGCGGTCAAAGGAGAGGCTTCTCGATTCCAGCATCCCTATGACCTCGAGTTCTTCCACCGGATGTGTGTCAAAGGGAAGGGTGCCTTTGCCGAGATAGTCAAGCGTGATATCGCAAAGCGCCCGTGTGTTCAGGGCGGGATCGGCGGACAGCCTGTCGGAGCTGAACAGGGCCGACTTCAACGACGCCAGAGCTCCGAGGAAACTTTCGAAGATGGTACCCGACAGGACATAGGAATGAACCGGCGTCTTGAGGATTATCGCCTCCAGGGCCTCTTCCAGACCGGTCGCCACCTCGCTTATGGTGGAGACCCCTTCGAAGTTTCTGAACAGGAGGCGGTGTACCTCACTGAGTGCCTCGGGAGCGACCGTCTTTCCCGGGGGCGGCGTCCATGAGGCCGCCTCGGCTTCTACCTCAGCGAGACTGATCAGAGGATTGCCGGCTATCGCGCTCTGTCCCGCTTCGCCCGAGAGGGCCCGTTCTATGTGAAGAAGAAGCCCGCGAAGGCCGGATTCAGGGTCTAGATTTTTGACGAACGGGTGGAGAACTACGGCCAGGTATTTTTCTGCCGGGTACTGCCCGTCGGGTCTTTTCTCCATCCGGGCGTTGAGGATATGGCGTATGAGGTCGAAGAGCGCTGTTCTGTCCACGGGATGTCCGAGGGAGATATTGCACCGCAGGTCCGTCCTGTCCACGACGAAATTTAGAAGTGGGAAGAGGGGATCGGCGACAGGCAGGACGATCGCTGTCTTCTTGCGGGCGCCTTCCTCTAGGATCCGGTAAGCCTCAAGGACCTCCGCGTGCGTATCCTGTCCGGCATGGAGGTGAATGGACGGGGATGCGGCAAAGGGATTTGCCTTATATTCCACGATGGCCTTGAGATAGGAGACAAGGTCCTTGAGGATGGACCAGTCCTCGGGGCTGCCGCTCAGCACCACGGTAGCCCTGCCCGAATCCCAGAATGACCTGATTACCTGACGCTCCCCTCCCGTGAGGCCGAAAAGCCCCGCGAAGACCACCGTGCCGAGGTCCTCTGGCGGCCCATCCCGCGTCTCTTCCACGGCGGCGATATGCTGCGTGCCCCTTGTGAACCAGCCGTTTTCATGGAGTAAACGATGAAATTCAGTTCTCAGGAGGGATATATTGGAGAGGAGTTCGTTCACGCTCTGCGGCACATCGTAGCCGATGGAGGCGTTCCTCTCGATATTGATGAGGGCGTCGTTGTCGATCCCTTCCATATCCAGGCGGTCGATAAAAGTGACAAGGTGCCTTCCCCAGTGGAAAAAATCACCAAACCCCTTTCCGCTGAAGACGTGATGATCGAATGCCTTCAGGGAGCATATCAGACCGAAAACGAGCCAGACGGCGTCGGCGTGATCGATTACCGTGAATCCCGGGTTGCGCCTGCGGGCGAGGTGATCGATAAGCTCATCAAGGGAAAAACATCGCGGCGGGAAAAAGGCCTTTCCGCCTGAAGCCTCGGCAAGATGGGCTTTGAGGTAGATCGACGGACGTTTTCCGGGAAAGACGATGACCGGGTCTATCCCGGCTGCGGCATCCTCCTGAACGATGGCGGCGACTTCATCGATAAGATCGGTCCCGAAAGGGATGATGCGCAGAAGGCTCATACCTCGACGACCTCCCCTTCATTGGTGTAGAAATGTACGCTACGTAAAGTATTATCCATAAACGTTCTTAGCATCTGCAGCAGAGGCAACTGTGCGAAAAGTGTGCAGTGAATTTACCGCTGCTTTTCTATAGTCCGGACAAAGGTGAGTATACCTCATTGTCAGCTTAATGTCCGAGTGTCCGAGCAAGGACGCGACCGTCGGGAGGTCGACGCCAGCTATCGCTTGTGATGATCGACAGAAGGTGGGGAGTCTCACGGGCGTTCCCGTTGTGACCGGTTGATGTTTCAATGCACGCCTTGAAGAGACGCTGTATCTCATGGAGAGATAAGAAACGAAGGCGGTTGTTAGCGTTCAGCATTCTTATGTCCCGGACTCTTTCCCTGAAGCCTGGATTGGTCATGCCCCACTGAACAGAACGGAAAATCATCGTCTTGAGCTCGACAATAGTTCTGTTTATGTAGGAGGTTCTTTTCCCCGCCGCAGCAAGATCAGTTTGGAGCTCTGGGACTTGGGACTGAGAAAACTCAACGAGCGGGAGATCACTGAAAGGAATAAAAGGACAAGAAACGATGCGCTTGGCTACTTTAGCGTAGTTACTGCGATGGACGTTGGCATGGTCCTCGCATTTGACGGCAAGTTCGCGGAAAGTGTACCGGGGGCGTTTCTTAGCCTTATACAACCACTTTCCTTTGGCGATGGAACTGATGATTTTTCCGTGGCTTGCCTTGGCCGTCTTCTTATTTTTCGTGCCAACGGAGTGGCGATATAACACACCGTTCACGTTGAAAGGCATCCACCACCTGTTTTCCGGTTTGCACAGTGCCATGTTGCTTTATAACATATCACACGCGTGAGTGGCAAGAAGCCTCGCCAGCCCAAATCCACCACCTACTTCCC